>JAYUSJ010000120.1:0-20947 GCA_043755735.1 Verrucomicrobiaceae bacterium | reverse complement strand
GCGCCTCGAAAAATCGCTTAAACAGAACTACAAATGAAAATCACCCACGAACTTAAAAAAGTCGCTCTCGCAGCGACCATCGCACTCATCGCAGTCCCAGCGTTCGCGCAGACGACGGCCACCACGGACCCGGTCGGGTTCATCACGCTCGCTCTATCGGGATCAAGTAACTCGGGTCTCACATTCTCGAGCTTGGGGTTAACACGCACGGTTTCGTATCAAGGGAGTGCTGAAACAATCTCCGCAAATTCCCTCACCGACAACGAGGCGACTTGGGCTGACGGGCAGTTCAATGGGGTGTCTGGAGCATTTTATGTCGAGATTACGTCCGGTCCCGGTGCGGGTCAGATGTATGACATCTCCGCGACTACTGCGGCATCGAAGACAATAACGTTGTCCCAAAATTTGGTGGCCGGTGTTGCGGCTCCCGTGTCGTTTAAGGTTCGTCAACATTGGACTTTGGCATCCGTTTTCGGTGCGGCAAATGAGGGTGGTTTGACTGGGGGGACATCCACCACTGGCGATCAGATTCTGATTTATAACGGAGCCGGTTACGACACATTCTACTACTCCACCGGGGGTCTTGTGGGCGTCGGTTGGCGTCGCATCGGCTCTGCTCCGGCGAACCAAAATCAAGCGGCGACAGTCCTTTATCCTGAGGATGGCCTCGTTGTTAAGCGGAACGGTTCGACTGCCGCGAATGTCGTTCTAATGGGTAGCGTGAAAACGGGACAAACGTCGATAGCTGTCAACGTAGGTATCAACATTGTTGCGAATGTGTTCGCTTCAGGGCAAACGCTCGCATCCAGTTTACTTTACACGGGCAGCTCAACCACTGGCTTAGCCTCGGGCAGTTCGAGCACGGCCGATCAAGTCCTGCTTTGGAATTCCTCAACGTCGAGTTATGATACGTTCTATTACTCGAGCGGTGGTCTTGTTGGAACTGGATGGAGGCGGGTTGGTTCTGTGCCAGCGAATCAGGATCAGAGCGGGGTCGCGCTTCCAGTCGCGGCATCGTTGATCGTTAACCGGAAGAATGCGACCGCGTTCAACTGGGTTGCTCCTCAGCACCCTGCATCACTCTAATATAAATCACAAACACGTAAATACCTTCTAATCTTCATGAAAAAAACACTCTCAATACTTATTTTGGCTTCAGTAATTTCGTCTCAAGGTGCTACCGTCAACTGGGGCGCAGGGACTGATAATGGATTCAGTGTTGGAAATACAGACTTGGCGTCGGGAAACTGGGCTCGGATTGGTTATTTTGATGTTTCAGACTCAGTTTTGTCTGCGAATGCATTCGATCTTTCATTTTTGAACAGCCATTTTACTGAATTTGCTGCTACCCAAATCGGACTTGACCTCGGCGGACCAGGGCCTGAGCATGGGCACTTCAGCGCTTCGAGTGGCGGAAATCCAGCGATCACTGGGGGGGTGACTCCGAGCATCGTCGGACTCCAAGTCTACTACTGGGTATTCAGTTCAACCAATCGTACTACTTCTGCATTGGCGCTCTCAAGCGCGACGGCTCACGGAGTTTTTTATGCAAATAAGAACACTAACTCGGGTTGGGCATTCCCATCGCAAAACCCTGTCCCAGGGAGCACTACCACGGACATCACAGATTTGACCGACGCCGGCGGGGAAGTTTTGGCTCCTGGTGCCGCAGTTGTAATCGGAAGCTTCGGAACAGATAGTTCAAATTTGTCAGGATCGAAAAACTTTGGCTTGGCCCCGGTCCCTGAGCCAACATCCGCATTTCTCGTCGCCATTGGCGCTGCGGGATTGATGATGCGCCGCCGTCGTCAGAGCTAGACTGACCGGAAACGACATTCTTTTGTCTCACGAAGGCAAGCCGCAAGGCTTGCCTT
The DNA here is from genome assembly GCA_043755735.1 of Verrucomicrobiaceae bacterium. Classification (GTDB taxonomy): domain Bacteria; phylum Verrucomicrobiota; class Verrucomicrobiia; order Chthoniobacterales; family Chthoniobacteraceae; genus SXWH01. The sequence continues at coordinate 19,073 of JAYUSJ010000120.1, read as the reverse complement.
CGTTTTTTCGTAGTGGGGCCTGTATGAGGAAATGGCGTTGCACAGCAATCGAAGTCGGAAAGCGTGAATTCAAGCGAGTAACGCGTGTATCTTGGTTAGCCCCCTCTGGCGAAGAAGTGTGCCCAACGGGAGGAGGCGTAAAGGAGCGGCGAATTCATTCGCCGACCTGCACAACGCGAAGCGTCCAATCCCTTGTCCACGCTTACTCCATGGCTGGACGAGTGACCGATCGGGCGCTGCGCGCTATCGGGGTCGGCGAATGAATTCGCCGCTCCTTTACGTCCTTTTGCTATGGCGAGGCTTTCAACACACTCTGAAAAGCGCCCCGCCATCGAGTGTTTAGTTTTCCAGCAGATTCAGGGATGCCCGCAGACTATTTGGAGGTGGAAATCTGCGGGCCTCCCTGAATCTGTTGGAGAAAAGTGTCACACGAATTCTACGTTCAAGGTGCGGAAATCTGAGATTTTAGTGGTCAGTTTTCAGTAGGCAGCAAAAGACCGGGGCGGAAGGAGCATGGAAAAAACGACGGAAATATCGGAATCTTCTTGAGCCCTTCTTTTGCCAAACATTTTTATGCCAAAATGAGCGACTCCATTTTGGCAGAAAAATGCTGGGCAGAAAAAAGCTGCGAGACCCTGAGAATGTATGGAATCGTAAAACTCTCTCCTTCTGACGTTTGTAATGTGTCGCTCAGAAGTTTTCGCCCGAAAACTGACCACTGACGATTACCAACTTGAGGATTCATGCAAGTTGAGTGTGGAAACCGTATCCGAACTGAGGACCTGCAATCCGACTCTGTAAATCGAACTAACTCTGGGAAGCGTTAAGACTGCCGCAGAGACAATTCCCATCGCTGGAAGGCTACTCCACAGTCACGCTCTTCGCGAGATTGCGCGGTTTATCCACGTCGCATCCGAGCTTCACGGCGGTGTGATACGCCAGGAGTTGCAACGGGATGGCGGTGAGAATCGGCGACAGATAATCGGGACACTCGGGGATGGTGATGATGTCGTCGGCGACGCGGCGGAGCGCTTCCTCGTGGCCCTCGGTGCCAATGGCGATAATCGGACCTTTCCGCGCGCGGACCTCCTCGATGTTGCTCACGTTCTTTTCAAATACGGAGTCTGCGGGTGCAATGACAACGGTGGGGAGCTCCGGCGTGATGAGGGCGATGATGCCGTGTTTCAGCTCCGCGCTCGGGTGGCCGCTAGCGTGGATGTAACTGATCTCCTTCATCTTCAGCGCGCCTTCGAGGGCGATGGGATAATTGAACTGCCGCCCGAGAAACATCATCGCCTGGGAATTCGCATATTTGTCGGCGATGCGGCGGATGTGTTCGTTCTGCGAAAGGATGCGCCGGATTTTGTCCGGGAGCGCTTCGAGTTCCTCGATGATACGCAGGCCCTCGGTGGTGCTGAGGTGGCGGATACGCCCGAGTAGCAGCGCGATGAGCGTGAGGATGGTGACCTGCGAAGTAAAAGACTTCGTAGCCGCGACGCCGATCTCCGGCCCGGCGTGCATGTAAGCGCCGCCGCCGCTTTCACGAGCGATCGTGCTGGCGACATTGTTGCAAATGCCGAGTGTTCGGAGGCCTTTGCGCTGCGCTTCGCGGAGGGCGGCGAGTGTATCGGCAGTTTCTCCGCTTTGGCTGATGCAAAAGACGAGCGTGTTTTTTGGCAGCGGAAGCTGCCGGTAGCGAAACTCACTGGCGAACTCCACCTCCACCGGAATGTGCGCGAGAGCCTCGATGATATACTCGCCGCACATTGCCGCGTGTGCCGCGGTGCCGCATCCGGTGAGGATGATGCGGTCGATATTCCGCAGCTCCGTCGGAGTCATGCCGAGACCTCCGAGCTTCGCGGTGGCATCCTCGCGGGACAACCGTCCGCGCATCGCATCGCGAATGGTGTCAGGTTGCTCGAATATCTCCTTGAGCATGTAGTGCGGGTATTCTCCGAGGCTCACGTCCTCTGCGGAAAACTCTACCTTCGACACTTCATAGCCGCTCGCACCGCCCAGCAGTGAGGTAATCTCAAAATCATCCGGCCCGAGCACGGCAATGTCGAAGTCCTTCAAATAGACCGCTTCCCGTGTGTGGGCGACAACGGCGCTCACATCGCTGGCGAAAAAGTTTTCTCCTTTTCCCACGCCGAGCACCAACGGCGAACCGCGCCGCGCGCCGACAATCACGGACGGCACATCGGCGTGCATGAGGATGATTCCGTAAGTCCCGACGACGCGTGTCAGAGCTTCGCGCAAGGCAGTCACAAGCTTCGCGCTACTCGCAGCGTCCGGCAACGCGTCATAGTGCTTGCCGATCAGATGCGCGAGCACCTCGGTATCCGTCTGCCCCTTGAACTCATGGCCCTCGCTGATGAGTTGGTCGCGCAGAGGACCGTAGTTTTCGATGACGCCATTGTGGCAGATAAAAAGGCGGCCGCTTTCGTCGGAATGAGGATGCGCATTTTCATCCGTGACCCCGCCATGCGTGGCCCAGCGAGTGTGCGAGATGCCGACGTGTCCGCCGACTGGCGACTCCGCAAGCAGCGCGGCGAGATTCGCGATACGACCGACTTTTTTCCGCACTTCGATTTTTCCGTTCGCCAGCGTGGCGACCCCGGCGGAGTCGTATCCGCGATATTCCAATCTCCGCAAGCCGTCGAGCAGCACAGGCACCGCTTCGTTCTTTCCGATGTATCCAACAATTCCGCACATAAGGGAGCGACCTAAGCGACTCGGCGCGAATCATTCAACGGCGACATCATGGAATCTCGTCCGCTGGCTCGCCTTGAAACTTATTGTTCGACTCAGGCGCGCACTTCTTTTTCACTCGGAACATGAAATTCCTGCCAATAGCCGCATTCATCATCGCCGCCATCAGCCCGGCCTTTGCCCGAGACCTCACGGTTTCCACCAACGGAGTCGGAGCCGTCGAGCGGTCCGGAGTGGACGACAACAATGTCTCCAAAGCGAACCTCATCCTCGAAGCCAACGGCTCATTCACCATCGGGCTCGTGGGCAATGCGGACTACCGCTTTAAAGGGACATGGCAGTCTGTCAGCCGCGACGGCATGCGGCTGAATGTCACGAGCGCCTTCGGAAAAGACGCCGCCGGAACCGGAACGCTGGACCTCGACGACCGCCGCTCCGGCCCGGTCGTCGGTCGGATCAGCCTTGCGGGAAATGGCCGCGCAGGTTCCTTCAAGGCGCGGTTTCAAGGCGAGCGCGAAGCGTTCATCCAGGTCCCGGGTTACACACGTCCCCCGCAGGCACCACCGCCGGTCCTCGTGAATTCTCTCCGCGGAGGTTCCGGAAATTTGCGCATCAGCGGACAGCCGCTCTATCGCCTCAGCCATGCGTACGTGAATCTCAATGCCGACGGCTCAGCGCTCGTAAACATCTACGGTGGCGCAACCGCAGGCTATGTCGGCACCTGGCAGCCCGCCGGCCCGAACACGTATCAACTCTCGGTGCGCGGCGGCTTTGCCGGCGAACGCATCACAGGCGCGGTGACGCTCTCGCCCGGCGGACGCACCTACACGCGACTGGAGTTGAGCGGCACCAGCCAGCGCGTCTATTACTCCGTCGCATTCGAGCCCAACGCGCGTTAATCGCGTGCTCCCTGCGAACGACGCCTCGCTGTTTGACTCGGCATTTCTTGCCAAACTCGAACAGCTCCACCTCCTCGCCCGCCGCCTCTTTCGCGGCGAGCAGCGGGCGGAGCGTCGCAGTCGTCAGCTTGGCAGCAGTCTGGAATTTGCCGACTATCGCGAATACTCGGAAGGCGACGAATTGCGCGCTATCGACTGGCCCGCTTACGCGCGACTGGAGCGGCTCTTTGTAAAGCTCTACGAGCAGGAGCAGGATTTGGCGGTGTGCTTCCTCGTCGATGTCAGCTCGAGTATGTGCTGGCAGCCGGAAGGCGGCACGGGTCTGACGAAGTTCGACACGGCCCGCCGAATCACCGCTGCGCTCGCGTATATCGCGCTCGCAAATTTGGATCGAGTGAGCGTTCACTTTTTCGCCGACGGGGTCGTATCCGAACTCGGCGTGATGCGTGGAAAAGCCCAGTTTCACAGCGTTCTGGACTTCCTCCGCGAGCCGCCGGCAAAAGCCGGGCCGACGAGCTTGCTCGCGAGCGCCCGCACTTTTTCCCAGCGACAGAAACGTGGTGGTATCGTCTTTGTGGTCAGCGATTTTTTTGACCCTGCGGGATACGAAGAGCCGCTCGCGATGCTGCAACACGGACAGTTCGAAGTTCACACGATCCAAATCCTCGACCCTGCGGAACTTGCTCCCACGGCGACGGGCGACTTGCGATTGCTGGAATCCGAGACGGGAGCATCGCTCGAAGTCACCGCAAACGAAGCCGTGCTCGCGCGCTACCGCGAAGAAATCACCATTTTCAACGCGGCGCTCGAATCCTTCTGCCGCAAGCGGGCGATAGGGCATGCAATGGTGACGTGCGATTTGCCGTTTGAAGATGTCGTCCTGAAAACCCTGCGCGATGGAGCCATCCTGAAATGAGTTTCCTCTCTCCATGGGCGATCTGGTTCCTCGCGGGTGTGCCGGTGATTGTGGCGCTGTATTTCCTCCGGCTAAAGCGCCGCGCCATCACCGTGAGCACGCATCTTTTCTGGCAGCGCGCGGTGAATCAAACGAGCCGCAACTCGTTCTTCCAGCGTCTCCGGCATTTGTTTTCCCTCCTGCTCCATGTTCTCATCCTGCTCCTGCTTGTGGGCGCACTCGCGCGGCCGGTCATCGATCGCTTCATTCGCGGGGGCGCGAGCGTCGTGCTCGTCCTCGACTGCCGTGCGCGAATGCAGGCGACTTCGCCGGATGGCACGGTTCGCTTCGAAAAAGCGCTTGCCGCTGCGCGCGGATACGTGCGCGAAGTGAGCGATGCGCGGCAGTTCGCCATTGTCAAACTGGACGCTGCTCCGTCCGTCGCCGTCCCGTTTACCGGCGACGAAAAGCCGCTGCTCGACACGCTCGCGAACGTGCAGGCAAGCGATGCGACAGGGGATATGGACGCAGCGTTAAATCTCGCGTCTTCGCTGCTCGATGCGCGCAGCGGGAGCCGCCGCATCATCCTCTTCAGCGATCGCCAGCCCGCCACGGCCCTGCGGTTTCCGCTCACGACGCACGCTATTCCGGCGAATACCGAAAACGTCGCCATCACCCGTTTTGCGACACGCCCGCTCCCTGCAAATCCCGAGACCAGCGATGTGTTGCTGGAGGTGCGAAACTTCGGCAAGGCGCCCGTGACCACGAATGTGGAGCTGAGCTACGACGGCAAACCGCTGGATGTGAAGCCGGTTCAAATCCCTGCCGGCACAAGCATTCTATCGGTCTTCCCCACGCTGGCAAAACCCAGCCGCACATCGCGCGGCTGGCTCACCGCCCGCCTCGATGCGGCGGACGGGCTGATGCTCGACAACACCGCCTACGCGATGCTCCCGCCGGCGAGGGCGAAGCGCGTGCTGCTCATCAGCAAGGGCAGTTTCTTCCTCGAGAAAATGCTGGAGGCCGACACCACGGTGAAGTTCGAGTTGCTCACGCCCGACGCGTATTCACCCGCGATCGGCGCGAAGTTCGCCGCGACGATCTTCGATGGTGAAATGCCGCCCGGCTTCGATCTCGCGAAGTCCGATGGGAATTTCCTTTTTATAAAGCGCACGCCGTTTCCCGCTGGTGCGGTGATTGACCAGCCGCTTGTCACCGACGTCGATGCCGCGCATCCCGCGACGCGCAATGTCAGTCTGCGCAACGTGACGATTCTTCACGCGCAGACCCTCGCGATTCCGCCGTCTGCGGATGGCTGGCAGTTTGCCGCGCCGCTACGTTCGTTTGAAAATGCGCTGCTCATCACCGGCCAGCGCAAAGCACAGCGGATTGCCGCGCTTGCGTTCGACGTTGTGGACTCGGACCTGCCGTTGCGCGTCGCGTTTCCGCTGCTCATCAGCAACACCGTACACTGGCTCGCAGGAGCCGAGCCCGACTCGCTCCCTTCGCTCATCGCCGGGCAGACGCTTGCGCTCGGTCCGGACCAAAAGGCGTCGTCTCAAACGCTGACCGCGTGGCCTCGCGATGGAGTCATCGCGGCACCCACGGTCACCGGAGCGTTTCAGCCGATGCGTGATGGTTTTTACCAGGTCGTCGATGCCGATGGTGCCCGCTGGCTTGCAGTGAATACGTTCTCGGACGCGGAGTCCGCGCTCAGCAGCGGAGCGGATACTTTGCCGGTCGCACTGCCGACGACACTCACCGGATGGCCGCTGTGGCAATGGCTCGCGGTTGCCGCATTTGCGCTGCTCGTCGGCGAATGGTGGCTGCATCACAAAAGGAGGACGGAATGATCGAAATTGCCCGCCCATGGATGTTTGCGCTGCTCGCCGCGCTTCCGCTGCTATGGCTCGGGATGCGTCGCTCCATCGCCGCCTGGACACCGGCGCAACGCCGCGTCTGCACCATGGTGCGAACGCTTCTGCTCGCCCTTATCGTGCTCGCTCTTGCAGGCCTTCGAGTTCTGCGACCCTCCGCTGAAACCTCCGTGCTGTTTGTCGTGGACGGGTCTGCATCGGTCTCGCCGGAGGCTGTAAATGCGGCGCGAGAGTTTGTGGCAAAATCGCTCGCGTCGAAAGGGCGCGGCGACACTTCGGGCATCGTTGGCTTTTCCGAAACGGCGACGCTCTGGCAACCGCCCGCCGAGAGCGCGCCGCTCGCGGAGTGGCCGGTCCTTGAAAATCGCAAGGCGACTGATATCGGCGCGGCGCTCGATTTTGCGAGTGCGCTGTTCCCATCGGATCAGGCCCGCCGCATCGTTTTGCTTTCCGATGGAAATGACACAATGGGCCGCGCCTCCGAAGCCGGCGCGAGGCTTGCGGCATCGGGCGTTGAACTTTGGACCGTCCCATTGCGGAACCCGCAGAAGCCCGAAGTGCTCGTCGAGCGCGTGGACATCCCGCGCCGTTTGAAGCAAGGCGAGCCGTTCGATCTCACCGCGAATATCCGGAGCAATGTGGAGTCAAAAACGAAGATCCGCCTTTACCAGAGTCAGTTCCTCGTAGCCGAACGCGAGATGACGCTGAAGGCCGGCGACAACGAATTTCGCGCGCCGAATCTTCAGCCCGATGGAAACTTCGTCCCTTTTGAAATCGAGGTGATTCCCGAGCAGGATACCGCGCCGGAGAACAACCGCGCATCGGCGGTGGCGAGTTTGCGCGGGCAGCCGCGCGTGCTTATTGTCGATGGCGATTCCGACAAAGCGCGGCCCCTCGCCGACGCCCTGCGCAACGCCCGCATCGCAGTGGAACTCCGCGATGGACGTGGTGCGCCAAAGACCATCGACGACCTTCAACAGTTCGATCTTTTCATCCTCAGCGATCTTTCCGCGCTCGGTCTTTCCCGTGCGCAGATGGAACTGTACCGCCGATGGGTGCAGGACTTCGGCGGCGGCTTCCTCATGCTTGGCGGCGAGAACAGTTTCGGCGTCGGCGGCTACTTCCGATCGCCCGTCGAGCAGATGCTCCCCGTCCGCATGGAGCACAGCGACCGCCAGGAATTGCCCACCGTCGCGCTGCTCATCGTCCTCGACCGCTCCGGCTCCATGACCGCGCAGGTCGCCGGACAGACCAAGATGTCCCTCGCCAACCAAGGTGCCGCACTCGCGCTGAATGTGCTCGGACCGCGCGACTATTTCGGTGTGCTCGCGGTTGATACACGCGCCCACGTCGTTGCCGCGCTCGCACGGCACGGCGCGAAGGAACCCGTCGCGCAAAAAATCCTCTCCATCACGGCAGGCGGCGGCGGCATTTACATCTACACGTCGCTCGCCGAGTCCTTCCAGGCGCTCCGCGACATTTCCGCCCGAATCAAGCACGTCATCCTGTTTTCCGACGCCGCAGACGCCGAGGAAAAGAACGCCGGCGAGCAGCAGGACGGCTCGAAAGGAAGCGGCACTTCCGTCGATCTCGTCACCGCGATGGCGGCTGCAAAAATCACCACCAGCGTCGTGGCGCTCGGCTCCGAGGCCGATAAAGACACCGGGTTCCTTCGCCAGATCGCCGAGCGCGGGCAGGGGCGATTTTATCTCACGAGTGATGCCACCACGCTGCCGCAGATATTTTCCACCGAGACGCTGAAGGTCGCGCAGGCCTCGCTGATCGAGGAGCCCACGCTCGCGGTTCCGTCGGGCAAATCGGCCATCATCGACGGCATCGATTGGGCGCAAAGCCCGCTGCTCCTTGGCTACAACGCCACCAAGGCAAAGCCCACGGCCGACATCCTTCTCGCCACCGAGCGCGGCGAACCGCTCCTTGCCACCTGGCGCTACGGACTCGGGCAGGCCGCCGTATTCACCAGCGACGCCAAATCGCGCTGGGCCGGCGAATGGCTGGCGTGGCCCGGCTACGGAAAATTCTGGGCGCAAGTCGTCCGCGGGCTTTTGCGAAAAAACGAAGCTGCAGCGTTCGAAGTCACCACCCGCGAGAACGGAGCGCTCCTCGATCTGCAAATCGACGCCGTCACCCCCGAAGGTGCATTTCGCAACCGGCTCCCCATCGCCATCTCCACGCGGGGCGAAGGCGACGCCACCGCGCAATATTCCGCCGTCCAATCGGCTCCGGGGAGATATCAGGCCAGCATTCCGCTGCCCGTCGAGGGGACCACCGTCATCAGCGTAAACTCGCCCGAACTCCCCGACGGCGGAATCGCCCTTGCCCACTCCCGCAGCTACCCTCGCGAGTTTCTTTCCACGACGGTAAATGAGCCGCTGCTCCGCAGCATCGGCAGCCGCTTCGATCCGCAACCCGCCGACGTCTTCACGCCCAGCTCGCGCCAGATGCCCCGCCGCAAAGACCTCTCCGACTGGTTCCTCATCGCCGCCCTAGCACTGCTCCCGATCGACATCTTTCTCCGCCGCCGCACTTGGAGATGACAGACCGGGGTTTTGCAAATGCTGCTTCCGTTTCCCCGATGCGCTTTCTACCTTAAAGGGCGATGATGCCTCTTGTAATCGGCGCACTGACGCAGGACTCGCAATTGATGGTCGCGCTCGGCGCGGCTCCGCTGATTTATTTCGGGGGCCTTGCTTTGGGGCGGTGGTTACGGCGGCGTAGGGATGTGCCGCTTGGGACAGCTTATCGTTGGCTCGTGTTTCTCACGGCGGTGTTTTTGCCGCTGAAAGTCTGGCACCTGGCATACTTTGATACGGCGCCGTCGTGGCGTGTGGGCGCGATTCGCACCTTCGAATCGCTGCTGATTATTCTGGCGATCCTCGCGGGTCTGGCATTGGTGCGGCGGTTGTTTTGGGAACTCTATTTTCACAGGCGATACGGCACCCATGCGCCGAAGTTGCTCCAGCAGGTGTTGGGCTTCGGTATTTTTTGTACGGCAGTGCTGTACATTTTGCACTCGCGGCATGACGTGAAGGTCGAGGCGTTCCTGGCGGGCTCGGGCATCGTGGCGGTCGTGATCGGCTTTGCGATGCAGGAGACGCTTGCGAATATCGTGAGCGGCATCGCTTTGCAGATCGGCAAGCCCTTTAAAACTGGAGACTGGCTCATCGTGACGGATCATCGTGCGGAAGTCATCGAGGTGAATTGGCGCTCGACGCGACTGCGGACGAACGACGACGTGTACCTCGATATACCGAACAAGACGATCGTCTCCACGACGATTACAAACCTCAGTTTCCCCACGAAGTCGCACGCAAACCGGATGCGCGTGGGCTTTGAATACGGCGTGCCGCCAAATCTCGTGCGGGAACTACTGAAGCGCTCCGCGGAGGCCGCGCCGCACGTGCTCGCGACGCCGCCGGTGAAAGTGTTCCTGAAGGATTTCGCGGAATCGTCCATCGTGTATGAGATTAAATACAGCATCGAAGAAGACGGACGGTTTAACGATGTGGAGGACGCCATTCGCACGAACATTTGGTACGAGGCAAACCGCGCCGGTCTCACGATGCCCTACCCTCACCGCGTTCTGCACGTCAGCCGAGGCGGTGCGAAAGCCGCGAGCAACGCCGAGGAACTGCGGGCGCTCGCACTGAAGCTCGACTTGCTCGCGCCGCTGAGCGAGGAGCAGCGCGCGCATCTTCTCGAGAGCCCCCGCATTCTTCGCTTCGGGCGAGGCGAACGCATTATCAAACAAGGCAATGACGGATGTTCCATGTTCGTCGTCCTGACGGGTGAACTCGAAGTCCTGGTGAACAAAGACGGACTCGATATGCACGTCGCCACACTGCTTCCCGGTGAAGCCTTCGGCGAAATGTGCATGCTGACCGGCGAGGCGCGGAGCGCGACTGTGATGGCAAAAATGGACAGCATCGTGTGGGAGATTCGCCGCGCTGAGATGCAGCCTCTGTTGCAGCAAAACTCGGAGCTCGCGGCACGATTGAGCGAGCTTCTCGCGCGCCGAAAGATGGAGACTGAAGGAATCCTCGCCGCGCAGGCGCCGGCGCACGTCGCCCAAGCGAAGACCAAGGAATACGCAAACGGTGTGCTGCGGAAAATCCGCTCCCTTTTCGAAATATAAAACTCATCCAATGAACGAACCCGAACTCAATCCGTACGCTCCGCCAAAGGCATCTCTGCAATCCGATCAGGCCACTGGCGACCATCTTTCGCCGTATCTGGAGAACCTTGTCTATCCGCTGAAGTTCACCTTCCGGGTGCTCACCTTTGCGCCGCGCATGGATGTTGTGGATGCCACGGGCCGGCCGGTGCTCCATGCCCGGCAAAAGCTCTTCAAGTTCAAAGAGCACATCGAGATTTTCACCGACGCCACGCAGACGACAAAGCTCGCCGACATCCGCGCCGATCGCATCATCGACTGGTCCGCACGCTACGGCTTCACCGACGCCGCCAATGGCCTCATTGGTGCCCTGGGCCGCAAAGGCTGGCGCTCGCTCTGGCGAGCGAACTACGAGGTCTTCAACCCTGGTGACTTGCGCACGGATTTCACGATTCAGGAGGAAAACCCGTTTGCGAAATTCATCGACGGACTGGTCGGCCAAATTCCGCTGCTCGGTGTGCTCACGTTGTATCTATTCCATCCCCGCTATCTCGCCTCGCGCACCGACGGCACCGGCGTGTTGCGGATGCACAAACTGCCCGCTTTTTTGCAAGGGAAATTCAGCATTGAGCGCCTTTCCGACAGCACCCCGCGAGAGACGATGAATATCCTGCTTTCGTTCATCATGGTCACCATGCTGGAGCGGCGGCGCGGATAGCGCTCCGGCTCGCCCTTACTGCAACTCCGGGGGCATTTTCGCGATGAGGTGTTTGATTTTTTCGGCCTCGTGGCGGTTGCAGACGAGGATGGCGTCGGCGGTTTCCACGACGATGAGATCGCTCACGCCCAGCAGCGCGATGCGCTTTTTCTGGCTGGAGAAAACGAGATTGTTGTCGGCTTCGAGGGTGGTGATGTCGGTGTTGCCGACGTTGCCCTGACCGTGGTCGGGGAGATACTTCGCGAGGGCTGTCCAGCTTCCCACATCGTCCCAATCGAAAGCACTTTCCACCATCAGCACGCGGCCCGCTTTTTCGAGGATGGCGTAGTCGATGGAGATCTTCGGCAGGGTGGGGAAAACATCGGCGAGCAGTTTCGGAAAATCCTCGCCTGCGTGGATGCGCGATACGAAAGCGCCGAGGTCCGGCGCGTGGCGGCGCAATGCGCAAAGGATGGCGGGAATGGTCCAGATGAACATGCCGGCGTTCCAGCGGAAGTTCCCCTGCTTGAGAAATTGCTCGGCGAGTTCCACATTCGGTTTCTCGCGGAAGCGCGTCACGTCGTGTACTGCGGGGCCGTCCTTCGCCTCCTTGATGGAGTGCGCCGGACCCATCTCGATATAGCCGAAACCGGGGCATGCCCATGTGGGCTGGATGCCGATGGTCACCAGCTCGCCCGACTGTCGAGCCGCCGCCGCCGCAGTGCGGAGTGTCTTTTGAAAACCGGCGACATCTTTGATGAGATGATCCGCCGGCAGCACAATCATGGTGGCTTGAGCGTCGCGCGCTGCGACCCAGCCGACGCCGAGTGCGATCGCCGCAGCAGTGTCACGCTTCGCGGGTTCGGCGACGATGTTTTCCGACGGCAGGGTGGTCGCAAGTTTGCGCACGCCGGCTTCCTGATCGGCGTTGGTTAAAATGAGGATGTTCTTTGCGGGGACGAGTCCATCGAGCCGACTGATCGTAGCTTCCAGCAAGGTCTCCTTTCCAAAGAGCGAGAGCAATTGCTTGGGGCGCGACTTGCGGCTCAGCGGCCAGAACCGCTCTCCGCTACCGCCGGCGAGGATGAGGACATATAGGGCAGATGACATAATGCCGTGAGTCGTACCGGAAAAACCGGCGGGAAGCTAGTCCCGTATCAGTCCGAATCGCCGGTTCACTTCCCGAAGATCACACACACTGAAGCCGGCACTTCGACGACCTGTCCCGTTGGCGATAGTTTGCCGGTGTCGGCGTCGATTTTGAATACGACGACTTTGCCGGATTGCTGCCCGGCTGCGACGAGCCAGCGACCGTCGGGGCTGATTCCGAATCCACGCGGAACGAGCGCGGGGCGCGTGGTTTCATTCTGCACCAAGGTCAGCTTTCCGTCGGCCCCGATGGCATACGCGGTGATGCTGTCGTGGGTGCGGTTCGAGACATATAGGAACTTTCCATCAGGCCTGCAAAACATCTCCGCCGTGGAGAAGCCTTTGAGATCCGTCCCCTCGGGCAGCGTGGGGATCGTCTGTATTTCTTTGAGCCCGCCGTCGTCTGCATTGACGGCAAATGCCGTCACGGAGAGCGTCATCTCATTGTTCGTGTAGGCGAATTTCCCGCCGGGATGCATGGCGAAATGCCGTGGGCCGCCCCCCGCTGGCGCGCGACCGGACGCGGGTTTGTTCGGCGTGAGCGTGGCGGTTGCGGCGTCGAGTTTGTAGATGAAAATGTCGTCCGTCCCGAGGTCGCACGCATACGCGAGAGTGTTCGCGGGGTTTGTGTAAATCGCGTGTGCATGCGGCTTCTCCTGCCGGCCTTTGTTGGGGCCGGAGCCGGTGTGTTGAATGAACGACGCGCGCTTCTCAATGGAGCCATCGGGCTTTGTCAAAAACGATGCCACACTGCCGCCGCCGTAGTTTGCCGCGAGCACGGTGCGGCCCGTGGCATCCACCCAAACGTGGCACGTTCCGCCGCCGCCCGCCGACTCCGTGCCGAGGGCTTTCAGCGTGCCGTCGGGTGCCACGGCAAACGCGCCCACCGAGCCGCCGCCGTCCTCAAGCGCCGCGTAGAGATTTTTCCCGTTTGGCGAGAGCGCGAGAAAGCTGGGGCTCTTCGCTTCGCCCGCCAGGACAGGCTCGGCGAGCTTTCCGGTGTCGGTGTTGAGGGTGCTCGTGTAGATGCCTTTGCTGCCATTCTTGGCGTTTGTGTAAGTGCCAAACCACAGCCTCACCTCCCCGCCAAATGAGGTGGAAACAAGAGCGGCGAGGGCGGCGAAGATGATCGTTGGTGTGTGCATGTCAGTGTCTTAGAATCCGGAAACGGCGCGCTTCTTTAGCGCAATCCTTACGGCGTGGGCGTGGGCGTGGGTGTTGTGTGAGTTTGTGGTTTTCGCCGCGCGTGGAATGTGGAGTCGGTTTCGCTGTGCGTATTTCCTTTGCTCTCCCGACACTGGTTTCTTTCGCGCGGGCTGCCGAACCACCGAACTTCGTGGTCTTTTTTGATCGATGACCTCGGGGCGACGGATGTGAGCAGAAAACATTTTACGCAACCCCGCGCGGGAATTAGGAATAACGGTGTATGAAAACCCGCCTCATCCTCGCTCTCTCCGTTGCCGCGCTGCTCCCGGCAGGTCTCCGCGCCCAGACTATCACGGTCTTTACGAACCGCGCTGCGTTTGAGGCGGCGATGGGGAACTTTAAGGTCACGGATGATTTTTCGCTGGGCGGGACTTTTTTGGACGTCACGACGAACAACGGCGCAATCGATGGCTCTGCGAAGTGGGCGGACATTTTGCGCAATCCGGAGCCTTCGACGATTTGGGCGACGCCGTTCGGCAGCACTGCATTCGGCGGGACGTGGGATACCACGGTTGCCGGCTCGGGCGGCGGGCTGGCGTTTGATTTGGATTTCGGCGGCGGAAGCATCGTGACGGTGCCGGGCAATGTCCCGGGGAATTCAGCGGCGAATGTGTTCTTCGGGTTCATCGCAAGTCAGGCGTTTTTTAACGTGCGGGAGCGGCAGATCAATTCCACAGGCGGCACGCTTCAGGAGACTCACACGCTGGATGATCTCACGGTGCAGGTGCCGGCGGACCGCGCTGATGTGCGGTTCGTTCAAAACGGGGCAGGCACATGGGACACGTCGGGTCACTGGGATCTCGGCATGGTCCCGGGGCAGCACCAGCGCGTATTCATCACGCCGACGAGCGGCGCAGTGGTGAGCGGACCGACCGCGCCGGTAACCGTGCGTCAGTTGATTCTCGGCTCCGGCTCGACGGCGTCGCGGCTGAATCTCGACGCTGCGGGAACGGTTACTGCGGATGGTGGTGCCGTCGCACGAGCGAACAGCACGCTGGGTGGAGCAGGGCGCTTTGCCGGCCCGCTCAATATGCTCACGGGCAGCACGCTCACTGTCGCAGACGGACAGACACTTCGAGTCGGTGCGAGTGTGGCATCCGGTTTTGCGACGACGGGCACGATCACCATCGGGACGGGCTCTCTCATTCTCGAAGACACCGGCGCGACGCCGCTCGGCACGCTCACGACGCTGGCGGGTGGTTCGCTGACGGCGCTCGGCGGGACAGCGCAAATCGGCTCCGGTGACACGCTGCGCGGCAACGGCTCGCTCGCCGGCGCATTCGAGTTGCTTAGCGGCGGAATGCTTCGCGCGGAAAATGGAACGCTTCAAATCGCACAGCTCACCGCCACTGCAGGCACGATCACGGTGGATGCATCGCGCACGATGACTGTCGGCGGAACGAATGCGCTCGGATTCACGACGGTCACGGTCGGTGCAGGCGGCACACTCGCCATCGGCGGGCGGCTCCAGCTCTTGGGCAGCACGACACTTGGCGCGGGTGCCGTGCTCACCGGTGCAGCAGGGCTGGATATTACCACCACGGTCAGCCACGCAGGCGCGCAGGTTTTCAACGCGGGAGCCGCAGACCTCACTGTCTTCAATACGAGCTTCACACCCGACACCGCTGACACGCTCACCGCAGGACGGCTGGTGCTGGAGGGCGCTTCTGCTGCGATTCTTTTTAGCAATGAGGCGGTGCTCGGGACGGCGGGAAACCAAATCGTGCTGAAGGGCGGACGACTTTTTCCGCAAACCAGCCTTACACTGCCGGCCACACGGAATATCGAGGTCACCGCCCAGAACGGCTCGGTGATTGCGCTCACGGGCACGAACCTTACCATCGATGGAAACATCAGCGGCGCAGGCAAGCTCGTGCTCTCAGGCGGCGGCAACGGCACGGTGCGGCTCACGGGCGCAAACTCGCACGCCGGCGGCACGGACATCGCCGGCGCGACGCTCGAAATCGCGAACGATGCGGCACTCGGCGGACCGAACGGCGTGCTACTCATTGGCCGCGAGAACGGAATCAACGACATCCCCGGGACCTTGCGGGCGCTTGCAAATCTCGACATTGCAGCGACGCGGAGCACGACGTTCCGGCTCGCGACGGTGGATACAAACGGATTTAATGTGACGTTTAATCAGCCGACGAGTGGCCGGGGTCTGACGAAGCGGGGCCTCGGCGTGCTTCGCTTCAATACGGCGAACACGACTAGCGTGGGCACCCACGAAATCTTTATTGAGGGCGGCACCGTCCGCGTCGGCATCAATGAAGCGCTCGGGAGTCCGCTGGTGACACTGGCCGACACGACGCTCGATCTGAACGGGTTCGCACAAACCATCGTCTCTCTCAGTGGAACCGGAAGCGTGCAACTGGGCAGTGGCGGGGCGCTCACTTTCAACGGCGGCTCGACGGTGGAGGCTGTGATTTCCGGCACGGGCAGTGTGAATTTTGGAAAGCCCGGCTTCAGCGGCGATGCGTATCGGATGCTCGGAGAAAACACGTTTACCGGCTCGGTGACCATCACGCAGGGCAATCGCGTTACGTTGAAAACCACGGCGGCTTTTGGCGCAGCAGGAAACTCCGTGCTGCTCGACAACGGCAGTATCGAGGCTGATTCGCAGGCGACCGGGCCCGTCGTCATCAGTGCAGCGTTTCCGCTGACGATCGGCGCGGGCGGCGCGTCCTTCGGCGCGAATGGCCAGTCGCTTGTCGTGGAGACGCTGCTCGCGGGCAACGTGCCCATCGGAGTCCACGGCGGCAGCTTCGACCATGAAGTGCGATTTGCAAACGCGGCGAATACATTCACCAGCAACCTCGCCATAGGGGACAACGATTTCGGCGACGCGGTGCTCGGAATCGTGGCCGACGGGTCGCTCGGCGCGTCCGCAAACATCGTCACGCTAGGATACCAGTTCTTCGACGGCGAGAGCACGCGCACCGGCACCGGCACAATCCGGGCATTTGGAAACATCACGTTCCCCGCGAGTCGCGCGATCCGTCTCGATGGCGCTTCCGACGAAGGCGGCGGTATCTTCGATACAAACGGATTCAACATGACGGTCGCCGCGCCGCTCACCCAGCTTCACGCAGGCGTTCCACTCGTAAAGACCGGCGCAGGCAAACTCACTCTCAACGGCGTGAACACGTTCACCGGACTCACCGAAGTGAACGACGGTACGCTCGCGGTCAACGGCTCCATCTCTGGAGCGACGGATGTCTCCGGCAGCGGCACGCTTTCCGGCACTGGCTCCGCGGGCATCGTACAAGTCTTTGGCGGCGGGACGCTCGCGCCCGGAAACAGCCCCGGCACATTGAACACGGGAAATGTGACCTTCGGCAGCGGCTCGACATTCGCGCTCGAGTTCGCATCGCCAACAAGCGGCGATCAACTCGCCGTGACCGGCAGCGTCACGCTCAACAGCGACGTCGAACTCTCGCTCAGCCTCGGCTACACGCCCGCCAGTGCGGATACATTGATTGTGATCCTCAATGATGGCGCAGACGCCGTGGAGCGCTTCGCCAACTCGACCTTTTTCACGTTCGGCGGAAATCAACTCGCTGAAGGCGAAACCTTCACCGCTTCCGGCGCGGACTGGACCATCAGCTACATCGGCGGCAGCGGAAACGACGTCACGCTGACCGTTGTGCCGGAGCCATCGAGCACACTACTGCTCGCCGGAGTCGGCGTCGTGGCGCTCGCGCGGCGGCGCAGAAGGTGACCCGTCATTGTGAATGAACCGCCGAGTATTCAAGAAATTGCGCTTTCCGCCGCGCGCGGATTCTGGAATCGCTTCCGTTGTGCGTATCTTCATTGCTCTCCTCACACTCGTCTCATTCGCCTGGGCTGCCGAGAAACCGAATTTTGTCGTCTTCTTGATCGACGATCTCGGTGCGACGGATCTCGGCTGCTATGGCTCGAAGTTTTACGAGACGCCGCACATTGACCAACTGGCGAAGGACGGTCTGCGTTTCCGCACGGCGTATAGCGCATGCACCGTTTGTTCGCCGACGCGCGCGGCGATGCTCACGGGGAAATATCCGGCCCGTTTGCACATCACGGACTGGATCGCGGGGCATGTAAGGGCCGATGCGCGGCTACAGATTCCCGATTGGGTAAAAGCGTTGCCGGAAAGCGAGTGGACGATCGCGAGCGGTCTGCGCGAGAAAGGTTACGCGACTTGTGCCATCGGGAAATGGCATCTCTCGCCGGCCGGGCCTACGGCGCATGGGTTCGATGTGGGGATTGCCGACAATCACAGAGGCCAGCCAAGTTCGTATTTTTCGCCTTACAAAAACCCGAACCTGTCCGATGGCCCCGTCGGCGAGGAGCTCACGGCGCGATGCACGGAGGAGGCCATCCGCTTTATCACGGCCAATAAGGAAAAGCCGTTCTTTGTGTATCTCCCTCATTTTGCCGTCCACACGCCGCTGGGCGGGAAAAAGGAGGACATCGCCCGGTTTGCGGAAAAGGCGAATCCACAGGGAAAGCCTGCCTACGCAGCGATGATCAAGGCAGTGGACGATAGCGTGGGGCGCATCCGTTCGGAACTCGGCAAGCTCGGGCTTTCGGAAAATACCGTGCTAATTTTCACCAGCGACAATGGCGGGCTGGAGCTGGGCAAAGTGACCGACAATCTCGGAGTGCGGGCGGGGAAGGGGAGCGCGTACGAAGGCGGCGTGCGTGTGCCGCTCATCGTGTATTGGCCGGGGAAGACGAAAGCGGGCACGGAGACGGACAGCCCGGCAATCACTCCGGATATTCCGGCGACTTTGGCGGAGGCAGCCGGGCTGGAAAAGCGGGCGTTCGATGGTGTCTCGCTGGTGCCGTTGCTCGGCGGAGGAAAAATCGCAAATCGCCCTGTTTTTTGGCACTATCCGCACTATCACCCTGGTGGCGCGACGCCGTATTCGGCGATTCGGGAGGGCGACTTCCGGCTGGTGCATTTTTACGAGGACGAAAGGGACGAACTCTACAATTTGGCCGCCGATCCAGAGGAAAAAGACGACCTGACCGTCAAAAACGCCGAAAAAGGGAAAGAACTCCGCGGAAAGCTCGACGGTTGGCTAAAGGCGACGGGGGCGCAGTTTCCCACGCGGAAATAGCGTCTGCGGGAGGCCGCTCATTTCGAAATGAAGATAGTAGAATTCCTCAATATTAATTACGAAAATCGCAGCACCCCAAGAGTGTTCCAAGGATACACTTCCGTCAACCGCGTCACATAGTTGACGTGACAGAGAAACCATATTGAACCTCAGGATTCGGGAATCAAAACTGGTGAAATAAAACGTTTGACGGAATAATGAAGAATTGATAATGCCACGAATACTTTCTAACCATTAGGCGTTAACCTTCTTTCTTTTCTCCAAAATGAATGTTCCTCATCGAATAGCAAATATCGCGGGTTACGTTGCGAGGTTGCGAGGTTGCGAGGTTGCGAGGTTGCGAGGTTGCGAGGTTGCGAGGTTGCGAGGTTGCGAGGTTGCGAGGTTGCGAGGTTGCG
>JAYUSJ010000119.1:0-6259 GCA_043755735.1 Verrucomicrobiaceae bacterium | reverse complement strand
TGCGCGCGCTGCCGATGAGGAAGTTCCAGCGGAAGGCCTCCTTGTCGGCGGTCGTGTAGCTCTCGAACTCGACGCCCACGACATTGTCCGGGCTCGGGAGTTTTGCGCCCTCGGGTCCGCCGCCGACAGTGGTCGTCGGGTAGTAGATGAGCTCGTATTTAAACGACGGTTGCGACGCGCCGTCCTCGAATGAGCTGTCGGCCCACACGTCGTTGAACTCGGCCATCGTGAGAATCGTGGAGCCGGTGTGCGCGCTGCGTGGAGCGATGACGAAACCAATGTCATTCCACATCGAGGGGACACCGCCTGCACGCTGCATGAAGTGCCAAGTGACGATTTCCGAGTGGCCAAATCCGCTGCCCACGGTGCCGCGACCGTAGCCGGAGCGGTCAATATTGATCGCCGTATGCGCGCCGCGGAAGGGCTGCATCGGGTCGAAGTTGATGGCGAACCCGAGGCGGATGTCAGCAGGCCGTCCGCGCTGCGAGGACTTGAGGCGCACGCTGGCGTCGTAAAAGACTTCGCTCTCGCGATAAACGATGGTGCAGGGCAGGAAGTCGTTGCTCATCGCATTGGTGGGCTCGTGCATGAAGTTCGCGTCGGCAGTGAGCATCAAAATGCGGACGCCGTGGGCGGCGGTGCTCGGCACTATGCCGTCGGCCCAGCGGATCATCGCACGGGAACTTGCGCCCGCGGCGGGGAATGTGGACACCGTCGTGCCATCGGTCGCTTCGACATAGAACTGCCCGAGCGAGCCCGCGATTTGTCCGGGAATCGTGCCTTCGTAGCGGTCGCCGTTGAGCGTCATCGCCACGGTGTTAAACGAAATGGAGCCGTCGAGCCTCCACTTGAGCGAGACACCGGCGACGCCCTGCGGGTCGGCGGCCTTCACGCTGACAGTCACCGCCGCAGACGCCTGCGGAAGCACTGGCGAATGCGAGAGCGCAGTGAACGTCGGCCCTGCGAGTGCGACGAAGCGGCTGTTCTGCGCGCCGGGCGTGCCGTTGTTTTGCGGCATCGGCAGCAGGCTCGTGCGGGCGAGTCGGTTGAAGTAGAGGCGCGAATGAAGCCGCGGCGTTCCGCTAATCCAGCGCGCGCGGAAGGAAACCGTGTAGGTGTTGGTGTTGCTGAGCGTCACGTAAGTCGCGCCGTTTTTCAGCGTCGTCTCCAAATGGTTGTGCATGTGCTCGGTCGCGCCGGTGGCCACGACCTTCAGCACTTTGTTTGCAGGCGCGGAAGGATCGTCCACGACCACGGTGCGGCCGTGGCTGCCATGGTTTCCGATATTCCGCCACGCGGTCGCCGTGCCGGCGGAGAAGTTGCCGTTCTGGATGAGTTGGATCGTTCCTGATGTGCCTTCGAGCACGCTCACATCATCGATCAAACACTCGCCGTCATTGAGCAGGCCCATGACGAGTTCGTTGTATTGCGTGGGATCACTGCTTCCCGGCGGCGGTGCGCCGGACCCCGTGTAACTGAAAGTCTGCCACGACGATTTCGACGTTTCGTCACTCGCGGCCCACGCTTCGGGGGCGCTGTTGTCCATGCCGGGATTGCGTAGTTCCAGACTGCCGCCGTTGCCGTCCGCACGCGCGTCCCATCGGCCGCCGTCGAAGTAGCGGACCTCGTTTACCGCGTTGTCGTTTGCGTCTTCGAGCGTGATGAGATCGTCGCTGTTCGAAAGCGATCCCGCGAGCGGGCCCACCACGGTGATGCCGGGGAACTTCGCCAGCAGTGCGGACGCGTTGTTTGAAACAACGAGATAACCGCCTGCGGGAATCGTCGTGCCCGCAGTGAAGTCGAAGCTCACGCCACCGCGCAGCTTCCAGCCGGTGAGCGTCACCGGCGATGCGCTCTTATTATAAAGCTCGATCCATTCTTCGGGATTCGCCGTCGAGCCAGTCGGGAGAAAGACGGGCGCGTGGTTGTACATGATCTCGTTAATCACGATGCTGTCCGGAATGCTGAATGTATTCGCCGTTCCCGCAGTGGCTGCGTTCGGCGTGCGCCAGCGGCCGGAAGCGTCGCGGGCTTGCGCGGCGTTTTTGATCACCGCGCCTTCCACGGTCGCGCCGGGCGCGGAGAGGAAGAGCTTTGCGCCATCCGGCGGACGCCATCCGAGCGTCGTCTGATCAATCGAAAACAGCGCGCCCGCTGCCACCGAGCCGGTGAGCGAATACGTCGTGCCCGTCGAGCTGCTGAGCGTCCAGCCGGCGAGATTCACCGCCGCGCCGCTCGTATTGCGAAGCTCCACAAACCAAGTCCCCGCAGTCGCGCTGGCGATCTCGTTGAGCTGCACGGGCACCGTGTAGTTCGGCGGCGCAGGCGTCTCGATCATGTCGAGCTGCGCCATGAGAAATGCGTCCGCAGTCCCGGATGGATGCTGGTGCAGTTCCACCGCGAGCACATTGGTCCCCGGCACCACGGCAGATGCGGGGATTTCAATGCTGCCGCTGAATTTCGGAAACATGACATTGGTGTCTGCGGGCGTCGTGCTCGTCGGCGTGCCGGTGATGTTCGTGCGATAGACTTCGACGCCGTTGAGGTAAAACACTGCGCCGTCATCGACGAGATGATTGAGCAGCAGCCGGTAGGCGGAATTCGCCGCGCCGGAATTGGTGAATGTCTTTCGGAAATACGTCGTCGTGGGATTGCTCGCGAGCGCGGTCTTTGCGAGCAGCGGTTGCGCGGTCGCGTCCCACTTTACGCGGAAGCCGCCGGGGTTCGGGTCAGGTCCTGCGTTTGTCCACGTGAAGTCGAGCGTGTTCAGTCCGTTCGCAAAGCCGGTGATTGCGAATGGCCCATTAAACGCGCCGAAGCCGCCGCCGGAGATTCCTTTCGACACGCTGTTGAGCAACACGCTGTCGAGCGAATTGTCGGCTGCGTAAAAAAACTGCACATCAAACGTGCCCGGCTGCCACGCGCTGAAATCCGCCGTCGTGCGCCATGTCCATGTGCCCGCCGCGATGTTCTCCGTTCCGTTGGCGGTGATGCCCGTCCAGTTCGAAAGCGCGTCCGGACCAAACCACGCAGGGTGTCCGTTTTGCACGACTGCGGGGATTCCGTTTGTCACATTCGTGTAGTGCAGGTCGTTCGTCCCCGCATTCGCCACAGCACCGGTGTTCGTCGTGCCCGTGTTGAAAAGCGTGGAGATTTTCTCGCGCAGCGGGACCGGTTGCGCAGGTCCGACGACGCCCTCCTTGTAAAATTTCACTTCGCTGAGGCCCGCGAAATTATTGTCGCCGCCATGGTTGCTCAGGATGTTGAAGCGCACGTAGCGGATGCCCGTCGCTGCAATCTCGAGGTGCTGCCCCGGCTCCGTCGCAAGGCCGCTTGCGCGGATGAAATTCGTCGTGGCTACGGTCGTGAAGGGGCCGCCCGGTGCGGTCGAAGTCTGCACCTGCACTTGGTTTGCGCCGCGCGTCGGCAGATTGACCTCGTTGTAGTTCCAGACGTGGAACGAAGTCAGATTTACGATCGCGCCGAGATCATACGTGATGTCCGCCGGGAGCGGATCATTCGGCGCGCCGAAGGTTCCATTGGAGAGCCACATCGTTCCATCGGGCGTCGTGCCGTGAGTCTGGCCGGAGATGCCGGAGCCATTCACGGTATTGGCGGCGCCTCGCGTAAAGCCGCTGGTCAATTGCGATGAAAATCCGGCGACACTCGCAGTCGCCTCGACCTCTCCGGGCACCGCGCCCGCGACCTCGTTGCTAAATGCGTAGTGGTGCCATGTGCCCGAATCGATCGGCGTAAAATCGAACGCGATCGTCCCGTTGCCGCTGGCTTTGTAATGGTATTTCACGATCAGCCCGTTGCCGGAGAACGTCGCGTTTTGATCCACGATGTGCCCGATGCCCGTGTCGCTCGGCGTGATGAGATTGCGGCGCACTGGTGGGTCGCCAAATCCCGTGGCGTAAAAGGTCGCGACGTAGGTCTGATTCGGCGTGAGCTCGGAGAGTTCGAGTCGCGATTTGCCGTTGAAGAAATTGCCCCAGAAAAACTCCTGGCAGAGCTGAAAGCTTCCCGAGCCGCCGGGGAGGAAATTTGCGCCCTGCCCGCTGCCGTTGTTGTTGAACTGATTCGTCGCGCCGAGCAGCACCCAATTCGCACCGCTCGCGACGCCCGTGCCGGGGGAATCAAACGTCACTCCGTTGATCGCCGTGTAAGCACCCCCGCGGTTCAGACCGATTTTGTGCGTGTAGCTTTTCGTGTTCGAAATGTCCGATGTCGCATCATTTGTCCATGGCTTCACGGTCCAGATTCCACCCGCGACAACCGTCGGGCCGTCCATGTAAAGCTGCGGGTTCCCGAAGTGCAGCCCGGCCTGACCGCTCGACCAGGTCGTGTCGTCAAAGCCCGCCGTGTTCCAAGTTCCTGCGGGCGGAGTCTGCGTGTATTTCCAAGTAGTATCCCGTGCCACAGGTCGCGAGGAAACCGGCGGCGGCGGCGGCGGAAAGTTCGCCGTGCCGGGAGTGCCGCCGACTTGCGCACTCGCCGTCCACGACTGCGGACGCGCCGAGTTCGAAGCAGCCGAGCTTTTTGACAAAGTCACCCCTCCACCATCCGGCGCGACGGGCCACTCGCCTTTGTCGCCGTAAGTGAGTTCGTCCATCGCGCGGTCGTTGTTGTCGCGCAACCGGAGCGTGTCGCCGGAGTTACTCAGCGCGCCGATGAAAGGCCCCATCGATCCCGGATACATCCCCGGAGTTTTCGCCACCACGATGCGCCCGCCGCCGGGGATCACCGTGCCATTTGGAAACGCGAAATCCGCCCCGCCGGAAATGCGCCAGCCGGACATATCGACGTTTACCGCCATGACATTCTGCACCTCGATAAACTCCGCAGCTTCGCCAGCTCCGCCGGGGTTGTAGTGGATTTCGTTAAAGACGACGACCGCATCATTTGGCGGCAGCGCGAAGAGCAGCGAAACGAAAAGTGTCAGGGCGAGAAGTGTTTTGCGGAGCATGGTGAGAGTGTTGTGGAAATGGACTCGAACAAAGGAAGGGACGCAAGAGGCACTTTGGCCTCCTGCGTCCCTGGATTTTTCTGCGGACAGAACTATTCCGTGCGACGGCGGCGGCGCAGGAATGCCACGCCTCCGAGCAGGAGCAGCGCGGCGCTGCCGGGCTCGGGTGTGGCGTGAACGACCACGTCTTTTCCGGCGTCGGCTGCGTAAGTGATGGAGAATTCCTGCGAGAATGGTCCGGTGGTAACGATGAACGTTTCACCTTCATCGAGGCTGTTGCCGCTGTAGCTGAAGCGTCCGCCGCCTGCATAGCCGTCGAACGGGCTCGTGCCGTCGATGAGCGTGAAGTAGGTGTCGTCGGTCGGGTCGGCGAGGAGTGAGAGGTTCAGATTCACCGTGCCGGCGATGCTGCCTGCTCCGGCGACGACAAGCTGGTCGGCGGTGGAGACGCCGATTTCGATGGTGAAGTCGGAGCCGTTTCCAAATGCCACGGGGCCGAGGCTCAGTGTGCCAATACTGTTGCCGGGGGAAATCTCGCCGTCTGCGCCGACTGTCACATTTGCCGCCGGGTTGATGCTGCCGCTTCCGCCGAGGATGCCGGAATTCACGGCGACTGCGCTGGTGTTGGCAAACGTGCCGTTGATGAGCAGTTTGCCGCCGCTGATGGTCGTCGCGCCAGTGTTGGTATTTGCGCCGCTGAGTTCCAGCGTGCCTGCGCCGGTTTTGGTCAGCGCGATTGGGCCGTTCATGCTGCCGCTAAAGGTCGAGTCCGACGCGTCTCCGACGGTCAGTTGCGTCGCGAGCGGTGCTGCTGCGACTTCGTTGGTCGCGCCGTACCAATGGTAAGTGCCTGCGCCGACTTGCGTCGTGGTGATTGATGCCGTTCCCGATGCGTCCGCCGTGTAGCGGAACGACAGGTAGCTCGGTGTGGCGCTCGCGTCTTGGTCGAACAGCAACGCCCCGGAAGCCGCTCCAGCATTGACTTGGAAGAGCTGCGTGCGATTGCCGCCCCATTGACGATTGAAAAGACGCGTCTCGTAAGTCGTGCCGGGAGTCAGGCCGGTGAGCGTGAGGGCGGCGGGATTGCCGTTGTAGTAGAAATCAGTGAACAGCTTGTGCATCCCGGTGCCATTGGCTCCGTCGGCAAAAGTCGGCGTGCTCGGCGTGCCCGCGCCTTCGGGGAGGAGGAATGTCGCGCCGCTGAGCGACCAGTTTAATCCCGAGTTCGCGGCGGATTCAAATGCGACGCCGTTCACTGTGGCTGCGGTGTCATCACCGAAATCAAGCGCG
>JAYUSJ010000118.1:0-21175 GCA_043755735.1 Verrucomicrobiaceae bacterium | reverse complement strand
GTAGTCGAAAAGCTCCAGATGACTCGGCGCACCCGCCATGTGGAGAAAGATCACGCGCTTTGCCTTCGGCGCAAAATGCGGAGCCATCGGCGCAAACGGACGCGCCATATCGCGCACCACGGAAGGCACCCCGCCGAACACCGAGCCGGATTGCGTAGCCAGCCACGCCGCGCCGAGCCCCGTGCTGCAATCGCGCAGAAAATGGCGGCGGGTGATTTGGCGAAAATGTTCGGTGCGTGCTTCGTCGGAAAGATTCATAAAGTGCGATAAGGAGAGTGCGGCGAGCGCGCGGAACTTGGGAGATTTCTTCGCTTGCGAAAGTAGTCCGCGGCTTTAGCCGAAGCAACGCGACCCGCAGAATGGAGCGTCGAAGTTCACGCACTGCGCCTTTCTGCGAAGCGTTCCCGTTTTCTCTACACGGCGGTTCGACGGCTAAAGCCGGGAACTACTTTCGCAAGCGCGCCATCCCGCGAAACGAAAAAGCCCCGCTCTTTTGCGAGAGCGGGGCTTTGATCGAGCATAGCGGATGGAACTTACTTGCGTCTTGAAAAGCCAGTATCGGCGCGCCGGCGACAAACCAACCCAACTGCCCCGAGCAGCAATAGAAGGCCCGATGTCGGCTCCGGAACTGTTGATACTTTGAACGACATGTCCCGACCAGACGGCTCTGCGACTACCTGTCCGGTTGCAGGATTGAAGTAGGCTTCAACTCCACCGGCATATGTCGAGGAGCCGAGGGAACGCATTCCAATTCCGAACAAATCAGTGGTTTCAAACGCGAAAAAATACTGCCCGCCCGGAACTGTGGGGACAGGAGTTTGAAAACTGAATGCAGACAGTCCGCTGGATGTCTCGCTTGCACTGAGAATCGCCGACGTCGCTAAAAGAATTGGCGCGGACAGGCTTGCGACATCGTACAATTTAATGCTCGCAGGTCCGACCAAAGCATTAACTCCCTCATCGTTTGGCCGGGTCGGATCGCCGATATAAACCTCGAATCCGAGAACGAACAGATCGTCAGCCAGAAACGTTTGACCGTAACGATGCGTTCCGCCGACATTATCCCAAAGTGTTGGAAGGCTCAGGTGGTCTATGTCCGCACGGGCAGTTGAGGTTAGAAGCAATGCTACAGCGGTGAGACTTAATGTTCTTTTCATCATATTTGGTTTCTTTGGTTTGTTGTTGTACTACCCCGCAAACGCCACATCCTCCGTCGTCACCCACACATTCGTGGGCGTGCCGTCCCAGAAGCACATGCGGTAGCGGCGTTTTTCGGCGGTTTTGCCGGGGGCGAGCGGGCGGGCGTCGTTGTAGGGGCTGTTGGTGTCTATCACCACAAAGACAAACGGGCCTCCGTCGATGCTGCATTCGATATACACTCCGAGGTGGCCGTTTTTGGTGAAGGGGATGACCACCTCCCCGCCGCGGACGACGATTTTTCCGAGCTTAGGCACGGCGTCCGGGTTGTCGGGCGTTTCGTCGCCTACGATGCGCAGGGCTTCGCGGATGGATGGCGTGCAGGTGGCGCGGGTTTTCGCCACGCCGACGAGGTCAAAAATACGAACCAGCGCGCCACTCTGCACTTGTGTGGGGATGGGAAGTGGCAGGGTGAATGCGACAAATGGCACCGGGCTGCCGGTGCTGAGGGTGAACAGATTTGTCTGTATCGCGGCGGTGATGCTCTGGCCCCAAGTCTTGGCACCGGGGCCGATTCGTTCGATGCAGTATTTCGCCCACGTCGCGTCCGCGACTGATGCCGTGATTTCTCCGGGAGTGAAGCCCATCGTGGGGCCATGGATTGGAAGTTGAGTGATCCAATTATCCAGCCAGATGACTCGCTCGGGCTGGGCTGGTGGGAAGTATCCGTTGTAGGTGGCCATGATGTGTTCTGTTGTGTTAGTTGTTTGTTTTGTTGTGCTTACGAAATGACAGGGTGGGCGCACCCAGCCGCTGGGGGCGTACACCCAACGGCTGGGTGTACGCACCTTGCGGGAAGGTGCGGCTACCTTGCGGGAAGGTGCGGGTACCCAGAGAAAAGGTGCGCTCACCCAGGCGGAAGGTGTGCAAACCTTGTGGAAAGGTACGCGCACCTTGCGGCTGGGTGCGGCTACCCTCCGGGAAGGTTTCGGCACCTTGCGGGAAGGTGCGGGCACCCCGGCGCTGGGTGGGCACACCCCGGCGCGAGGTTTTAGTGCTGGCTGGAAAAATGTTCTGCTTTCCGGGCTGGGTAGGTTCACCGGATGGCGGATGGGCTTCGGCGAAAGAATTTCCGCGCACGGTATTTGGCCGGGGAGTTCTCGCGAGGCGTCGGGTAAGCGTCGCTCCGAGGAGAAGCGTGGAAGGTTTGTGTCGTGAATGGGCAGGCTTGTTCTTCACGAACGCGGTTTATCGAATGAGCTATCTAAGTGTCGAGGGTTTTATCGACTCGCGGGCTGCTTTTGCGCTCCGCCGCTGATTGCGTGCTTGCCCGGTGCGGAGGCGATGGGCATCACATTTTGCCATGCCGATCATCACTTCATCTAAATCGCAGCCGGAATACGACGTGGCCATTGTGGGTTCCGGGGCGGGGGGCGGGCAAATGGCTTACACGCTGTCGCTGGCGGGGCTGAAGTGTGTGATTCTGGAGGCCGGGCGCGACTATGATCCGGTGAAGGAGACGCCGATGTTTCAGCGCCCGGACCAGGCGCCGCTCGGTGGTGCGCCGACGCCGGACAAGCAGTTCTTCGGCTACTTCGACGCGACGATCGATGGCGGTTGGGAGGTGCCCGGCGAGCCTTACACGCAGGCCAGTGCGAAGAAGGAAGAGCAGTTCATGTGGTGGCGGACGCGGATGCTGGGCGGGCGCACGAACCACTGGGGGCGCATCTCGCTGCGCAATGGACCGTATGATTTTGCGCCGAAGAGCCGCGACGGACTGGGCTTCGACTGGCCGATCGGCTACGAGGATGTGGAGCCGTATTACACGAAAGTGGAGATGCTCATCGGCGTGTTCGGCGAGAACAACGGGCTGGAGAATACGCCGGATTCGCCGGAGGGAGTTTTGCTCCCGGTGCCCAAAGCC
The DNA here is from genome assembly GCA_043755735.1 of Verrucomicrobiaceae bacterium. GTDB lineage: Bacteria > Verrucomicrobiota > Verrucomicrobiia > Chthoniobacterales > Chthoniobacteraceae > SXWH01. Next base: position 18,114 of record JAYUSJ010000118.1, on the reverse strand, counting down.
CGTGTGGGTGAACTGATGGCGCAGAAGCATGGAAAGAAGCTCGGCATCCCGGTCGGCCCGATCCACCGCGCGGTGCTCACCAAGGTGCAGGACGCGGACAATATCCCGGCGAAATTGCACCCCGGAAATGAGAAGGCGCAGCGTCTTGTCGCGGAGTCGATGCGGCAGCGGGCGGCGTGTTTTTGGGCGACGCATTGTGTGCGCGGATGCAGCATCAAGGCGAACTACCAAAGCACGACGGTGCATCTTCCGCCCGCGCTGGCATCGGGCAATTTAGACATCATCCCGAACGCACACGGCCGCGAAGTGCTCATCGGCGAAGACGGGCGGGCGACCGGTCTGCTGTATATCGACAAGACCACGGGCATGGAGGCGCGCGTGAAGGCGAAGGTCGTGGTGCTCGCTGCGAGCAGCGGCGAGACCGTGCGCATATTGCTGAACTCGAAAAGCGTGCGTCATCCAAACGGCGTCGCAAACGGCAGCGGGCTCGTGGGCAAATACGTGATGGATACCGTGGGCACTTCGCTCGGCGGACAAGTCCCCGCGCTGGAGAATCTCCCTGCGCACAATGAGGAAGGCGCGGGCGGCGACCATTTCTATTCCCCGTGGTGGCTTTATAAAGAGCAGAAGGCGGGGAAGCTGGATTTTGCGCGCGGTTATCACATCGAGATCGGCGGAACCCGATCGATGCCGGGCGGGCGCAGTCCGATTCCGGACGGGCTGGTGCGCGGAGCTTACGGGACGAAGCTGAAGGAGGAGGCGCGGCGCTATTACGGATCGTTCGTGGGCTATGCGTGCCGCGGCGAGATGATTCCGAACGAGCACTCGTTTGCGGAATTGGACCCGGTGGTGAAAGACAAGTTCGGCATCCCCGTTTTGCGCTGGCATTGGCGCTGGAGCGACCACGAGCTGAATCAGGCGCTGCATGCGCAGAAGACGTTTGCCGCGCTCATCACCGAGATGGGCGGCACGCCGAATCCGGTCGCGAAGACCGGGCTCGAAGCGATCGCGCCGGGCGGAAAAATCATCCACGAAGTCGGCGGCGCGCTCATGGGTAGCGATGCGAAGACGAGCGTTTGCAACCAATGGAACCAGACGTGGGAAGTGAAGAATCTCTTCCTGTGCGACGCATCGCCATTTCCCTCAAATGCCGACAAAAACCCGACGCTCACCATCATGGCTCTCGCCTGGCGGACCGGCGATTACATCATCGAACAATCCCGGAAAGGAAACCTGTAAGACATCATGGAAACGACCCGACTCTCACGCCGCGAAGTGCTCAGCTTCTTCGCCGCCGCACTCGCCGCCAGCCAGCTTCCTGCGTTTGCGCAGGCCGCAAAAGGCTACGGCAGCGACCCGGACCTCACGAAGATCCACACGCCCGGCGATATATGGCCGCTCACATTTTCCGCCGCGGAAAAGAAGGCCGCCGCCGCGCTGGCCGATGTCATTTTTCCCGCAGATGATCTCGGCCCCGCTGCGAGCACGCTGCGTGTGGCGGATTTTGTGGATGAGTGGGTGAGCGCGCCTTATCCGGACCAGCAGGCGACTCGCGCGCCGATTCTCGAAGGGCTCGGGTGGCTCGATGCGGAGTCGCAGCGTCGGTTCAAAAAGGATTTCGCGGCGCTCAGCGCCGGGCAGCATCGCGCAATCTGCGACGACATCTGCTGGCCGCCCGATGCGAAGCCGGAGTTTGTCAAAGCTGCCGGATTCTTCGTGCAGTTCCGCGCACTGTGCGCCGGAGCCTATTACGGGACGATGGAAGGATGGAAGGCCATCGGCTTTGTGGGCAATATGCCGCTGCCGACGTTCGACGGCCCGCCCCCGGAAGTGCTGCAAAAGCTCGGGCTGGTGCAGACGGTAAAGTAGGCGGAGAAACGCGCTTCGCCTTTGACGCGGACGCTTTCCCCCATTAAACCGCGCGCCCTTAACTCGAATATTTCATCATGGCTTTTCTCAACGACCACTATCTCAAGCTCAAAGCAGGCTACCTTTTTCCAGAAATCGGACGGCGCGTGTCCGCGTTCACCACGGCGAATGCAGAAGCGGCAAAGCGTCTGATCCGCTGCGGAATCGGCGACGTCACCGAACCGCTCCCGGAAGCGGTTCGCTCTGCGATGCACAAAGCAGTGGATGACATGGGTGACCGCTCGACGTTCAAAGGATACGGTCCCGAGCAAGGCTACGACTGGCTCCGTAAGGCGATCGCCGAGAATGATTATCGTGCGCACGGCATCGACATCGCGGACGACGAGATCGTCGTGAGCGATGGATCGAAGTGCGACACGGGCAGCATCCTCGACATCCTCGGCGCAAAGAACGTCATCGCGGTGACGGATCCGGTTTACCCCGTGTATGTCGATACAAACGTGATGTGCGGCAACACCGGCGACGCGAATGAGCATGGTGCTTACGCAGGGCTCGTATATTTGAAAGGCGACGAATCGAACGGCTTCATCCCGGCGCCGCCGTCGCAGCATGTGGATGTGATTTATCTCTGCTCGCCGAACAACCCGACGGGTGCCGCCGCGACGCGTGAGCAACTGGAAGCATGGGTCGCATTTGCGAAGGCGAACGATGCCATCATTTTGTTCGATGCGGCGTATGAGGCCTACATCACGCAGCCCGGCATCCCGCATTCCATTTACGAGATTCCTGGTGCGCGGGAATGCGCGATTGAGTTCCGCTCGTTTTCGAAAAACGGCGGTTTCACCGGAGTCCGTTGCGCGTTTGTCGTGATGCCAAAGACTCTGATGGCGAAGACGGCTTCGGGCGAAAAGAAGCCGTTGCATCCGCTGTGGCTGCGTCGCCAGACGACAAAGTTCAACGGCGTTTCCTATATCGTTCAACGCGGTGCCGAGGCTCTCTACTCCGCAGAAGGCAAGGCGCAGGTAAAGGCATTGATCGAGCATTACCTCGGCAACGCCGCGATTCTCTTGGCGGCCGCAAACAAGGCGGGATGGCCGACGTGGGGCGGCGTGAATGCACCGTATATTTGGGTGAAATGCCCGGGCAGCCTGACTTCGTGGGAGATGTTCGACAAGATGCTCAACGACGCAAACGTGGTGATCACTCCGGGCGCAGGGTTTGGCGCGGCAGGTGAAGGCTATTTCCGCATCAGCTCGTTCAACTCCCGCGCAAACGTCGAGGAAGTCGCACGGCGGATTCTGGCGCTGAAGGTGTAAAGCTACGCGGCCTCGTGTGAGCGCATGTTGTCCTCGGCGATGACGTCGAGTTGCATGAGCGACTCCACCCGGGTGAACCGTTCGCGCAGGCGCTTGGCATCGGGCATTCCGCGGCTGTAGGCCATGAGCTGTGTGCGCATGCTTTGCATGGCGTGTAACTCGCTGCCTTGACGGCCGATTTCGTTCGCGCAATGCCGGCGGACGTGCGCCCAAATCTCGGGCAGCGTTGGTGCGGGAAGATGCTCGCCGGTCGCGAGGAAGTGTTTGATCTGTCGGAAGACCCACGGGTGCTGCATGGCCGCGCGGCCGATCATCACGCCTGCAACTCCGGTGGTTCTTTTGCGCAGCTCAACGTCTTGCGGCGTGACGAGGTCGCCGTTGCCGATGACGGGAATCTTCACGGCTGCGGCGACTTCTCCGATGACATCCCAGTCTGCGAGGCCCGTGTAGCCTTGCTCCTTGGTGCGTCCGTGGACTGCGACGGCCTGAATTCCGCATTCTTCCAGGATGCGCGCGGTGGTCGTGGCATTGATGGTATCCTGGCTCCATCCGATGCGGATCTTTGCCGTGACGGGCAGGGGAGCGACCGCTTTCACGATCGCGATGGCGATGCGTGCGAGGAGCGGACAGTCGCGGAGGATGGACGAGCCGCCGTTTTTGCTGACAACCTTGCTGACCGGGCAGCCGAAATTGATGTCGATAAAGTCGGGGCGCTTCCAATCGCAAACAATGCGCGCGGCTTCGCCGAGGTGCTCCGGGTCGCCGCCGAAAAGTTGCACTCCGAGCGGGCGCTCCGCCTCTTCGAAATCGAGGTATTCCATCGTGCGCTCGTTCTTGCGAAAGATGCCCTCGGCGCTCACGAATTCAGTCACCATGACATCCGCGCCGAACTCTTTGCAAAGCTGGCGAAACGTCGTGTCCGTCACCCCGGCCATCGGCGCGAGGTAAAGCGGGAAGCTGTCCTGAAACCAAGGCAACATCAGGCGAGCGCTTCCTTTGCCGCCGCGAAGAGGAGCGGCAAATTGATCTCATGGTGCCCGACAATATAGACGCCTTTTCCGCCCATCGCGGTGGGGCGGCGTTGGACGTTCTCGCTCGGGCGGTAGTGGCGCGTCATGTCGAGCGTGGCCGTGGTGAACTTCTCCACTTTGTGTCCGAGATTTCGCGCGATGGTGAGCGCCTTCAGGAAAACTTCGGGCATGATGACTGCGCTGCCGACATTCAAAACAACGCCGCCTTCCAGTTGGGCGCAAACGGCGGCGAACGTCTGGAAATCCCGGTAGCTCGCTTCGCCGAGCACAGCGCCGTTTGTGGTCGGGTGCTGGTGGATGATGTCGGTGCCGATGGCGATATGGACGGTCACCGGCGCGTCCAGTTCCGCGCCCGCAGCCATGATGCTCAGGTGCTTGTTGGAAAACGAAAGAGCCTTCTCTCCGAGCGCGCGCCCGGCTCCGAGACCACGCGCGACGCCGTCGGCGAGAGCCGCATTCATCATGCGTCCCGTTTCATCGACCATGCCGAACGATCCGTCATTCAGTCCGCGCTGCACGTCCTCGCTCGTCTCACCATTATAGCAGAGCTCGAAATCGTGGATGGCACCTGCTCCATTGAAGGCCACAGCGTTGACGATTCCGCTTCGCATTGCGTCCACGATGAGTGGATTGAGCCCGACTTTGATCGCATGAGCGCCCATCATCAAAAGCACCGGACGCCCGTTCTTTACCGCAGTCGCGATGGCATTCGCGACGAGCTTCAAATCCTGCACCGCTAGAAAATCGGGCAGCGAATCCAGGAACGACGCAAACGTGCCGCCCGTCTGGTGCGGCTTTGCAAAAGCCTCGACGGCGACCTTGTTCGCCCGGTCGGCGACCGGATAGGTGCGGATTTTGGAAAAATCGAGCGATGGAAACTTCATGACCGGCGCACCTTACACGGATGCGCGGCCGACAGCCAGCGTGGGCAGTAATAAATCCGTCATCGGGTCACTCGTCCGAATCGAGGAAAACCTGGCGCGGGTTTTCCCGAAGATGCTTCACGACGGCGTCGGAAAATTGCGCGCCGAATTGTTCCAGCTTCTTTTCGCCAAATCCGCTGATGCGCCGCAGCTCGATCTCGTTCATCGGGTAGTCGCGCGCCATTTGGCGTAGCGTCATATCGCCGAGGACGATGTAGGCAGGAACGCTGAGCCCGTCTGCGATTTCGCGGCGGAGTCGGCGCAATGTCTCGAAGAGTTGTTCGTCGCACACGATGTCTCCGGTGCGTTTTGGTTTCGGGCGCTGCGGTTCATCGCGCTTGTTGCGGACGGGAAGCTTCGTGAGCTCAATGCGGGCGCGGGATTTGAGGACTTCGACGCCGTTTTGCGTGAGCTCCACCGTGGGGAACTCACCTTCCGCGAGTTTCAAAAAACCAAGCCGCACGAGTTCGCGCCCGATGAACTGCCAGTCGGCGCGTTGATGTTCTTTGCCGATGCCGTAGGTGGTGAGCTGGTTGTGGCTCCATTTCCGAATCCGGTCGGTTTCGGCACCCGTGAGGATCTCCGCGTGGTGTGCCATTCCGAACGTGGCGTCTTTGCGATAGCTCGCCTCACGTGCGCGCCAGACGCAGCTCAGGAATTTTTGCGCTGCGAGCGTGCCGTCCCATGTTTCGCGGGGTTCCAGGCAATTGTCGCATCCGCCGCAGTTTGGCGCGGCAAAGGTTTCGCCGAAATAATTCAGCAGTTCCCGGCGACGGCATCCGGCGCTTTCCGCGTAGCCGATCATCGTCTGGAGCTGGTCGCGCGCAATTTTGCGCTGCGTCGGGTCGCTTATTTCGTCGATGAAATGCTTCTGCTTCGCCACATCGCCGGCGGAAAATAGGAGCACGCATTCGCCCGGCAATCCGTCGCGTCCGGCGCGTCCGGTTTCCTGGTAATAGCCCTCGATGTTTTTCGGAAGATCGTAGTGGATGACGAAGCGGACGTTCGGCTTGTTGATGCCCATGCCGAACGCGATCGTCGCGCAAATCACCTTCACCTCGTCGCGCAGGAAAAGCTCCTGATTTTCCGCCCGCTCTTTGTCGGCAAGGCCCGCGTGGTAGGGCTTTGCGGCGATTCCCTGTTCCGCGAGGCGCTCGGCGAGGCTCTCGCAGGACTTCCGGCTCTGGCAGTAAACGATGCCACATTCCCGCCGCCGGTTTTTCAAAAAACGGACGACCTGCTGCGTGGGCGATTCTTTGTGCAGGACGCGGTAGGTGAGGTTTGCCCGGTTGAAGCTGCCGACGAATGTATGCGTGTTGCTGAGGTGCAGTTGCTTGACGATATCGTCGCGCACACGACCGGTCGCGGTCGCAGTGAGTGCCATGAAGGGGACACCTGGAAGCTCTTTGCGGAGTTGCGAAATCTGGCGGTATTCCGGGCGGAAGTCGTGTCCCCATTCCGAGATGCAATGCGCCTCGTCGATCGCCACGAGTTGCACATTCCACTGCCGCAACTTTTCTAGGAATGTAGGCACCATCAGCCGCTCGGGGGCGACGTAAAGCAGACGATACTCGCCATTAAAAAGCCCGCTGAGCCGCTCTCGGGAAAGCTTCTCGCCGAGCGTGGAGTTCAAAAATGTCGCCTGCACACCTGCTGCAACCAGCGCATCGACCTGATCTTTCATCAGCGCGATGAGCGGCGAAACCACCACCGTCAGCCCGTCGCGAACGATTGCCGGGAGCTGAAAGCATAGCGATTTCCCGCCGCCAGTCGGCAGCAGGGCAAAGACATCCTCGCCCGACATTGCGGCGGAGATGATTTCCTCCTGCAACGGACGGAAAGTGTCGTAGCCGAAGACGCGCTTGAGCGCGGCGAGCAGAGATTTGCGATCAGGCACAGGCTTTACCATGTCCGCGCTTCGCCTCGCGCCGCAAGTGTGGAGGCGAAAGTCTTTCCATTTGTCTTAGCGGGTCTCCGAATAATCCGTCGCCGTCATGACCACGGATTTCACACCGTCGGGGATCGTGAGCGAACCGCCCGCTGCTGCTTCCGAGGCTCCTTTCGCTGCGACCCAATCCGGGTTTGCCCGGAACGCTTTGAATGACTCCGCCATCGCCGCCGCATCTTTGTGCGCGAGGAGATAGAGGAGCGTGTTGTCCGTGCCGGGCTGGCCCGCCTGCAAGTTCCAGTAGAAGAGATTGGTCATCCCATGCTTTGCGAAAAGCGCCGTCGTGTGGTCGCGGAATCGGGCGTTCAAGCGCGGAAGATTGCCGGGCGTCGTCGTGTAAGTGCGCAGCTCGAAAACGCGCGGTGCGGCCGACGAAGCCTTGATCGCCGGTGAGTAGTCCGTGGCCTGCATGAACGTGCTTTCGAATTTCGCGACGAGCTTCCCGTTCACCTCGCTGGCCTTGTAAGCAGCCTGCCAGTCTGGGTCCGCCGCGAATGCCTTCCACGATGCATCCCGCGCCTCGCGGCTCGGATACGCCAGAACATAGACGAGCTTCAAATCGGCGTTCTCCACCGGCGTCCAGTATCCCAGATTGGTCATTCCATGCTTCTTAAAAAGCGCCGTCGTATGGTCGCGGAAACGCTTGTGCAGCTCATCGAGTTTTCCCGGTGCCGCGTAATAGACGCGCATCTCAAAACAGCGGGTGTCTTTTTCAGCGGCAAAGACGGGCATGGTGGCAACGATGGACATGGCAAGAAAAGTTCGGCGGTTCATACGACCGCCATGCAGCCATGAATTTCCTGATCCGCCAACTGGATAAATCCAAACTGCCGTTTTCTTCCGCCGTCCGCACGATTCGATTGCGGGTTTCCGCAAGACTGCACCCGTCTTCCGAAATTGAATCCGAATACCGCGATTGAAAATTGGTGCCACGGATCGGGCGGCGAAACCGGGAATTCATGGCCGACTGAGCGCCAAAGGCTTTGGCGACCATTGCTCGGAGTTCTTTTGTTCTGAACAGGTTCGCCCGACCCGCACCCATTGCTTTGGGCGAGGGACAGTTTTTGTATTTGTGGAAGACGGTATTAAAATTCGAAGCGCGACTTTTGGGAAACGCCGCGGTTCACTCTCTCTGTGAAAACTCATTCTGCTTCCCGTAGGCATTCCGCCAGCATCCTTGCCCTTGCGGCTCTCTGCCTCGCGCCCGCTCCGAAGGCTGAGGCTGCAATTCAGAACGTCATCGCCATCAGTGTCGATGGTCTGCGCGGAGACTATTTGCAGACTATTATTGAGACGACGCCCGCGAGTTTCCCGAACATCATCCGGCTGCGCAACAGTTCTGCCTTCACGTATAATGCGCGCTGCGATTTTGACTACTCGGAGACAATTCCGAATCACCTCTCGATGATAACCGGCAGGCCGGCGCTTTTCGTCGCCGGACTCACGACGAGCCAGTACACGGGATTCACGAGCAATCTTACCAGTGGGGAAACTGCGTCCACAACCGTGCATACTTACGCCGCCTCGTTCGGCACAAATTCCGGACCCTACAAGGAGAGCATTTTCGACATGGCGCATGACCGTGGAATGAGCACCGCCGTTCTGCTCGGAAAAACGAGGCTGACGATTGTTGACCGCAGCTACGATGCAATCTATGGCGCACCTGATGTAACCGGCGTAAACAATACGAAGGACAAGATTGATTTTGCGCAAATTCAGAACGGATCCACCGGCTCGCTCATTACTACTCTCACGACCCAAATCGCCGGCACGAGCCTGTGGCGCTATACTTTCCTCCATATCACGGACCCGGACACTGCGGGCCACGCCAGCGGTTGGTCCACGACCGTCGGCGGGGCCTACTGGAACTCCGTCGCAGCCTTGGACGGCTACCTCGGTTCCATCTTTGCCGCACTTGACTCCAAGTCGGCACTTTCAGGAAAATACGCTATCATCTTCACCGCAGACCACGGCGGTGGCGGCGGAGGCGCCCCGACCGCCCATACGAACCCAACCTTCGTAGAAAACCATACCGTCCCATTTTTCATTCTCGCCCCCGGCGTCCCCGCAAGCAGCGACCTCTACGCCATGTTTGATAACCGCTTCAACCCCGGCCCCAGTCGCCCAACCACGCTTTCCACCAGTCCGCCCATTCGCAACGCCGACATCGCGAACCTCTCCGCCGAACTCGTCGGCGTTCCGCCCGTCACAAATTCCGTCTATCTGCCGTCGCTCAAAAAACCCGTCACCGTCGCCGCCGACGGCTCCGGCAACCCCACCGTCAACTGGCCCATCTTCCTCACCGGCTGGACGCTCGAAAGCTGCGACGATATTTCAGCAACCACGCCCGTCTGGACCACCGTGACCACCGGCATCACGGAAAACGCCACGCAAAAAACGCACACTGTTGCCCCGGCTCCAAACGCGCGATTCTTTCGTCTCAAAGGTCCACTATAAAATGGGTGATTGAGCGCCGGTGCTTCTTGGTTTGAGCTGATGGCGCCACATCATGCTTGAGTCTGGTCGAGTCGTGCTGTTTCTTTCGGGGCTATGTTTCGCCGTCTGACTCTTACCTTCGCCTTCCTTCTGTGCCTCATCCCGCTCCGCGCCGCAGTGTGGCAATCGGCGGAGTTTGGTGTCGGCCTTAACCTTCCGGACGGGCCTGACTGGGCGACGATGCCGGAGGGCGCGGGGCCGACTTTTCGTTCGCTCGTCGGAGTGATCAATCAGCGGACAAACTCCATGCTCGGCACCACCGTCCTGCTGCCCCCGATGGCCGGGAAATCATTGGATGATCCGGCAGTAGTCGAGTTCATGAAGAAGGATCTCACCGCGTCCGGGTATCAGATTTTTGGCTACTCGAAGACGAGTGCCGGCACCATGCCTTGCCTTCAGTTTCCCGTGAACAACAAGGATGCGAAAGGGGTCGTCCGGGTTCTCTCTGCAAACGGGCAGTTGTTCACGATGGCGCTCCTGCGGGGCGATGGAAAGAACGCGCTGGAGGATACCGATCTGATGCGGGCAGGAGCCTCGTTCCGTATTACCGGCACGCCTGCGTTCGCCGCCGTCCCTGCCGCGGGCACGTCTTCCGGACTTGCGCCGGTTCCTTCGCCAGCCAAGGGCGCAACGCCCGCGAAGGCCGGGGAATCCACATCCGGGGACTCGGCAGCGGCACCGGAAGCAACGGGCGGGATGAACTACCAGCGAATCGCCATCGCCGGCGGCGTGCTGCTGTTCCTGATTCTCATGGTCTGGGGAATCATCGGTTCCGGGAAGAAGTAGAGACGGACTGCGCGCCCGGCTCCCACCTCGGTCTTTTCACTTTTTGCTTCGCACAGCCCCGCCGCTCGTCTTTCCTGCCCCCGCCGATGACTGATGCCCAAGTAACTTTTCTCCGCCGCTTTTCCAGCACTGCCGTTCTGTGGACGGTGGCACTGTGGACCATTCTCGGCGGGTGGGAGCCCGGCTTCGTCCTGCTGATCGGCGGGCTCGGGCTTGTCGGGTTGTGGGAATACTACGATATGCTCGACGCGGGGAATCGTCCGAACTTCAAAGGCTTCGGCATGTTTTGCGGCGCGCTTTTGATGGCGGGACTTTTCTACTGGCTCGCGTGGCGGCGCGCCTCGCCGGACGGACTCTACGATTTTGAAGTCGGCACGCTGCTGCTCTTCATGCTCGTGATGTTTGCGAGGCAGATGTTCCCGAAGATGAAAGGCCATGTGCCGCTGGAAACGATCAGCTTCACGCTCTTCGGGCTGTTCTACGTCCCGTGGCCGTTTAGCTTCGTGGCAAAGATCGTCTATCTTCTCCCGCGCGACGCGCTGGGCCATGTCACCGGACATTGGTACGTCCTCTTCTGCGTGCTCGTCACGAAGTTCAGCGACATGGGCGCGTATCTCACGGGCTCGCTCATCGGCAAGACACCGCTCGTTCCGCACATCAGCCCGAAGAAAACGTGGGAAGGCTTTTTCGGCGCACTCGCATTCAGCACCGGCGGCGCATGCGGGCTCGTCGCGCTCATGCCGGTTAAATTGGCGCTCCTCGACCAAACGCACGCCGTCGTGCTCGGTCTCGTGCTCGGCTTCGCAGCAGTCATCGGCGACCTCGCGGAATCCCTCATCAAACGCAGTTGCAACGTGAAAGACAGCGGACGCTTCCTCCCCGGCATCGGCGGCGCGCTCGACCTCATCGACAGCATCCTCTTCACCGCCCCGATGATGTTCTTCTACCTCCGGTTTGTGATGCGATGAGAAAGCGTCGCGTCGTCATCCTTGGTTCCACTGGGAGCATCGGCGAAAGCGCGCTGAAGGTCGCCCGCGACATTCCCGACCGCATGGAAGTCGTCGGGCTCGCTGCGGGGAAAAACGCGGCGCGGCTTGCTGAGCAAGTGCGCGAGTTTCGCCCGAGGCTGGCGTCGCTAGCGGAGCCTTCCGAGGTGGAAGTGGACTGCGAACTTTTGCACGGCGATGAAGGCTTGTGCGAACTGGCGCGGATGCCGGAGGCAGACTTGGTGCTCATCGCCATCGTCGGAACGGCGGGCCTGCGGCCTGCGCTCGCGGCAATCGAGTCCGGAAAAGACATCGCCGTGGCGAGCAAGGAAATCCTCGTGATGGCGGGCGAGGCCGTGATGACGGCGGCGCGCGAACACGGCGTGCAAGTGCTGCCGGTGGACAGCGAGCACAACGCGATTTTTCAATGCCTCGAAGGCCATTCGAGCGAGCAAGTGCGCCGCATTATTCTCACCGCGAGCGGCGGCCCATTCCGCACGCTGCCCGCTGCTGAACTGGAAAACGTGACACTCGAACAGGCGCTGAAACATCCGACGTGGACGATGGGTTCCAAAATCACCATCGACTCGGCGACGCTCTTTAATAAAGGGCTGGAGATGATCGAAGCGCGCTGGCTCTTCGATGTGGAAATGAGTCGCGTGGAGGTGATCGTGCATCCGCAGAGCATCGTGCATTCGATGGTGGAGTTTGCGGACAACTCCATCCTCGCGCAGCTCTCGGCGACGGACATGTGCTTCCCCATCCAATACGCCGTGACGTGGCCCGACCGCGTGCCGAACCGTCTGCCGCCCCTCAATTTCGCCACGCTCGGGCAGCTCACTTTCGAGGAGCCGCGCCGCGCCGATTTCCCCGCGCTCGATCTGGCTCGCTGGGCCGGAGAAGCCGGAGGAACCCTTCCCGCAGTGCTCAACGCCGCCAACGAAATCGCCGTGGCCACCTTCTCGGAAAGACGCTGTGGATTCTCGGCGATCTGGCGCACCGTCGAGCGGGTGATGAAGGAACACGCCCACATCCCGCACGCCTCGCTCGAAGAGATTCTCGCAGCCGACGCATGGGCGCGTGTGCGTGCCGCAGAATTGCTGGCGTAGAGCCTTGGCGGCTTACTTTTTCTTGCCGCCGATGCCGAGTTCTTCGGCGGTCCAGCCCTTTGTGCGGTCCTTGAAGTCGGCGCGGATCTTCTTTACGGAATCGACGGTCACTGCGGAGGAGGTGTGCTCCCACTCGCGGCGGATGTAGGTGACAACTCCTGCGACTTGCTCGTCGCTGAGCGCGGGGCCGAGAGGCGGCATTTCGAGCGACCATGCCTGGCCGTTGACTTTGATGGGGCCGGTGAGTCCGTGGATCACGATTTTCGACAGGATATCCGCGTTGCCGAGGACCCAATCGCTATCGACGAGCGATGGCGCGAGCCCGTCCATGCCCTGGCCGTTTGGCTGGTGGCAGGCTGTGCAAAGGGTGTGGTAAACAGTCTTGCCGGTTTCGAAGAGCGCTTGCTCGTTGGGCGTGAGCGGCGTGATGACCGGAGGCGGCGGGACACCGACCTTCCCGGGCCACGCGACACGGGCGTCGAGCGCAGCGAGAAGCGGCTTGGCTTTCGCGTCGGCGGAGGCGGCGAGTTTGGCGAGTTCGGGGGCTTCGGCTTCGAGGTAGAGCAGTTTACTTTTCGGCGCGTTCTTCGGCGCGTTTTTCCCGCTGGCACCTTGAAGGAGTGCGAGCTGCTGTTCGCCGTTTTGCGCAGCGATCAAAGTGATGAGCTGTTTTACGCGGGTGGCTTTGCGCTCGTTCATCACGGCTGCGGAGAGCGCGGTGAGGACCGGCGCGGGCGTTGGCTTGCCGAGGAGTGCGGTGAGGGTTTCGAGTTCGCGTCCGCGGAGTCCGCTGAGAATGGCGTCGCGGACGAGTTCGTTGTCTCCGGATTTTTGCGCGAGCGCGACGGCCGTTGCGTGCGATTCGGGGAACGCGCTGGCGGTGAAGCCAAGGGCGATCTGCACATCGACGCTTGGGTCGGTTGCGAGTTTTGCGAGTTCCGGCGCGAGTGAGCGGTCGGCAAGGCGCACGGCGGTGGCGCGCACTTTTGCGTCTTTGTCGGAGAGCGCGAGTTTTACGGTGTCGGGCGAGGGAACGCCCAATCCTTCGAGCGTCCAGAGCGCATGAATCTTCGCGAGCGAGCTTCCGCTTTTTGCCAGCTCGGCGAGCGCGGGCATGACGGTGAGATCTTTCTTTTCAACAAGCAGCCGCTGTGCGGTGTCGCGCACCCAGCCGTTTGCGTGGCCGAGCATGGGGACGATTTTTGCGGGCTCCGCGGGCAGCTTTACGGTCTGCGCTTTTGCGCCGGTGGGGACGACGCGCCAGATGCGGCCCATGTTGATGGGTTGCTCCAGTTTGCGGTCCTTGATGTTGGCGATCATGTAGTGCGTGAGAAAGCCTTTGTGCTGAATGATTCCGCGATACATGTCGGCGAGCCACAGCGCGCCATCGGGCCCGGTGTAAGCATTTACGGGGCGGAAACGCTCGTCGGTGCTGGCGAGGAACTCTTCGCCTTTCGCCGCCTGAACTCCGGAAACGACGGCATCTTTTTCCGAAAGGATGATGCGCTTCACGAGGTTGCCTGCCGGCTCCGGGATGAACGCGTTGCCTTGATAAGCCTTGCCGAAAAGGTCGCTACGGAAAATCGCCGCGCCGCATGTCGCGGTGCAACTGGTGAGCTTGCCTTCTGCGTCGAGCGTCTTGCCGTCGTAGCCGCGGTTCACACCGGGCGTGGGGGCGATGGGGTAGGTCGCCTGATCCTTCACGACTTGCAGTCCGGTGCCGGCACCGCCAGTCCAGTTCGGGTTGCGCTTGTAGAGCGCCTCCGAGACGAGATTGGCGCGGAGGAAATCGCTGTTGAAATTGTAATACTGCCGCCCGTAGTCGTCCTGCGTCATGCCCCACTGGCCGCGCGATGGGACGCTGTCGGAGATAAACTTACCGTCCTTGAGCCGGTAACGCGTGCCGTGGTTTGCGCAGTAGATCCAGTTATCGAGAAACCGGGTAGGGGAGTTCGCCATGTGCTCGGGCTGGCCGGTGCGGCTGCCAAATGCGCCATCGACGACTTCCCTTACGTCGGCTTTTCCGTCGCCGTCGGTGTCCTTCATGAACCACAACACCGGCGGCTCTGCGACGAGCGCGCCGCCATTCACAACCATGATTGCGCGAGCCAGGGTGAGACCGTCCGCGAACACTGTTTTCTTGTCTGCTTTTCCGTCGCCGTTGGTGTCTTCGAGGATTGAGATGACACATGTCGGCTTGTCCTCTCCATTGGCGTCCACGTCCGGCATGTAGCCTCGCATTTCCAACACGTAGAGCCGGCCTTGATCGTCCCAGCTCATCGACACCGGGCACTCGATCATCGGCTCGGATGCGAACAGCTCGACCTTGAAACCGGGTGCGACTTTGAATGTCTTGAGCGCCTCTTCCGGCGAGAGAGGTTTGGGCGGCGGAAGCTTGAACTTCAGCTCTACTTTTTCCGGTCCGGCGTTCCCGGCATTCAGCGCCCAGGCTGCGGTGGTGGTTGCGACGATGCTTGCTGCGAGGATGAATGGACGGATCATGTGGTTACAATACGGATGTCATACCGCGCAGGTTGCGCGGTTTTAGAAAAATGCGTGCGGTCAGTGCTATTGCGAGTCGCTGCTTCCGGGCAGGCTCAACGCGCTGCTGCTCCAGTAGTCGATGATTTCGAGGGCCTGGAAGCGGAAGACGATCAGAAGCGCGTCGTTCAGCGGAATGCCGATGCGTTGTGCGATGATCTGCAAAGATTCGGAGCCGTTGATCGCCGTTGCGAAGCGCGCTTCGACGTCGTTCAGCTTGATCTTCTGGATCATCTCGTAGCCGCGCCGTGTGTAAGCGGGCGAGCCGTTCGGGTCGGGGCGTTGCGACGGCGGAAGCTGGTCGAAGCGCACATGGCGCAGCGCGGCGAGGATGTAGTTGTCGGAGTCCTCGTTGCTTGGCGGAAAATTGCGCACATATTCCGGAACGCGGTCGGTTTCCTCGAACTCGAAATTCACGCGCCCCGCCGTGTAGAGCTGCGCAAAAAGCCGCTGGCCATGCTCGCGGGTGATCTGCACCACGTCGTCATGCGGGAAGCCATTGCGTGCGCTGAGAAAAAGGAACATCGGGCATCCCGTGACCTGCTGGTTGACCTGGCCTTCAATGATGAGCCCGAGATTTGTCGCGCTCAAAATTACCGGCGACCCCGCGCAATAAAGATGCGAGTTTTTCGTCGTGGCAAAAAGGAACCGCCCGCCTGCCATGAACAGCTCGATGGGGTGACGCCCGAGGAAAAACCGCAGGATGCCCGTGAGCCGGTCGCCTTGCGCCATTTGGAGGGACTGGCGCAGCGAGAAAAAGCCCGTGTGTCCGCTGAATACCACGCCTGCGCCGCTGTTGCGGCCGGGCAGCATCCGGCGCGCTGAGGGCTTGCTCTCCAACAGATCCGATACCGCACCCAGCAGCGCTTCCGAGGTGACGGGTTTCATCAGCACGCGGAAAACAGTCGGGTAGCGGCCTTCGAAACTGCCGCCCTTCGACGGGTCGATCATGAAAATGACCGGAACTTGCGCAGAGGAAGGATCTCCCGCGAAGCGCTCCAGCACAGCCTCGGAATCCATGTCCGGCAGCGAATCGCTGAGCAGAATCACATCCGGATGGGCGACTGCGAAGCGCTCAAATCCATCCGAGCCGCGTGCCGCGGAAAGCACATCGCAGCCGGGGAAGTGCTGTTGAAGAACGGTTTCGGCAAGACGTGCCGTTGCTTGAGAGTCGTCGATGACGAGAATTTTTTGAGCCATACCAGTTTGGAAAATGAACGCGGAGGATGAAGGCGGCGGAGAGCCACTGTCAATCCCCGCGCAGAGATCCTTTTTGTGTCTGGTCGCGAGGTTTTTGCCCGCAAGCTCGACATGGCGGCGGGGCAATCTTACATCAGAGCCATGTCCGACGCTCTGCCGCCAATGCCGCCCCGCGAAAATATCATCCTCATCGGCTTCATGGGGAGCGGCAAAAGCACCGTGGGCCGGATGCTTGCCCGGCACCTCCGCTTTCACTTTGTCGATACGGACCGCTTGATCGAAGAGCGTTCGCGCATGACGATTAAAGGAATGTTCGCCCAGCATGGAGAGGCGTATTTCCGGGAGCGCGAAACCGCTACTCTGGAGTCGCTGTCAGGCATCCGGCGGCACGTACTTGCGACCGGCGGCGGAATCGTCACCCAACCGCGCAACACGCCGCTGCTCCGCGCGCTCGGATGGGTCGTGCAACTCACCGCAGATCCCGATGAACTCTACGCCCGCGTCGCGAAAAGCACGGATCGCCCGCTCCTGCAAACCGAGAACCCCCGCGAACGCATCCAGGCCCTCGTCGAAGAGCGCCGCCCCATGTACGCAGCCGCCGCTCATTTCACGGTCAATAGCACAGGCCTACCGCGGGAGCGCGTCGTGGACATGATCGTAGAAGAAGCCCGGGAAGTCTTTGGCTGGTAGAGGGCGTGATTTGAAAAATCGCAGAGGCCAGCGTTACTTCCTTTTTCTTGCGGCCCAGACAACTCCGGCGGCGGCAAGGAGGATCGCGATTCCGGTGATCCAGAGGCTGGTGACGGTTGCGGTGCTTGTATGCCCTTTGGTGCGTTGCTGAAGTTGCTCGTCCTTGGCGGTTGCAGCGGGTTTGGAGTTTGCACCTTGGGTCAACGGGATCCGTGGGGGGATTGGCTTTGGCTCGCTCGGGGGGCGGGGTTTGGGTGGCACCCATGCGTATTTGGCCTCGTTCTTGGCCCACCACTCGCGGGCCGCTTTCACGTCAGCCCCCCATTGGCCAAGTGGAATCTCTTCGCCGGTGAGTTGCTTCAAGTTTACACGAAGGAGTTGGGCTGCATCGTTCGCTTGACCATACTCCGTAGTGTCGCCTCGGCTCATCACATATTCAGGCCCATCGAGGCATGGTCCCAAAAGGCGAATTCTCAGCTCGGGAGACGGGTGGGTTTGGATTAGACTACGCATCGCCTGCCAGGTTTGTCGCGATATATCATAGTCGAGTTTTTCGGAAGGGCTTAGCGTTGGTCTTGGTAAAGCCAGCGCGGCATCGAGGTCAAATGAGCCGTCACTTGTCAGGGGAGGTTTCCCTGCTTTGAGTAGGGCGCTGATCATCTTTCTGAGCGTTCGTTGGACGAAGTTCTCAAAGTCCGGATGCTTGTAGAGAATTTCCTGCGCGATGGCCTGCGTTGGCGGTGCCGCGTGAACCGAATCGCCTACGCGGTTCTTGAATTCGCGCAGTAACTCGAATGTCTCTTCCAAGGGGCGATTTGCCAATTCATATAACAACTGAGGATCTCGCTGAGCTCGCGCGAAATAATCCCGCATTTCATCGTTCATCTCCCCATACGGGCTGAAAGAACCGTTTTTCTGAAAAGGTCGCTCACCCGCACCGCTCTGAGTAACGCTGATGACGATTAGAACGAGACTTGGAATCAGTGCGATGCGCGTTGAGTGCAATGTTTTCATTGTGTCGGCTGCGAGGTTGTAGCGGCGCTCCAGCCGTTCACAATTTTTGATTCTTTGTAACAAAAAAGAATACGCTTCGCGTACCGGAAGCACGCGGTGGGCCGCATGCGCTAGTGTGCCCGGCATGGGCTTGAACTAATGAACATGAAAAGATGACATCGGAGCTGATGAGAGCAACCGTAGCTGAACCGCAAGGCGGCGTCCG
>JAYUSJ010000117.1:0-21200 GCA_043755735.1 Verrucomicrobiaceae bacterium | reverse complement strand
ATAAAGTTCCCTTGGTTCCAACCGCCGGATGCGGAAAACCGCACGTCCGGTGGTGTGGGAGCCCTGACGGGTGCAACCCCGTCAGGGCGACCCGATCTATCTAGGAGCGTCTTCGCCGCACGAGGGCGTTCGTGCCACATCATAAAATGGACATCCCAACCGTCAGCACACCAGCCGCCGCATTCGTAGCAGGACTCGCCACGAGCCTGCACTGTGCGGGGATGTGCGGACCGCTCGCTTGCGCGGTCCGCGCGAAGCCTGCGCAATACCACATCGGGCGGCTGGTTTCCTACACAGCGGTGGGTGCGTTGCTGGGCGGAGTGGGCTGGAGTGTCCGCGCCGTGCTGGATGGAAACTTCGCGCGCTTTGTTCCGTGGCTGCTCGCTGCCGTGCTCGTGATCATCGGCTTCGGACTCGACAAGAAAATCCCGCAGCCGCGTTTCGTTTCGCGCATTCTGTTTCGTGTGAAGTTGAGCAAGACACTCGGCTGGCTCACGCCGTTGCTTCCCTGTGGGCCGCTCTGGCTCATGTTTGGCGTCGCCATCCTCGCCGGCACGTGGCTCAGCGGCGCGGCGCTGCTGGCGAGCTTTGCGGCCGGCACCATCCCGCTCTACGCGCTCTTGCAAACTGGACTACTCAAACTTCAATCACGCGGTCAGACTCCGTGGCTGCCGAGATTTCAACAAGCCATCGCCTTTACCGCCGCCGCGCTCCTCGTGTGGCGTGCAATGCTTCCAGGTCATGATTGCTGCCACTAGCTCCAAAGTCTGTATCCACTGCGGAACCAAGTTTCGCGCAACCAGCGTGCGTCCCGACTTCTGCTGCGCGGGTTGTGAATTCGTCCACGGCCTGATCAAACAGAACGGACTCTCGCAATTCTACGAGCTGCAAGATGGCGGCGTCTTCCCCGTGAAGTCCGTCGTGTTTCAGCAGCGCGACTACGAATGGCTGGAGCAACTGCTCGCCGACGGACGAGGCGAGCTGGAGCTCGATTTGCAGGGAATCTCCTGCATCGGCTGTGTGTGGCTCATCGAGAAGCTGTTCGAGAAGAAGCCCGGTGCGCTCGCAATTCACGTCGATCCGACGCTCGGGCGCATCAATTTGAAATGGCGTCCCGGTGAGCTCGATGTGCTCGCTTTCGCACGGGAGATTCAGGCCTTCGGATATCTCGTCGGTCCTGTGGGCGGCGTGAAGCGCAGCAACCGCGCGCTGATTATCCGGCTGGGTCTCTGCGCTGCGCTGGCGATGAATGCCATGCTTTTCACGCTTCCGGGATACCTCGGGATGAAGGCGGATTTTGCGCTGGCCGAGCTTTTTCACCGCGTCACGTTCGCGTGCAGTACGCTGAGCTTTTTGATCGGCGGCAGCTATTTCTTCGGCCGCACGTGGCACAGCCTTCGCGCCGGGGTGCTGCATATCGACCTCCCGATTTCACTGGGCCTCGTTGCCGCATACTTCGGCTCCATCGTCGCGTGGATGCACAATGCATCGGACTTCCTCTACTTTGATTTCATCAGCATCTTTACGTTCCTGATGCTCGCCGGACGCTGGACGCAGGAAGCCGCAGTCGCGGCGAACCGCAACCGTTTGCTCGATTCCACGATCCGCATCTCACATCCGCAACAGGGCCAGCGGTTCGTCGTCCCACCGGGCGGAATCGTTCCGGTAAAAGCGAAGCTCCTCAGCCCCGGCGCGACGCTCGGAATGGAATGGATCTCCGGCGAAAGTGAATCACGTACCGCGCGGGCCGGGCAACTCGTTCCCAGCGGCGCAATCGCACTGACACGCGAGCCCATCGAACTGGAAGCCGCCGAATCCTGGCAGGACAGCGTCCTCGCGCGGATGCTCGACACCACGCCACAGACAGACCGTCGCGCCCGCGGGCTGGAGCGTTTCATCCGCATCTATCTCGTCATCGTGCTCATCGTGGGATGCAGCGCTTTTGCCTATTGGATGGGCAGCGGACAGGGGTTGATCCGCTCGCTACAAGTGCTCACGAGCATCCTTGTCGTCTCGTGCCCATGCGCCGCGGGAGTGGCGCTGCCGCTGGCCGAGGAAGTCGCGACTGCCCGCGCGCGGCGAGCCGGGGTGCTTGTCCGCGAGCCGGGAGTCTGGGATCGTCTGCCAAACGTGGACACCGTGGTCTTCGATAAAACCGGCACCCTTACGCTCGAAACCCTCGCGCTCAAAAACCCTGATGCTCTTTCCGCCCTCAGCGCCGCCGATCGAGTCATCCTTATGTCGATGGTGAACGACAACATGCACCCCGTGGCCTCGTGTCTCCGTGAGCATTTGATGTCGATGAACATCGCCGGCTCCGCCGAGACCACGGAGCAAATCGGCCTTGGTGTGGAGCTCCAGCGCGATGGACACATTTACAGGCTCGGACGCAGCGGTTGGGCCGCGGAAGCATCGGGCGACTGTATCTTCGCATGCGATGGCGCGTGTCTGGCGGCATTCAACTTCGGCGATGAACTCCGCGAGGATGCCGGCGAGGAGTTCAGTGCGCTGCGCGAGCAAGGATACGACTTGCATATTCTGAGCGGCGACAACTCCGCCAAAGTCGCGACGATGGCCGCACGGCTCGACGTTCCAACTGCCCGCGCACACGGCGCACTTTCTCCCGATGAAAAAGCTGCGTGCCTTCGCAAAATCGGTCCTCAACGCACGCTCATGATCGGCGACGGTGCGAACGACAGCCTCGCATTCAACACCAGCCTCTGCACCGGCACACCCGCCATCGACCGTGGATTGCTGGAGCAAAAAGCCGACTTCTATTTCCTCGGTCGCAGCCTTCGCGGAATCCGCTCGCTCCTCGATATTGCGCTCGCCAAGCGCTCGACCGTTCGCGCCGTCCTCACGTTCGCCGTGACTTACAACATCGCAGCCGTCGCGCTCAGCATCTCCGGAAGAATGTCGCCGCTGCTCGCCGCGATCCTCATGCCGCTCAGCAGCCTCGTCACCATCGCAATCGTGCTAGCGAAACTGCGCCGGCGATAGGCCTTGGACTGCGGCAGCCTGCTGCCGCTTTCTCCAGCCAGCCTGCTGGCGTACCCTCCGAGAACACCATAAGCGTGCGAATTTATTGACGAGCCAATCGATCCGTTTCACTGCGAGGATATCCGCATACTCGTCAGCAGGCTGACTCCGGAAAGCGGCAGCAGGCTGCCGCAGTCCAAGGCTAACGGTTCGCCTCCACCCATCGCACGGCTGTGTGCATCAGCTCGGTGGCGCTTTTGATTTCCAGTTTGTCTTTAATATGACCGCGATGCACCGCGACGGTCTTGCCACTGAGATGGAGTTGGTCGGCGATTTCCTTCGTGGTCCGTCCTTCGCCGAGCAATCGAAATACTTCGAATTCGCGGTCGCTCAGCTTCTCGACGGGCGACGCTGATGCGCGCTGGCTCGGAGCGTGCATTGCATTGAGGATCTTCGCCTGGATGCGATCGCTCACGTAGATGTTCCCGGCGAGCACATGCCGGATTGCCGCGAGCATTTTCTCCGAGCCCGCCTCTTTCATCAAGAATCCGCGCGCGCCCGCGCGGATCGCCCGCTCTGCGTATAAGAGTTCGTCATGCATGCTCACGACCAGCACGCGCTGCGCGGGTTCCATCGCGATGATGTCTTTCAGCAAGTCGAGACCGCTCCGGCCGGGGAGTGTGATGTCCGTGATGACGAGGTCCGGCTTCGAAGCAAGAAACCGCTGCACGCCTTCCTCGGCGCTGCTCGCGGTCCCGCACACTTCGATGTCCGGCTGCGCGTTGAGCATGAGCGTGAATCCCGTAAGGACGATCGGATGATCATCCACGAGAAAGACGCGGTGCTTCGCGATTTTTCGCGGAGGCTTTTTGTTCATGGGTGGCAGTAGAGCGTACAAGCGACGCGAACTCCACTGCCACGATTTGAGGTGAATTCGAGGTTTGCCCCGATCAAGTGCGCCCGGTGCTGCATCGTCGCAAGACCGAGGCCTGACTTTACAGCTTCTGCGGGCATTCCTTTCCCGTCGTCCGATACGACAAGTTCCAGCCGGGCACCGGAGCGGGAAAGCTGAATGGCAACCGACTTCGCGCCGCTGTGACGAACCGCATTCGTGATGGCTTCCTGAGCAATCCGGTAAAGTTGCGTCGCGAGGCGCGTGTCGGAAATCCGGACGGTGCTCGGACACTCGAACGAGCAATTGAGCCGTCCGCCGCTTTGCGTCATTTCGGCGAGTTCGCGGAGCGCGCTCATGAGCCCGTCGTCTTCCAGCGCGATGGGCGAAAGTCCATGTGAAAGCTGCCGCGTTTGCGTGATCGTTTGGCGGATGTGCTTCGAAATATCCTGCATTTCGGGAATGAGGCCGGGTGCCTCGCGCTTCACCTTTTCCATCAGTGCATGATTCATCATTTCGAGCGCGGTCAGGTGCTGCCCGAGCCCGTCATGGAGATCCTGCCCGATTCTGCGTTGCTCGCGCTCGATCACCTCCAACAGTTGCTTTTCGAGTCGCGCGCGCTCCGCTTCTCCCCGCTTTCTGGCGGTGATATCAGTTCGGATCGCGATGAACTGAGTGGGGCGACCGTCCACGGCATTGAACGGATATATGGTCGTATCGACCCAATAGAGCGAGCCGTCCTTCGCGCGATTCCGAATTTCGCCGCGCCAGATTTTGCCCCGGCTGATTGTGGTCCAGAGGTCTCGAAAGAAATCCTTTTGGTGGAGGCCCGAGTTGATGATTCGATGGTCCTGCCCGATTAACTCGCGGCGGGCGTATCCGGAGATTTCGCAAAACTTGTCGTTTACGTAGGTGATTCGACCGGCAGAGTCGGTGATCGCTACGATGGAGTGCGCATCGAGTGCGGCTTTGTATTGAGCTAGTTCAGAAGACATTGAGTGTCGGACTTCATCGGATACAGGTTCGCCAGTTTGGCAAGCTCAGGCCGCGAGCGGAAGGGCGAGGTGGTCGCGGAAATGGGAGGGCGATTCCCCGACGAGACGGCGAAAGATCCGGTTGAAGTGAGTGAGCGATTGGAAGCCCACATCGAATGCGATCTCGCTCACACGGCGATTCGGGTTTCCGAGCATTTCCTTCGCGCGTTCCACCCGCAGGCGGGAGACGTATTCGGTGAAGTTCAGACCTGTGTGCCGTTTGAACAGCTTGCAGATGTAGAACGTGCTGGTGAATGCCGCTTTCGCGACGTCGGTGAGCGTGAGATCCTCCTCGATATGTTCCGAAATATACGCCTTCGCCCGGATAATCGCGATGGGCTCTGCATTGGCTTGATGAAGCGCGATTTGATTGCTCCGGACGCCGAGGTGCTCGGCAAATTTCTCAAGCATTGTGACGAAGCCGGTGAGCCGATTGCGCGGCATCACGGGAGTTTCCTTGTAGGCTGCCATCGCTTTTTTGACGTCGATTGATGGCCCGAGTTTTTTCACGTTGGATTCCACGTGCGCGAGCTGATCCTCGGTGGGTGCCTGTGTGAGGACCTGGCCGGTCGCGAGAATGCCGATGCGTTCGTTACCGAGTTTGACCGGCACTGCGACTTCCGTCATTCCGAAATGGCAGCGAAGGACGGCCGTTTCGTCTGTAGCCGATTCTGTGAGTCTTTCCTGCATATTCAAGCAGGCGGCGCACGTTGCGCTTTTTTGCGCCATCATTGCGCAGAACTTGTTCTCATTCTTCTTTCCGTGAAAAGGCGGGTTCCATGTTTCAGTCGGGCGAAGCGTCAGCGGAAGCCCTGTTGCGTCGCAGAATGCGTGTTCGTATTCGCGGTAAAAGTCGGAGTCGTTGATTGTGTCGAGTAGTGTGGTAGTCGAGTTCATGGCGCGACTCTGGCAGGCCGCGGGAAGGCGCGATATTGGGCTGCGTTGCCCGATGTGATCGGGACGCTGGTATGATGGGGGTAGGATAATTTCCTATGGCAAACTAGCCTCGTCCGGACGCACCGTCAGAACCGGACAAGCCGCATGGCGCACGATTTTTTCTGCAACGCTGCCGAGCAGCACATGCCGCAGTCCGGTATAGCCGTGCGTTGCCATGATGACCATGTCGCACTTTTGCTCGCGGGCGACTTCGATGATTTCCTGCCATGCGCGGCCGAAGCGGACAATCGGCGTCACCTTCCCGGTTTTCTCGGCGCAGGTGCTGCGGAGCTTTGTCATCAACTGCTCGCGGCTTTCGCTGGCGAAATCGCCCGTGGGGAATGGAGGGATCATCCAGTCACCGGGATATATGACCTGCTCGACGATGTGGACGAGAACGAGCTCCGCTTTGAATTGTTTCGCGAAGGCGAGCGCGTACGGTACCGCCTTCATCGATGGCTCGGAAAAATCCACGGGAACGAGAATGCGTTTCAGCGTCACCGGTGCTTTGGTTGCCTTTCGCGCGGGCACGGAAATCACTGCGGATTTGCGCGGCGCAATGCTCTTTTTGGAAGACGTAATCGTTTTCATACTGCCGCGAATTTAGTTCATTCTCGTAAACAGGGCTTCCCCTCCATTGTCCAAGAGGCGTTCTTTTTTGCAGTAAATTAGATCAGCCCGCCGAGCTTGCGCCCGACCCAATATGCGACAAATGCGGCGAGTAATCCGGCGCACCAAAACGGGTGGCACCAAAGGCGGAGGCGGAGCTCGTCGGGCTTGCGCTCGGGCAGGAGCGAGAGGCTGTTCACGAGCTGGGAGAGTTCGGCGGGTGTGTGAAACTTGCCTTGCGTGAGTGCGCTGATTTCGCGGAGCACGTCGAGCTTTGCGGGCAGGCCCTCTTTTTCCAAAGTGGGGACCGAGACATCCAGCGAGGACTTCATCCGGCGATCGGCGGTTTCGCTGGCGATTTCAAGTTCGTATTTGCCGCCTTCGCGGGGAATAAACGGGCCGGAATAAACGCCCCATTCGGGGTCTTCGTTGAGGAGTTCGATGGTCTCGGTGGAGCCGTCGGGGGCTTTGGCGGTGACGGTGACTTTTCCGGCCGTCACGGGCACGCCGAGCTTGTCCATCACAGTCGCATTGAGCCGCACTTTGTCGCCGCGGCGTGGCTGCTCGGGTGTGTAGAAAAAGCGGATGCCTTCCTCCTGCGCGAGGTGGCGCTGGTGGGACATCCAGCGGACGACCTGGCCCCAAAAGCGGTAGTGATACGTGTCCTCCACGCCTTTGCGCCAGCGCCACGCGGCGTCGGTGCCCATGTAGAGAACCTTGCCGTTTCCAGCGGCACGCGTGACGAGCAACGGGATGCGCCCGCTTTGATTACGCGCGGCTTCGTGGACCGCGAGCACTTCGGAACCGCCTTTCGCTTTGACCACCGGCGCATACCAGTAAAATCCTGGCAGTCCGCGCCACACGGCTTGGTTTGCGCTCGGGTCCGTCGCGAGCATCGTGAGCCAGTGGTTGAGGCCGCGCGTGGAAAGTTCGAGTCGTGCTTCTGCGCCGCTGACGACGCCAATGCCTTTCGCGAAATCCGTCTCCACGGGGATGAGGTCGGCGAGCGCGGTGCCTTCGAGCGATTTCTGTCTGCCGAGCGGGCCGGGGAGAAAGACGAGTCCGCTCGCCTGCTGTGTGACGAGACCGGCGAGCATCTGCGCTTGCTCCGGCGAGAGTTGCCCTTGCGCGACACCGACATCGCCGAGGAAGACCACATCGTAGCCCTGCAAATCTTCCTTCTTCGTGGGGAATTCCGGCAGGTAGCCGACGCCTTCACCCATGCCGATTTGCGGGTGATATAGCACCGTGTTCACGACCACGCTCGGGTCGCGCTGGAGGGCGTTGCGCAGGTAGCGAAATTCCCAGCGCGGCTGCGAATCGACGACAAGCACCTTCAGCGTTTCCTTCCGCACGGCGAGGGGAAATGTGCGCTCGTTGTTGAGCGGGAAAACGTCTTCGCGTTCGACAGGGATGCTCACTTTAAAATCGCCCGCTCCTTCATTCTGCGGGGTGAAGACGATCATCTCCTGCATCTGTGCCATCGCGGGGAGCGTGATCTTTTTCGAGCCCGTCGCTCCGCCGGGGCCGCTTATATTGACGGTGGTTTTGACTTCGCGCGGCAGTCGGTTTTGCAGGGTGACGACGACGCTCACGCGCTCGTTAATGAGTGCGTAGCTGGGCGCGAGGACGCTGAGGACTTCGACGTCCGGCAGATACGTTTCGCTTCCGACGCCGACGGTGTAAATCGGCACTTCCTTCCGCGCGAGGGCGGTGGCGGCGGTGATGGGGTTTTCGCCGAGATTGCGGTCGCCATCAGTCAGCATTACTATGGCCCGGAGGTCGCTGTATTGCTTGAGCGCGCGGTCGAGCGGGGTGTTGAGGTCGCTGCCGATTTGCGTTTCCACGTCGAGCGACTTGGGGTCGTCGGGCAGAGTGGAAAAAGGCTCGATGGTGACGTTGTAGCGCTTCGCCAACGGCTCCCAGAACTTTGCATCCACCTGCTGTTTGAGCCACGCTTCGCGAGTGGATGTGTCCTTGTCGCCGGTCAGCACGTCCTTCGTTTTCATACTGCCGGAGCCGTCCCACATCACGACGACACGTGGTTGCTCGGAATGCTTCGCTAGCACGACGCGCTCGGGCTTCAGCAGCGTGATTGCGACGGCGACGGCGATGATCAACCGGAGAACGTGCAGCGCAATGTGCCAGCCATCCGACCCCTCGCGCTTCAGCGAGCGAAAGAAAAACCAGACGCTCGCCGCGAGGAATGCGGCGGATGTGGCGAGAGCCCACGGTGCGGTGTTGAATTGCCAGCCTTCGGTCATGGTGTGTGTAAGTAGCCGAAGGCTTTGGAGTGCGGCAGCCTGCTGCCGTATTCCCCAGCCAGCCTGCTGGCGTTGAGTAGGACGGGCATCCCGTACGCACGTAAGTCGCCCTGCTTCGGGACGCCAAAAGACTCCGCGCCAGCAGGCTGGCTGATAAAAGCGGCAGCAGGCTGCCGCAGTCCATGGTCTGACGACTTCACGCGGCCACCTCCTCACGTTTTGCTGCTGCGGGCACCTTCGGTTTCGGCTTCTGCGGGATGAGCGCTTTGCTGGTTGCGAGCAACATTTCGAGGGTCATGAAGAGCATTGTCGCGATGATCATGATGGGCCAGATTTCGCTGGTGAGGCGGTCGGCTTTCATCGTCGCCGCTCCGGTAAGCACGTCGAGTTTGGCGTTGGGGAGCAGCTTCTTAATGGCTTCGGCGTTGAGGTAATCGGGCGCATCCTCGGCTTCGGCGCGGTTGAGGGCGATGAGGCGGTCGGCTTTCTTGTAAACTCCCGCGTGCCAGCGTGCGTCGCGTCGGCGGTCGGTTTCTACGGCGGTCCATGTGTCGTCGGCGGAAGGTTGCCAGTCGCCGGCGATTGCGAGTGCGGGCGGCGCGAGGCGTGTGCCGCCTTGGGCGAGCAGGCGTTGCATCATGGGTAGAAGGACGAAGCCGTCGCTGAAGCTGCCCCATTCCGGGTCGGGCGCGGTGGCGCAAGCGAAGATGTGGCCGCTGCCGAGTTGCTGGCCGACGAGGAACGGCTGGCCATCGGCGAAGACGCCATAGACGTGGGCGGTCTCGCTGGCGATGCGACCGATCTGACGGCGGGTGAGTTCGAGGCGGGCGACGGGCAGCGACGTGCCGTTGTCGGTGCGGGCGAGCGGGCCGTCGAGTTCGTCCCAGCTCACTACGCGGAAGGGTTCCTTGCCGTTCTCGGCTGCGCCCCATGTGATACCGAGCGGGCCGTTGCCGCTATCGCCGCCAGCGGGGAACGTGAGCAGCACGCCGCCGCTTTCCACGAATGCCTGGAGCTGCTTGGCTACAGCGTCTGCGGGTGGCGGGCCTTGCCAGACGATAAGCGCGGCGTCTTTCCATTTCACATCGCCCGCCTTTGCGTGGGGCTGGATTTCCGAGGTGCGGTCGGTGCGCGTTTTATCGGGCGCGGCGGCGAAGGCGATTCGCTTGGATCCGGGAAGATCACTCACGATTGCGGCGTGGAGCGGGACGGGTGTGCGGTAGGTGAAATAGGCGGCGTTGTCCCCGAGGTTTTCATCGGCGGGGAGCTCGTATTTTCCCCAGCCGCCGCCTTCGGGGAGCTTGGCGATGTCGTATTTTATCGCTTCGCGGCGGATGGCGGAGTTGAGCATGAGGTCGCTCTGGCTCGTGGCTCCATCGCGGGTGATTTTGAGCGGGAACGTGCCGGTCGCGCCACCGCTACGAGTTTCCAGCGAGACGGCGAGCGTGCCTTTTTCCGGCGCAGTTTTCGACGGACGAAAGTCGGCTGCTTTCACCGCGATGGAGAGATTTGTGCCGGGCGGGGAGGAGAGGTCGAGCAGGCGGATTTGCGTTTCGGGCAGTCCGGTCAATCGCGCCGCAATGTCCTGCCACTCGGTGCTCACGTCGCGCCAATTGCTGGTCTGCAAATCACTCGCGAGCCAGATTTCCGCGCTGCCGGGTTTGTTTTTAACGAGATACGCCAGCGCCGTGCGGAACATCGCGGGGATGTCGGCGGCGGTGTCGGTGGCCTCGGCAGTTTGGAGGGTTGTGAGGGTCTTCAAATCGGCGACTTCCAGCGGGGCGCGGAGGACGTTTTCGATGAAGACGAAGCGGCTGCCGATGCTGTCCTTCGCCGCTTCCGTAAGCAGTGCGATGGCCTGCTGGCGTTTGGTATCCTGCCGGTCGCTGGAAACCCGCGCCTCCATGCTGGCGGACCGGTCGAGCATGACGATGATGACCTCCGGCGCACCGCCCGCAGACTTGCCGAGGAAGCCGCCGGTCTTTGGTCGCATCATGGCCCAGATGAGAAAGAGCACGGCCAGCGCGCGGAAAAGCAGGAGGATGTATTGGCGGAGCTTGGCGCGTTTCGTCGCGGCCTTGTTGGCCTTCAGGAGGAAGTACATCGCAGCCCATTGCACCGTTTTGTAACGGAGCCGGTTGAGCATGTGGATGATGATCGGCAGGAGGCAAAGAGCGAGGAGCCACAAGGACCATGGTTGGAGGTAGGTCATGGTGTGGGATGCGGGATGCGGGATGCGGGATGCGGGATGCGCAGCACGGTTTTAGAGGAATCACACTGTCTCGCGCGTGGCCGTTTACGGGCTGATCTTGTAAGGAAATCGCATCTCGCATCCCGCATCTCGCATCCCGTATCGTGCCCCGCATGAGTTATCGAGATTTGGACATCTGGAAGCTGGCTCGTGAGGTTGCAATCGACATTCATCGAATGACTCTCACCAAGCTCCCGAAGTTTGAGCAATTTGAAACCGCATCCCAAATTCGACGCGCGGCGAAGTCTGTCCGCAGTAACATCGTCGAGGGTTACGGTCGCCGACGCTACAAGTTGGAGTTCATCAAGCACCTCACCTACGCTCACGGCTCCTGCGACGAAACCATCGACCATCTCGAAGAACTCTTCGAGACCGGATCGCTGTCCGATGAAGTGCTCTTTAATCAGATCCACGCCCGCCTGAACGAACTCGGTGCCAAGTTGAATCGTTTCATCACTTCCGTCGAAGCGGGTCATCGCTCCGCCAAATAACCCAAAAGACGACGCTGCGCGACGCCGCGTGTTTCCGGCTAAATCGTGCTGCGCATCCTGCATCCCGCATCCCGCATCCCGCATCATCA
Source organism: Verrucomicrobiaceae bacterium (assembly GCA_043755735.1). Taxonomy (GTDB): domain Bacteria; phylum Verrucomicrobiota; class Verrucomicrobiia; order Chthoniobacterales; family Chthoniobacteraceae; genus SXWH01. The sequence goes on along the minus strand of JAYUSJ010000117.1, from coordinate 9,655 downwards.
CCGCCCCCCCTTCTTCGACTGCCTTATCCGCTGGAGCATGAACTGCGTGAGCACGCCCTCGAACGACTGGTCGAGATACGTGAGGTGGTAGTCCACTTGGAACTGCGTGCAGCCGTGTTTCATCGCGGCGAGGTAGTCGTTCACGGCTTCGCGGTAGGCTTCGCGGATGACGGCGGGATCGGTGATGAGGTCCGCCCCGTTTTCCATGTCCACAAAGCGCACGGGACGCGTGAAATCGAAGTCGTATTCCTGCCGGTCGAGCAGGTGGAAGACGGCGAGGTCGTGCTTGTAAAAGCGGAGGTGCTTAAATGCGTCGAGCAGTTCGCCCGGCTCGGCGAAGAAGTCGCTGATGATGACCACGAGCGCGCGGCTGCGCATCCGCTCGGCGAAGTCGTGGAGCGTCTGGACGATGTTCGCTTCGCCCGATGGCTTTGCTTCTTCGAGGAGCTTGTAGAGCTGCCGGAGGTGCGACGATGTGTTGCGCGGCGCAAGGTCCACGGCTTTCTCTGAAAACGCGGTGAGCCCCACGGCGTCGCCCTGATGGACGAGCAAATGTGCGAGCGTCGCAGCAAGCCGGCGGGCGTAGTCAAAGCGCGTCATGTTGTCGGCCGACGCAAATTTCATGGAAGCGGACGTGTCCACGACGAGGTAGCAGCGGAGGTTCGTATCGGCCTCGAATTCGCGAATGAAGTATTTGTCCGTGCGGGCGAACACGCGCCAGTCGAGGAATTTCAGGTCGTCGCCGGGAGCGTATTTACGATACTCCGCGAACTCGACGGACGCGCCACGAGTCGCCGAGCGATGCAGCCCGGTGACGGAGCCGAGCATGGGCGTGCGGACGGCGAGTTGCAGCCGGGAGAGGCGGGCGATTACGGCTTGGTCTAGGAAGTCCATGCGTGGGAATGACGAATGACGAATGACGAATGATGAACCTTCGCCACTGCCGAGTAACCGTAGTTTTTTCCGTCAGGCGGTGTTTTCAGAGGGAAAGGGCGGTCTGTTCGGGTTTCGGGGATGATGTTCTCTGTTAGGGAAGGTGATGTTCTCTTTTGGAGGGGATGATGGGGGCGGTTTGCGGGGATGATGGGGGCAGGTTGCCGGGATGATGTTCTCTGTTGGAGATGATCATGTTCTCCGCTGGGGATGATGATGTTCTCCGTTGGGGATGATGATGTTCCCCGTAGGGGATGATGACGTTCCCCGTTGGGGATGATGATGTTCCCGAGTGGAGATGATGATGTCCCCCGGCGGGACAGATCGTCCTCGCTAGGCGTCGCACGCATCCCGCATCTCGCATACCTCATCCCTCGGCGCATCACCCCTCCGTCTCCTTCATCACCCGCCGGATGATCTCCGCCGAGTCCACGCCTTCGCTCTCCGCGTGGAAATTGACCAGAATACGATGCGCGAGCACTGGTTCGGCGACGGCCTGCACGTCTTCGAGTCGCGCGAGGTAGCTGCCTTGCAGGACGGCGCGGGCTTTGGCTCCGAGGACGAGATACTGCACGGCGCGCGGGCCGGGGCCCCACATGACCCACTTTTTGACCCAGTCCGGCGCCTCGGGCTCTTTTGGGCGGCATTTGCGGACGAGCTTCACGACGTAATCATAGACGTGTTCGGGGACGGGGACGCGGCGGACAATGTCCTGAAACATGAGGATGTCTGCGCCGGTCATGATTTTTTCCAGCGCGGGGACCGAGGCGCCGGTGGTGGCTTTGGCGATTTGAAGTTCCTCGGCTGCGCTTGGGTAGCCGACGTTGATGAGGAACATGAAACGGTCAAGCTGGGCTTCGGGCAGCGGGTAAGTGCCTTCCTGCTCGATGGGGTTTTGCGTGGCCAAAACGAAGAAGGGCTTTTCGAGCACAAAGCGGTGTTTTCCGGCGCTGACGACTTGTTCCTGCATGGCTTGCAAGAGTGCCGCCTGGGTTTTTGGCGGGGTACGGTTGATTTCGTCGGCGAGGACGATGTTGGCAAAAACGGGGCCTTTAATGAACTCGAACTGCCGGCGTCCGGTGTCCGTGTCCTGCAAAATCTCAGTGCCCGTGATGTCGCTTGGCATGAGGTCGGGCGTGAACTGGATGCGGCTGAAATTGAGCTGCATCACATCGGCGAGCGAGTGAATGAGGAGCGTCTTGGCAAGACCGGGAACGCCCATGAGCAGGGCGTGGCCGCGTGCAAAGATGCAGGTGAGCAGTTTTTCGACGACGTGGTTTTGGCCGATGATGACCTTGCCGATTTCAGCGCGGAGTTTTCCGTAGATGTCGCGCAGTTTATCGATGGCGATGACGTCTGCTTCCTGGGCTGCTGGAGAGGGGGTGATGTTGGTTTGCATGGATATGTGTTTTGCCGGACTTGGCGACGTAGGACAAATGAACTGACAGAAATGTTCACGCTTAAAATGCAGAAATAAATGGCAACCTTCCTTGAACAAATGGTTGAACTCTTTGTCGCATAGCGGAGGATAGATCCTCCCGACTGCCAATTTTGCCATGAAATCACTCCTGCTCGCCTTCGCTGCCTTCTTTTTGCCAGCGTCTCTTTTTGCCGCTGCGCCGACGCTCGGCAATGCAACGGCTACCGTTTTGGCCGGTGCGATGGCGGATGTGGCGGGTACGGTTTCGGGCGATGGTGTGGATACGACGGTGACTGTTCGCTACGGAAAAGATACGACTTACGGTGCGACGATGGCTTCAACGCTGCCGGCGGCGGGTGCAAATGTGCCGTTCACGATTACGCTCAGCGGTCTGGAGCTGGGTGCGGTTTATCACTTTCAAGTCGTGGCGAGCAACGGGACGGCGCCGGACGCGGCGACTGCGGACGGGACGTTCACCATCCCGGCGCTTGCGCCAACGGTCACGGCCACGAGTGCGGTTCTGACCGGGGGCGCTGTGAATGTTAACGCGCTGGTGACTTCGAACGGAGCACCGACGACGCTCCGGATGCAATATGGCGAGACGGATGCGTATGGGTCGGAAGCCGTCCCGCCGGGGCCGTTCTCGGCAGTGCGCGTGAATGCTCCTTATACTTTTGCGCTCACGGGGCTGAAGTTTGCTACGACTTACCATTATAAAGTGGTGGCGACGAACGGAGTGGATCCTGCCGCCGACACCGGCGACCGCACGTTTACAGTCCCTCCGGAGAGGCCAACAATTGTCACGCCGACAGTGAATGTGGTTTCTTCGACGAAGGCGATCGTTACGGTCAACGTCGCGGGGAAAGGTGCGAATACCACGGTGAAGGTTTTGTACGGGACCACGGCGGCGCTCGGTTCCGAGGCCAACGCGACGATTACAGTGCTTGCGGCGGAGGCCAAGGATGTGGAGATCACGCTCGATGGGCTGACGAAGGCGGACTATTTTTACAAAGTGGAGGCCACCAATTCGGAGGGGACGACCACGGCATCTGCACCGGTCACCGGTTCCGTGTTCACTTTTAAGGTGCCGCAAGCGCCGCAAGTCACCGCAACCGCGACCGCGCGGGAGAATTCTGCCACGGTGAAGGCATTGGTTACTTCGCACGGGGACTTTGTGAAACTGACGCTGGATTACGGACTGACGACTTCCTACGGGACGAAGAAAGAAATCACCGGCATCGTGGATGACGCTGTGAAACTGGAGCAGTTATTTGAAATCGCCGATCTGGTCCGCGGGAAGACCTACAATTACCGCCTGACCGCCGTGAACGCCGGCGGGACTGCCATCACGGCCAACGCCACTTTTAAAACAACTGCGAACAATTCGCCCGTGGCCAACGAGGACATCGTTCAAGCCAAGGGAAGAAATCCCATCACCATCGATGTGCTCGCCAATGACACGGACAAAGATGCCGACAAACTGACCATCTTGCGGGTGTCGCAGCCCGTGAGCGGAACCACCGAGATCTCGGGAACGAAGGTTCTTTTTAGGCCGGGGGAGAAGTTCGCCGGCACAGATGCTTTTACCTACGTCGTTTCGGACGGCCAGACGGGCGTCGCGACTGGCAGAGTGACCATCCGCGCTTTGCAGGTGGCGATTGATGGGGTGAACAGCGCCATCATAAAGAACGAGAATGGAGACGCTGCCGGAGCCTACAAAATCATCGGAACCGCAGGAGGAAAATTTACCGCACGGGTAAGCATCGGCGGCGAAAATTCGGTGGTCAACGGGCAGTTGGACGCGAACGGGAAGTTCAGCACCACGCTCGCGAACGGCACCAGCGTGAGCTTTTCTGTAAAAGAGGGCGGCGCTGCCAATTCGATCGTCGCCGATTTTGAACGGGCGGATGGTAAATACACGGCTGAGACGACGGTAAACGCGGTGACCGATCGCCGCCGCGCCGAATTGGCGGGTCACTATAATATCACGCTCCCTGCACCGGGCACGACGACCACCCCGGGGCAAACGAGCAACGGCCTGCCTCAAGGTGCGGGATTTATGACCATGGATGTGAAGTCTTGGGGCGGAGTCAGTGTGCGTGGTGTTCTTGGTGACGGAAGCAAGTTTTCGTACGGGTCGACGCTTTCCGGCACGGATGCCGCCGCTGCAGTTCCGATCTGGCTTTCTCCAAAAGATGCGCGTGTGAGCGGGACGGTGGCATTGGCCGGGACGACGGACATCACCGCAACTGGAACCATGAACTGGTACCGTCCGCCTGATGAAGGCGCAAAGCGATTCGCGGACGGCTTCTACACGAGCTTGAACGCGACTGGCGCGGCCTACACGCCACCTGCCAAGAAAGAGCGCGTGCTGAATGCGACCTCAAATGACGCGACAATAACTCTCCAGGGAGGTGATCTCGCCGCAAACATCACGCGAAACATTCAGATCGATACCCAGAGTCGCGTGCAACTCCCCAAGGGAGTGGTTTCCAAGCTGACGATTTACCCGGAAAAGGGAACCTTTGCGGGAACCTTCGAGCATCCTTTCGACGGCGATAAGCGGACCTTCCAGGGTGTGCTTCTGCCGAATCAAAACGTGGCAACTGGCGTTTTTACCGGCCGTACGCAGACTGGCACCGTGAAGATAACTCCCGGTGCGACCGCAGTTGTGAATCCGCCCGTCCAGCAGCCCGGCAACGGCGGGGGTGGCACTGGCGGCGGAACCGGAAATCCGGGCGTAAACCTTGGGGGCGGCGGTCTGAACCTTGGGGGCGGCGGGCTGGACTTTGGGAACTAAACGCTCACTCCGAGCCCCGGTCCCACGGGAAAAATAGCCCTCCCGTTCACCACGCGGACGCCGCTCGTCGGGTCGCTGGCGAGTAGAGCGGCTCCGTCCATGTCCACGGCGTCGAGCAATGGCAGTAGTTGCGCGAGCGCGGAAATCGCGACACTGCTCTCGATCATGCAGCCCGCCATCACGCGCAAGCCGAGCTCGCGGGCCCGAGTAATCATATGCCGGGCCGGCGTGAGGCCGCCGGCTTTTGTGAGCTTGATATTGATTCCGTGGAAACAGCCTGCGCATCGCTCAACGTCGGCAAGCGTCTGGCAGCTCTCGTCGGCGATAAGGGGCAGCGGGCATTCGCGATAGACGCGCGCCATTTCCGCCCAGGAATCCGCAGGCAGTGGCTGCTCGATGAATTCGACGCCCAGCGCGGCGAGTTCCGGTGCGAAAGCGAGCGTCTTGTCCGCAGTCCAGCCGGTGTTTGCATCCACGCGGAACGGCGCACTCGTGTGGCGGCGGAGCTCGCGCATCACGGCGAGATCGTCCGGGCCGCCGAGCTTGATCTTATAAACCGGCCAGCCTTCCGCTTCGCGCAGTTTCGCGATCATTTTTTCCACCGAATCCAGGCCGATCGTGAAATTGCTTGCCGGCACGTTCCCGATGTCGAGTCCCCAGAGCTTCCAGACAGGCGCGCCGAGTTGCTTTCCCCAAAGATCGTGCGCCGCAATATCGATCGCGCACTGAGCAAACGGATTCGCGCTCAGCCGGGGCGCGAGCATTTCCCATAAATCTTCCGGTCCGGCGAAATCGTGGCATGCGAGATCGATTGCCACGTTTGCCAAATCCGCAGCGATGCCGTGCGCGGTAAATTGCGGATAAGCAAGTGATGGAGCCGCTTCGCCGTATCCTACGAGCCCGCCGGCATGGAGCTCGACAAGCAGGTTGTGCTTCGATGTGAGTGTGCCGTGCGCCGTGGTGAATGGATGACGCAGAGGCAAATAGAGATCGCGGACGACGAGACGCATCCCGCTTTTTAACGCGCCGCCGCGCGAAGTCGAATGCTTGCGCTCGCGGCGTTGTTCGGCCATCTCGGAGGCGATGATTCATCCGACCGCCATCATTCATCCATCCGCGCAACTTGGGAAAGACGTGAGCGTAGGGCCATATGCCATCATCGAAGGTGCGGCGATCATTGGCGAAAGCTGCTCGATTCAGGCCCACGCGGTCATCTCCGCGAACGTTGTCATGGGAAAAAATAATACGATCGGCTACGGCGCGATCATCGGCGGGGAGCCGCAGGATTTCTCGTTCAAGCCGGAGGTGAAAAGCCGCGTCATCATCGGCGACAACAACCGCATTCGCGAATACTGCACGCTTCACCGAGGCTCGCGGGATGGCTCGGATACGGTCGTGGGGAGCGATTGCTTCCTCATGGGCGGCACGCATCTCGCGCACGATGTCCATATCGGAAACCACGTCATCACGGCGAATAACGTTCTGCTCGCAGGGCATGTCACCATCGGGGATCGCGTTTTCCTCAGCGGAGCGGCGGCCGTGCATCAGTTCATTCGAATCGGCACACTCGCCATCTGTCAGGGTGGGTCGGGCTACACGAAAGATCTCCCGCCATTTGTCATCGGAGCGGATTTCAACGGCGTCGCGGGACTCAACGTGGTCGGGATGAGGCGTGCTGGTCTGGACACCGCTGCACGCGCTGAAGTAAAGCGCGCCTTCACGCTCCTATATCGCTCGGGGCACAACGTCCGGCAGGCTCTCGAAGAAGCCAGCACGCAGACTTGGGGCGAATGCGGCACGGTATTTTGGGACTTCATCCGGGCCGGAAAAAAGAAGGGCATCTGTGACTGGATCGGAGCCCGCAAGAAGTCCGTCACGATTGATTTGGAGTGAGCGAACGAACGTCCGCTTTCATTGCACAAAAGAAGCGATATTTCCGCAAACCACGGCGCTTTCGGTGGACAAATGCTTGATTGCACGCCGCAGGGCGCTAGATAGCCCGCCTCTTTTCCATGCCAACGCCAGAAGAACAGCTCGAACTACTCAAACGCGGTGCCGCGCAAATCATCTCTGAGCAGGATTTGCTCGCAAAGCTCAAGCTCGGGCGCCCGCTCAATGTGAAGCTCGGCGTGGACCCGACTGCACCCGATATTCACCTCGGCTTCACCGTGGGGCTCACGAAGCTGCGGCAATTTCAAGATCTGGGGCACCAGGCGATTCTGATTATCGGAGATTTCACTGCCATGATTGGAGACCCGTCCGGTCGCTCCAAAACCCGCAAACAGCTCACGCACGACGACGTGATGCGTAATGCGACCACCTTTAAAGAGCAGGCATTCAAAATCCTCGACCCCGCGAAAACCAAAGTCGTGTTCAATGGCGAGTGGTTTGAAATGATGACTTTCGAGCAGGTGATGAGGCTCAATTCCCGCGTGACGATGCAGCAGATGCTCCAGCGTGAGGACTTCAAGAAGCGCATCGAAGACAAAGAGCCCGTCCATTTACACGAAATCCAGTATCCCATCATGCAAGGATGGGATTCCGTAATGATCAGAGCCGATGTCGAAATTGGCGGCACCGATCAGCTTTTCAACTGCCTGGTGGGCCGTGACCTCCAGAGGGAAGAAGGCCAGCCGCAGCAAGTCGTCTTCCTTCTTCCGCTTCTGGAAGGGCTGGACGGCGTGAATAAGATGTCCAAGAGCCTCGGTAACTACGTGGGTCTCTCGGAGACGCCGGAAATCATGTTCGGGAAACTGATGAGCATCACGGATACGCTCATGGCCCGCTACTACGATCTCCTCCTGTGCGAGAGCGTCCCCGCCGATATCCACCCGATGGAGGCCAAGAAGCAATTAGCCGCCCGCATTGTGGCTCGTTACCACGGCGAAGAGGCAGGAAAACGCGGGCGCGACGACTTTGAATCCCGTTTTTCCAAAAAAGACCTCTCTACGGTGGAACTCCCGGAACTCCCGCTGTCGGGACTGCCGGCGGATATCGTGAGTGTCGTCATTGCTGCATACTCCCATTGTTTCCAGATCACCAAATCACGCGGTGACGGGCGCCGCCTCGTCGAGCAGGGTAGCATCCAGTTGGACGGAGAAAAGGTAAGCGACCCCAAGGCGGCTCCAGCGTTCGTGGCCGGTCAGGTGTTGAAGCTGGATAAGACGAGAAGCGTCCGTTTTGCGTAGAAGAAACGTCCAAAATCAGTGTTGAAGCCGCGAGTTCTCCGGCCCGACCCTTAAAGAGGGCCCTAATCCGTAGAACGGACAGCTCTGTTCCCAAACCCACAGCGCCCACCATATATGAGGACTCTTCCGCAATAGCGTCGAAAGCGTGAAAGGCTGGGGAGGGACCCATAAAGAAGATCGACCTCAAACTATCGAGATGGGTAGCCGATGTAGCCGCGAACCGAGAAATCCTGCCGAGCTGCGCTTCTTTGCGCCGGATCAGCCATCGCCCCAAAAGCCCCAAGCCACTTCCGAGCAGAGAGCGCCGAAACATGCGCTCCGAGGCCTGCAACTCCTGGTAAACCGGTCAGAGACACCCATATCGAACAACCTCCCTAAACACGGGGGCTGTGGGTGGATGAGCAGGGGCGACTGACAGCGCTCATCCGACCTGCCCTCAGGGATGTGCAGGCGGCTACCGGAAACACAGGGTGAGGCGAAAAGGCCGCAGCCTCCAAGGAAACTACCCCTCAGAAAATGCAGAGAACGCCCAAAACACGTCAAAACAGACGCCGAATTTGACCAAAACCGGCCCAAAAACACGGTAGAGCAGACCAAATCAAAAAAATCCACCCGCCGCCAACCCGCATAAATGCAGGCATCCGGGGATAATCGCGAATCAATCATACAAAAGTCTATTGACCAAATGAGTCGAATAGTGTGTTCTCTCAATCCGCTTACGAGAGGAGCAGTCGCCAGCAGCGACTACCAAAAACGAAATGAGTGAAAAAGATTCACAAAAAGTAGTTGACGGACAAGATGAAGCTGCTAAAACGATTCTCCGCTAAGAAACGGGGGCAGTTGCCAGCAGCGACTACCGAAAATGAAATAAGTGAAGAAATTCGCAAAAAGTAGTTGACGGTGAAAAAGAAGCTGCTAAAACTATTCTCCCGCAAGTAACAGCGGTCTTGGTAAAAACCAAGAAGTTCTGCAAAAGGCACTAAGAGGTGCGATTGCCTACGGATTCAAATCCGCGGGCAAATCTTCGTCTCTAAGTGTCGTCTGCAAACAAGTTCCTTGATACTTTGGTTTTAGAGTTTAGGCCAGATGGCAGTCTCACGACGGCCATCAGAAATGGAAAAACTCAAAACGGTCTAAAATAAGAAGCAAAGATTGAATTGTGCGTTATACGTCAGATATTTGAAGTAATAATTTTAATTGACCCTTCTCGCTCGGCTTTTGTCGAGTGGGAGGTAAAGGTCAGAAGTCCGTTTGGAAATAGCTTCCTTACGGCAAACACTCTATATGGAGAGTTTGATTCTGGCTCAGAACGAA
>JAYUSJ010000116.1:0-21203 GCA_043755735.1 Verrucomicrobiaceae bacterium | reverse complement strand
GCGGGCGCGGACGGGCTTTCTTTTAGCCAATCAGGCAGGAATTTTAAGTCTAGTTCACCAGATAAATCGCTCATTCGGCTGCTGTGTATGCGGGCTTTGGGAAAATGGCAATTGCCGTGGTGAAGAAAGACGAAATACGTCGCGCATCAAACGGCGTCATCCTGGTAGCAGAGTTCCTTGAAAGAGCTCCAGCACGCGGCGGATCTTCGGGTCATCTTTGAAGATCTCCATCGGATCGCGATTGTCCACGACAACGGGCGCGGCGACGACTCCGTCACGCACTTCGAGCTTCACCCGTGTCGGGCTGGCGAGCAGCGTCGTAGCGAGTTCTTCCATGAATTTCACATGTGTCTCCAGCATCTCCTTTGCAAAACTCTGCTCCGGCGGAAATGCAATCGTGGCGGTCCCGCCGTCGATACCCATCAGCACGCCGCCGCGAACGAGCCCGACGATCAGGCCGCGGTCGCGTTTGATGCCATCGACAAACGACTGCCAGAAATTTGCAGCCGGTACTTTTGGCGCGGAAGCTGGAGTTGGCGGAGCTTTGACTACAGGAGCGGGTGGCGGTTCGGGTTTTGCGACTTCCACAATTACGGCCACTGGTGGCGGCTCTGGCGCTGGAGTTGGAGCTGGAACTGGTTGCGGTGCCTCGATGATTTTTGCGGGCTCCGGCGGCTTTTCTGCGATAGCGGGTTTTTCAATCGGCGCAGGTTTTGCAACAGGAGGAGCGATCGGAGCTGCCGCGCGGGCCACGGGGCGGGCGATGGGCTTCGGTGCTTGAGGCGGAGGCGTCCCGCCGCGAATTGCGGTGAGCGTATCGAGCACTTCCGTGAGCGTCGCACTTTGCAGCGTTTGGATCGCGCGAATGACCGCCACTTCAAAATGCATCTTCTTATTGGGTGCCCACTTCATCCGGCCTTCTGCTGCGGAGAACGCCTCGATGAGGTCGAGCAGCTTTTCTATTGGTGCCCGATCGGTCTGCGCCTGCAGCGCTGTGATCGTTTCGGGAAGAAGTTCTTCGCCGAGGCCCGCCGGGTCTGCTTTCAAGACGAGCAGGTTGCGGATATGGGAGATCAAATCGCTCATCAAACGCCCCAAATCGCGGCCCGCTTCGGCGTGCTCATGCACCGCGTGCAGTGCGGCTGACGCGTCGCCATCCACGATCGCATCGGTAAGGCCGAAGACCGCATCCGCCGCCGTAAATCCAAACACGCTCAAGACATCTGCCTCGGTGATCACGCTGCCGCAAAAAGCGACAAGCTGGTCGAGCATCGACTCCGCATCCCGAAGCCCGCCTTCCGCGCCGCGAGCGACTGTGGCAGCCGCTGCGACTTCCAGAGTGAAGCCCTCCTGCCCCGCGATCCACAGCAAGTGACGCGCGATTGTCGCCGTGGGAATCCGGCGTAAATCGAACCGCTGGCAGCGGCTCAAAATGGTCGGCAACACCTTCTGCACATCCGTCGTAGCCATGAGGAATTTCGCGTGTGCCGGCGGCTCCTCCAGCGTTTTCAGCAGCGCGTTGAATGCTGCCGTGGTCAACATGTGGACCTCGTCGATGATGTAGATTTTGAATTTCCCTCGCGCCGGGGCAAAGCGGACGTTCTCCCGCAGCTCGCGGACTTGCTCGACACCGTTGTTGCTGGCGCCGTCGATCTCGATCACATCGAGCGAGCGGCCTTGTGCGATTTCCTTGCAGATATCATCCTCGGGGTCGAAGTCCGCTTTTGGTCCGTTCGTGGAATTCAGTGCCATCGCAAAGATGCGTGCGGTGGACGTTTTGCCCGTGCCGCGCGGGCCGACAAAAATGTAGGCGTGCGCGATTCGATTTTGATCGATGGCATTGCGCAGCGTTTTGGTGATGTGCTCCTGACCGAGCACATCTTCAAATTTCTGCGGACGATATTTGCGGGCGAAAACTGTGTAACTCACTCCGTCAGTTGAGCGACGCATCCGCGCTCCGACAACCGCAAAAAATGGAATGCTGCTTTGGGATTCGGAAATTGCATGGCGAATCTGTGATTTTTTCGGCTCGCCGCAATGTTCCGTCACTTCGCGATTGCCTCAGGCGCTGACATGCTGCATTCGCTCCACTCAATGCTTGGGACGCTGCTAGGACCGGAAATAAAAGAGATGATCGCCCGCCGCGATTTTGCGGGGTTGCGCGAGACGCTTGCCGATTTTCCTGCTGTGGATGCTGCGGAGTTGATCGTCGAACTTCCGCACGACGATCGAGCCGTGGTTTTCCGCATCCTTCCGTCCGCGCTGGCCGCCGATGTCTTTGAGTATTGCGAGCCCGATGCGCAGGAAGAACTGTTGAAGTCGATGGGCAGCGAGCAGGCTGCTGCGGTGCTGAACGAGATGTCTCCGGACGACCGCACCGCGCTGCTGGAAGAGTTGCCCGGCAACGCCGTAGCGCAGCTCCTCGCCTTGCTCACACCCGAGGAGCGCAAGGTGGCGCAGCAACTTCTCAACTACCCGGAAGACAGCGTCGGGCGATTGATGACGCCGGATTTCGTCTCCGTGCGCGACGATTGGAGCATTCAGCAAGTGCTCGATCACATCCGCAAAGTCGGTCGTGATTCAGAGACGTTGAACGTGATTTATGTCACGGATGAACGTGGGCGACTCATCGACGATGTTCGCATTCGGGAGGTTCTGCTTCCGCCCGCGGACACGCTTGTTCGCGACCTTCACGACGCCAGCTACGTCGCGCTGAAGGCCACCGACGTTGCGGAAACTGCGATCGCGACTTTCAAGAAATACGACCGCAACACATTGCCCGTGACCAACAGCGAAGGCCGTCTGCTGGGAATTGTGACGGTCGATGACATTCTCGACTTGCAGGAGGCCGAGGCCACCGAGGACATTCAGATGCTCGGTGGAACTTCGGCGCTGGAAGATCCGTATATGGATGTGCCGATCTGGGAGTTGGTGCAAAAGCGCGTCATCTGGCTCGTCGTCCTCTTCATCGGAGGAATGCTGACGGCGACGGTAATCACGAGTTATCAGGTCAGCCTCGAAAAGGCCGTGATTCTCTCCATTTTCATGCCGCTCATTATTTCCGCAGGCGGCAACGCCGGCTCGCAGGCGAGCACGCTGATCATCCGCGCGATGTCGTTGGGGGAAATCACGCCGGCGGATTGGATGCGCATCATGCGCAAGGAGATCATCTCCGGTCTTTTGCTCGGCGGTATATTGGCAGCGCTGGGATTTCTGCGCGTCGTTGGCTGGCAAAATTTGCAGGCGATGTGGGGCGGCAATCCCTACACCGTTCACTATGTCGCAGTTGGCGCGACGTTCGCCATCGCGGTGCTCGGAGTGGTGCTTTGGGGGACCATCGCGGGAGCCATGCTTCCGCTTTTGCTAAAACGACTGGGCCTGGACCCAGCGACATCGTCCGCGCCATTCGTCGCGACGCTGGTGGACGTCACCGGGCTCATTATCTACTTCATCGCCGCGACGCTGATCCTGACGGGCAGGATCCTTTAGCGTCCGAACGCTCCGAAACCTTTCAGTTTCTCCGCATCGGCGGGATGCATGAACTTCATCTTGGGTAAATCGCCGTTGGGCTGCCGGGCCTGAAATGGTTCACTCTCGTCGAGGCTCGCGAAATCTTTTTCCGCGAGCGCAAAGACTGGGGGAAACGCGTTATCCGCCAGCTCGCATTTCGCGGCGTTGAGTCGCGAAACATGGCTGCGAGAGCCGAAGGAGAGGTTGTTTTTAATGACGTGACCAAAGCCATCGACATCCGTGCGGTTGTCGGCGAGCCGACAAAGAAAGTTGAAGTTCGTTCCATTTCGGTAGCCCGTATTGTGAAACCAATCGCCGCCGCCGGGATGATGGTTCGCATAGAAGCCAGACGCCTTGTTTCCCACTGCCAAACAGTATCGGACGACATGGCGGGGAATCGTGCGCGGGAGCATGTCGGCGCTCAACGAGCCGTAGCCGCCCGCCTTGAATCCGTTGCCATCGCCCGTCCGCTCAAACTTGGGCGATAGACCATTGTAAAAAGCCCAGCAGTTTTCAAACGTCACAGCTTCGTGCGCGCTGATGCAGTCGTAGCCGTCGTCGCTATTGAACCACGCGCGGCATCCGCGAAATACGTTGCCTGTGCTGCCCTTGCTCGGGTGACAGCCAAAGCCGTCCACATTGCCCCCGCGTCCGTCCTCCGAGGTTGTGTCCCAGTTATTCCATGCGTCGCAGTTTAGAAAAAGATTGTCCGAACCATCGAGGTGATAGATGCCGATGGCCTGCCCATCATGCATCGAGAGTCGTTCGAAAATATTGTGGCTGCCGTTGCTCGCGAAACAGATCGATTGCGTATGCTTCTTGATGGTCACCTGTACGCCGGTCACTTCCAGACCGATGATGTGAATCCAGGAGCCGCTAATGTGAAACGCATCGACCCTCATCCCCGCAGGCTTCACGAGCGAGCAATCAAAGACGGGCTTTTCATTTTCATAAGCGCGATAGGTGATCGGCTTGCCGGGTGAGCCACTCTTGGAAAGGTGAGTGAGGTAGGCGAAAATGCGCCGCCGCGCTGCAATCTGCGATTCCGTCATCTGATAGATGCCGCCGCGAATGAAAACGGTATCGCCCGGCCCCGCAGAAATCTGCGCCCGCTGAACCGTTGCGAACGGTTTTTCAAGCGTGCCCGCCGCAGCATCATCTCCGGCCGTCGAGACATAGAAGTCCGCGCTCTCCGACGAAGCGATGGCGAGCAGCGAACAAATGAACAGCAGTGTTCTGAATGATGTCCGAAGTGTGAAGCGATTGATTGATTTCATATTTTTCCGACGCTTCGTGCCGCGCCTAGCCGCGTCGCGAGGAAGATTCGCCGAAGATGGGCGGTCGCACGATCCTTTTGTTGCGGAGCACATCCGGAAGCGATGTTGATTGAATGTTTTCCGCAGCGGAGGCAGGGTTGGCGGACTTTTCACAGATGCCGAAGGTCTTTCTAAAAACATATGGTTGCCAGATGAACGAGCGCGACTCCGAGCAGGTGGCGCGCGATTTGGTGGGCCGTGGATACGTGCTGACTGCGAAGGAAAAGGAGGCGGATGTGGTGCTGATCAATACTTGCAGCGTGCGCGACCTTGCCGAGCAGAAGGCGCTGGGCAAGATGGGGCTGCTCGGCCGCTTGCGCGCCCGAAAGCCGGAGATGGTATTTGGTTTCCTCGGCTGCATGGCGCAGTCGCGCGGGCAGGAATTGGTCCGGGACATCGGCCACGTGGACCTGGTTGTCGGGACTCAGAAATTCCACAAGGTTGCGGATTACGTGGACCAGCTTTACCAGCGGAAAGTGGCGCTCGGGGAGCGTCTGATGGATGATCCGCGGATGAGTATCGTGGATGTGGAGGAGGAGGCAGGTTCGCAGGAGACGATTCGCGAGCACACGCTGAAGGAGCGGCAGGCGACGGCCTTTGTGAGTATCATGCAGGGATGCAACATGCACTGCACATTTTGCATCGTGCCAAGCACTCGCGGCAGCGAGCGTTCGCGGACTATCGAAAGCATCGTTGAGGAAGTGAGAGGCTTGGTAGAGCAGGGGGTGCGCGAGGTGACGTTGCTCGGGCAAATCGTGAATTTGTATGGTCGGCATGAATTTGAGAAGCGGGACGGAAAGTCGCCCTTCGTGCAATTGCTGGAGGCTGTGAATGCCGTCGAAGGACTCCATCGATTGCGCTTCACGTCGCCCCATCCGATCGGTTTCAAGGCCGACCTGATCGAATGTTACGGACGTCTGCCGAAATTGATGCCGCATCTCCACATCCCGCTCCAAAGCGGAAGCGACAGGATTTTGAAGGCGATGCACCGGACGTACACGGGTGAGAAATTTGAAGCACTGGTGGCGAGAGTCCGCGAGGTTCGCCCCGACATTGCGGTGACGACGGATGTGATCGTCGGCTTTCCCGGCGAAACTGATGCCGACTACCAGTCAACCAGGGAGCTTTTCGAGCGAGTCCGATTCGATAACGCGTTTATTTTCCGCTACAGCCAGCGACGTGATACCCCGGCCGCTACGATGGACGGCCAGGTGGCGGAGTCGGTGAAAGATGAACGAAATCAGGATTTGCTCGGAGTGGTGGATCGTCTGGCGCTCGAAAAGAACACCGAGCTGGTTGGCAAGCGCGTGGAGATATTGTGCGAAGGTACGAGTAAATCCAACGACGAGCGGCTGATGGGACGCTCGCCTGGCAACAAGATTGTGATTTTTGAAGGGGAACAGCGCCATGTCGGTGAGGTTTTCGACGTGATGATCGAGCGAACCACCGGTTTCAGCCTGTACGGGAACCCGGCGGTCCTGTAGCTGGCCTTGGAAAGAAGGGGCTCGCAGGCACAGCGACTGCTATTTCGGAGAGTCGGAATGCGGAGAAAGTGCCCGCTTTCCTCAACTTTTCAATGGCCCAAACGTCCACAAATTTCAGCATTGTTCCGCCTCGAACCGAGAAAAGCCCATCGATCCTGGATGTGGACAACTCGATGACGGTTGATGCGGACCCAACGCGGGACATCCGCGCTTTGATCGAGCAATTGCAGGAATCATCGAGTGATGCGCGAGTTCTTTTGAGGAAAGCCGAGGACGATCGGGATGCACTGGCTGCAAAACTTGGCAGACTTCAGTTGGAATTGGATTCGGCAAACGAACTGGCGAAGAACGCCAGGGAAATCTCCACAGCACGGGATCGTCTCTTATCGCAGCGGGCGGCGGATTTCGATACAATTGCGGACTTAAAGAGCAAGTTTGAAGCTTGCGAAAGACTTCGTGCCGAGGCCACGAAGCAACGGGATGACCTCATCCGGCAGAAGACCGATTTCAATCAGCAAAAGGCAGTCTTGTTGAAACAATCGGAGGAGGCGGGCCGGCAGCGTGATGCACTGAAGAAGAGCGATGCCGAGAGTAAGGCGAAATTGGAGGAGCAAAAGAGGCGATCGGCTGAAGTGGAACAGCATCTCGCAGACGCTCGAAAACGGGCTTCGGAACTGGAGCGGGAACTCGCAGAGGCCCGGAAGAATAATACCGGCACTGCGAAAAGTGAACGGGATAGCCTGAAACAGATAGCGGCGTTGAAGCAGGCTAGAGATGCAGCAACCGCGTGCGTCGCAGAACTGAAGTCAAAGGTCGCGTCCCTCGAGGACCAAGTGGCAGACCTTTCCTATGAGCGGGATGCATCCGCTCGAAAGGCTTCAGCCTCTGCGAAACAAGCTCCCCTGATTGCCGGGGACCTGGAGAATGTCAGGAAGGAAGCAGCAAAAGAGGCGGCCCGAGCTCAAGAGGCGAGCGAAAAAGTCGGCGTATTACAGGCCGCAATCGGGGAGATTTCTGCGGAGCGGGATGAACTGGTAAAACAGAATAGCGTGCTCATCGAAGAACGGGATGCAGCGCGGAAAGCCCCGCCGGTTTCGGCGAGGACATCCAGCCCTCTCGCAAAGAACGAGTCCGCAGCATCGATAGCGGAGAAATATGAGAGCCAGCGAATGGTGACCATCGAGTTGTCTGCGATGCTTGAGAAGGCGCAGCGCGAGATCAAGGAAATGGGCGCAAGTCTGGCGGAAGCCCGGCTGATGCTAAAAAGCGCGGAGCGGCGCGGACCGGTTGCGCAAAAGTCCGCACCGCAGTCCGCCGCACGCAAAGCAAAGACACCTGCCGAAAAGCAGCCGGAAGCACTTGCGAGCAGGGAAACGATTCACGCGATGGCGGAATTGATCGAAGCATTTTCGCGCACGCGCGAATCGGAGCCGCTGAATGAACTTTTTACCCATGCCCAGGCACTCGCCGATCAAGCAGGAATCGACCAGGCACGCGTGCTTCATCGCGTATCATCCTCGCTCGCGTCCTTGCTGCACGAGTTGTATTTGATGCCGGAGCAGGTGACCGAATCGGTCATTCAAACCGTGGAGGACAGCATCGGCTTTCTAACGTCGGTGCAAGAAATGGGGAGCCTCGATGAAATCGTGAAAATGGACGGGGTTCGTGTTTATGTAGTGGACGACGATCAAGGAGTTTGCGAAGCCGTAGCTTCTTCGATTCGCGCAGTGGGACTTTCGGTTCGAGCGACTCAATTACCGGGCGAAGCGTTGAGCGAACTGGCTGGGAATCCGTACGATTTGCTGGTTCTGGATGTTCAGTTGCCGGAACTCGATGGCTTCGAGCTGTGCGCCCACATTCGCAGCATGGAGCTTCACTCAGAGACTCCGGTCATCTTCCTCAGCGGAGACGGCAGCATGCAAAACCGCGTGCAGTCTTCCATGTGCGGAGGGAATGATTTCGTTTCCAAGCCTTTCAACTTTCACGAAATGGGACTGAAAATTCTCATGCGCATCCTGCGTGCGCAGTTAAGTATTCTCTAGACTTCGAAGCGTTCGTCGCGCCGGCTATCCGATGAGGGACATGATGGCCGATTTGTCCGCCCGAACGGTGGAGATTCCGGAGATGTGCTTCGCAGCAACGTCCGGATCTTTCAACCCGTGGCCGGTGACGGTGCAGACGATGCGCGAGCCTTCGGGGATCGCCAGCATCGGGCATGTTGCGCAGCGGTCCCTGCCCATGCACTTCATCAGGCCCGCAATGCTGGCCGCGCTGGCTGGTTCCACGAAAATGCCTTCGTTGCTCGCCAGCCAGTATTGGGCGGCGAGGATTTGTTCGTCGGTGACGATGTCCACGTTTCCACCGCTGTCTTTCATCGCGGCGGCCGCTTTGTCCCAGCTCGCCGGGTTGCCGATTCGGATGGCCGTCGCGATGGTTTCCGGCTTTTCGATGACCTTGCCGAAATAGATCGGGGCGCTTCCCGCCGCCTGAAAACCGATCATTTTTGGGAGACGCGTCGAGCGATTGTGTTGCCGGAATTCGTTGTATCCCATCCAGTAGGCCGAGATGTTTCCGGCATTCCCGACCGGTAAAATATGGACATCCGGGGCATCGCCAAGCGTCTCGATGATTTCAAACGCCGCCGTCTTCTGACCTTCGAGACGGAACGGATTGATCGAATTAACCACCGCGATGGGCTCGGTTTCACCAATCTCTCGAACGAGGCGAAGCGCATCGTCGAAGTTCCCCTCGATGGCAACGACTTTCGACCCGTACATGAAGGCCTGAGCAAGCTTGCCCAGCGCGATTTTTCCGGCCGGGAGAAGTACAATGCTCGTCATCCCGCCGCGCGCTGCATACGCGGCTGCGGCTGCGGAAGTATTGCCCGTGCTGGCGCAAATCACCGCGCGAGCGCCGGACTCCGCGGCCTTGGAAATGGCCATCGTCATCCCGCGGTCCTTGAAGGAGCCGGTGGGATTGACTCCTTCGTATTTGATATAGACCTCGCACCCACGCCCGACGATCGCGCTGAGCCTCGGTGAGTGGATAAGCGGCGTGGAGCCCTCGTTGAGTGAGATGACCGGCGTCTTCTCATTCACGGGCAAAAACTCCCTCCATCGGGCGATGACTCCCCGGTCGTGTAGGCTGGTAAAGCTCATTGGTTGCAGAAAAAGCGCCGACTATTCCCGCCGGAGCGGGCAGCCGCAAGCGATTTGCTTGGATTCATGAAAAAAGCCATGGACTCGTCACTCGTGCGGTGCGGCGACATGGGAGCGAGGGACCCACCACCACGTCTGCCAGTGGAGGTCATGAAATCCAAAACCCTCGCGACCTCCGGAAACCGCGATGCTCATTCGGGTGCCAAGACGACGGAGGCTCCATGCCGACCGGCGGCAGAGTTCGAGCCATGACTCTGAAGAGATTGAACATATTGAATATCGGGTTGTCTGATATCGGGATTCTATGAACCTCACAGCCGCACCAGAACGCCCCCGGGAAACCGCGCCGCCCGACAATTATCGTCATCACTTGGATGTCGCTTTCCGGCCGATTCTCGTCGCGCTGCTCGGGATACTTCTTCCGCTTGCGGCTCTTTTGGTGGAGTTGGCGACTCATACTTGGGCAGGTGTCCTCATGGACCCGATTCCAACTTGGTGGCATGTCGCAGCGATTCTCACGGTTCCGGTCAGTTGTATTTGGGCCTGGTGGAGCCTCAATCGTCCCGCTCCGATTCATCAAGCGCTGTTTCACATGAACGCGTGCGCACTCGGCGTCTCGATCGCATACACGGTCGGTTTCCTCCCCACGATGCCGCTGGCTCTTATTGGCTGTATCGTGATGGGGTTGGGGTTTCTCCCGTTGAGCCCGCTGCTGGCTATCATCCCATTGGTCAGCGTCCGGGCAGCACTGGTTCGCCGACTCGAAAGTGAGGACATGCGGCGAACACCGACCGCGGTATGGCCAGCGGCAACGCTCGCTTTTGCTCTTCTGGCCGCCGGGGTTTTTCAGCACCTCGTCACCAGATCACTTGTCCAGCAGGCGACATCCGAAAACGGCTCGGAAAGTATGCGCGCAATTTCCTTGCTGCGATGGATCGGCAATGAAAAGACCATGGTGGAAACCTGTTATGGCGCCGGCGGGCGGACTGGAATGTGGAGCCGGTCGCCAATCGACCCGGAAAAAGCCCGGAGTGCCTTTTTTCGCGTTACAGGTCGCTCCTTCAGTTCGAGTCCGATCCCCGCGTCCGCATCGAACCGAACTCTGGGGGAACGGCGATGGAATTTCGATCCATCGCTCGGGCAGGACCGCGTCGCAAATCATGTACCGGATCTGTTCATCACGGATTCCCGGATGGACGTGCAGATCAATACCACAGCCGCGACTTCGTATAGCGAGTGGACGCTCGTCTTCCGGAACGACGCGCTCAACGCCAGCGAAGCCCGCGCGCTCGTGGACCTGCCTCCGGGCGGAGTCGTCTCGCGGCTCACGCTTTGGATCAATGGTGAACCTCGGGAGGCCGCATTCGGTGGGCGCGGCCAGGTGCGCGCCGCGTATCAAGAAGTCGCCGTGGCACAGCGCCGCGACCCGGTGCTCGTGACGACCGCCGGAGGAGATCGCATTTTGATGCAGTGCTTTCCGGTTCCTCCGGGAGGCGGTGAGATGAAGGTGAGAATCGGAATCACGGCACCGCTGCGTCTCGCATCCGCAGAAACCGGATCGCTCGATTTGCCTCGATTCGTCGAGGTGAACTTCGAATCCGGGCGCGATCTAAAGCACCACATTTCCGCGGAGGGCGACGCACCTCTCGTCCTTGGTTCAGCGAGCGGAAAGAAGTTGCTCGTCGCAGTGGATGATGCGGTTTTCCAAAACGGCAGGAGCATCTCCGTGGCCCGGAATACAGTTCCGGGCACGGTGTTCGTCGATCACATTTCGGACGCCTCTCTTGCGATTCGACAGACGCTCGCGCAGGTGAAATCGGAGCGTCCTTCGCGAGTCGTATTCGTGATCGACGGCTCGAAGCCCGCACGAGCCGCGCGCGAGCAACTCGCGAAATCGGTTGCCGACATTCCCGACGGAATGCCTTTTGGAGCGGTCTTCGCGGGCGATACTGTCGAGGCGCTCGAGATCGCAGCCGCAAATCCGCAATCGCGCACTGCCGCCGCGCGATGGATGAACGATCGAGGTTTTGCCGGAGGACAGGACAATATCCCCGCCTTAGTCCTTGCGTGGGACATCGCCGCCGCGGAGCCGGGTACCGCGATCGTCTGGCTGCACGCGCCGCAGTCGGAGACCCTCAGTTCACTTTCCCCGCTAGAACAGCGGATGGAGCGTGCCGCTCGTAATGCCCCGCGCATCTACCTTGCACCGCTCGCTGCCGGTCCGAATCGAATCGCGGAGAAACTCGATTCGTTTCGCGCTTTTCGAAATGTCCGTGAGCTGACGCTCGACGGAATGATCCGTTCCTGGGCGGGAACGGGCACTGTGTTGACATTGCAGCGCGACGTGGTGCCCGCGAGCGAAGTCCCCGTGGATGCAGTGCGCGCCGACCGTCATCTCGCGAGACTTTGGGCGCTCGCGGAGGTTGGCCGTCTCGCCGGGAATTCTGATGCCGCGAATGCGCAGAAACTCGCCGTTGATGCGCAATTAGTGACGCCGGTGAGCGGTGCAGTCGTTCTGGAAACGCAGGCTCAGTACGACCGTCACGGCTTGACTCCTGTGGACCCGGCGACCGTGCCGATCGTCCCGGAGCCGGGAAGCGCGGCGTTGCTGCTGGGAGGCGCGCTTTGCATGGCGCTTCGCAGATTCCGGCGGCACGCGGCGAACGCCGGCAATGGTGCCCGTAGTGATGGTTGAATGGCGGGAAGACATCACCTTCCGGTCAGAGGCCAAAATCATCGCTCTAGGAAGAGGCCTCGGCGCACGGGTATTCGGGAGTGAAACGCGTTCAGGCCATCCTTCAGCCCGCGATTTTCTCATAAGGCCCGCCCTCGTTGAGAGTGGGGCGCTCGGGGCGGCCTTTATAATTGTAAACGAGGCCCATGTTGTCGAGGCCGAGCAGCCACAGAATTGTTGCGTGCAGATCGTGCACGTGCAGCCGGTCTTCGACGGCGTGGAGTCCGAGTTCGTCGGTGCTGCCGATGGTTTGTCCGCCCTTCACTCCGCCACCCGCGAACCACATCGAGAAGCCGGTCGGATTGTGGTCGCGGCCGTCGCCCTTTTCGCTCATCGGCGTGCGCCCGAATTCACCGCCCCATACCACCAGCGTGTCTTCGAGCAAGCCGCGCGATTTTAGGTCGCGCAGCAGGCCGGCGACTGGCTGGTCCATGCTCGCGCAGAGTGCGCCGTGGTTTTTCTCCATCGCAGTGTGCGAGTCCCACTTGCTGCCCGCGCCGTGATACACTTGCACAAATCGCACGCCGCGCTCGACCATCCGTCGCGAGAGCAGGCAGAGGCGGCCCATTTCTGCGGTCTCTTTTTTGTCCATTCCGTAGAGTGCTTTCGTGGCTTCGCTTTCGCCGGAGAGGTCCACTGCACCGGGCGCTTCGGCCTGCATACGGTAGGCGAGTTCGTAGCTGGTGAGACGCGCGGCGAGTTCGGTCTGCGCGGGAAACCGCGTTGCATAATCGCGGTTGAGCTGGTTGATAAAATCGAGCCGGGTTTCCTGCTGCTGGGCGGTGTGCGAAGGCGGTGTGTTGAGGTTTGGAATCGGCTCGCTGCCGCCTTGCAAGCGGATGCCTTGATAGACCGCCGGCATGAATCCCGCGCCCCAATTTCGCGGGCCATTCACGACGCTCGATTGATTGTCCTGCAATACGACAAACGCGGGCAGGTCGGTGTTCTCCGTGCCGAGTCCGTAGCTCACCCATGACCCGAGCGATGGGCGTCCACCGAGGATGGATCCGGTATTCATCTGGCAGACTCCGGCGCTGTGGTTAATGCCATCGGCCCAGCATGAGCGGACCACAGCGAGGTCATCGGCGCACTGCGCGATATGAGGCAGCCAGTCGCTGACCCAAAGCCCGCTCTGGCCATGTTGTTTCCAAGTGCGTTGGCTCGAGAGCAGCGGAGATTTCGCCTCGCCCATCGCGGTGATTACTTTGCCAAAGCTGTCGGGAATCGGCTGGCCGGCGAGTTTGTTGAGCAGCGGTTTCGGGTCGAATAAATCAATGTGCGACGGTCCGCCTTCCATGAAGAGAAAGATGACATTTTTCGCACGAGGGCGGAGATGCGGCTTCTTCGCAGCGAGCGGTGAAGCAGCCTGCGCGGAGCTTCCGAGCAGGCTTTGCAGCGCAATAGCACCGAGGCCGACGCCGGAGCGGAAAAGAAAATCGCGGCGTGAAGCAGGGCGTTCGTAGCGGTGGCAGCGTGGGTCGGTCATGAGATTATTCGGTGTAGAGAAACTCGGAGCTGTTGAAGAGCGCGTGGCAGAAATCGGTGAGTGCGGCTTGCGGCGCAGTCAGGCTCGGTGTGATGGCGAGCACGGGGCGCTCCAGCGTGTGGCCGCGATTGCTCGCGTCGGCGAAGACATCCGGCTTTGCCTCAAAGCGCCAGTAACCGACGGTCGTTTCTGACACGGATTCCGCAGTGTAGAGCATCTTCGCGGCAGGCAGTGCGACGCTTGACAAGCGGACGTCGTCGATGACTCCGTGAAACGACTGCGCCTTCGCGCCGGAGCGCGCCGCAATGGTGAGCGGCGTGGTATTTGCCCATCCACCAGCGATGGAATGTTCCACCATCGCAGTGAGCAAAGGTTCGTCGTCGTTCGACAAATCTTTCACGGCGAAAAAGACCGTTCCCGGAGCGTCTGCCGTCGCGGGAGTGACCGCTGCGCCGATGAAGTATGGCTTGTTCATCTGCACGCCGATGTCGGCGAAAACGGGTTGCTCGCCCACGGTGCCGTCGCGGTTTTTCCCGACGAGCTGCATGGCGATGGTGAGCGGTTTGCGGCGGGATTTTTGTCCGGTGATGCCGAGCGTCCAGCCTGCGCCGGAGTTGTTGCCATCCCACTTCGCAGCAATCGTCCGCAGGTCGCCGGAGTCCGACACGGTGCGCGGGACGACAAAAGCCTCAACGGTGAATGCGCCGTCGAGTGGCAGTGATTCGCTGTTGCCGGCGCGGAACATGCGCTGGTCGCCATCGGGCTCGACGAGGGCAGCCTGCCCATCGCGATACGGGACTTTCTCCGGAATGAACGTCGCCTGCCCGGACGCGAGTCGCGTTTTATCGGACTGAGCCGTCTGCCTTGCGAGAAAATCCACCGCACGGGAAACGTCGGCGTCGCTCGCAGCGCGACCGAATGCGAGCTGATACGCTGCCTTTATCTGCGCTGCTGGATCGTTTGGCGATGCGGCTTGCAGGCGCTCCGCAAAAGCCTGACCGCGTGCACGGAGTGTCGCGCTGTTTGCGAGAAAGAGTGATTGCACGGGCGTCGTCGTGGTGTCGCGCGATGCAGCGCTGGCGAACCACAACGGTGCATCAAAAACATCCGCCAACGGGTCGCGGGTGTTGCGCATGAAGCGCGTGTAGATCGTGCGCACGGCAGCATCCGGCGTCTTGCCGGGACCGCCTGTTGTCGGAGTAAGTTCTCCGCTCACCGCGAGCAGCGAGTCGCGGATTTGCTCCGCGTCGAGACGCTTCGGCGACGCTCTCCAAAGCAGACGGTTTTCCGGATCGGCGAGCGCCCCGGCTTCGGGCGCCGGATGGTCCGTTCCACGGCGGTATGCAGCCGATGTGACTATGAGGCGATGCAACTTCTTCATCGACCAACCTTCGCGCACGAAAGTTCCTGCAAGCCAGTCGAGTAACTCCGGGTGCGTGGGCTTTTCGCCGAGCATTCCGAAGTCGCTCGCATTGGCAGCGAGACCGCGCCCGAAGTGTTGCTGCCACATACGGTTCACAATCACGCGTGCGGTCAGCGGATTCTCCGGCGCGATGAGCCAGTGGACGAGCGCGGAACGCCGACCGGAGCTGGTTGGAAGAGGTGTGACGTCGGCAGCCGCAGGGTCGAGTAGCGTGAGAAATCCAGGCTCGATGTCGCCGAGCGCCTGCTTTTTCGGGATGAAAACGGTCGCTGCTTTTGGTCCTACATCCGCCGCTGCAAATGCAATCGGAAGCGGAGCTGGTTTGTCCTTCTCGAACGTCGCAAGCTCACGGCGGAGCGCAAGGATGCGCTCTTTATCCGGCCCCTTGAAATTTCTGTCCACGCGCTCCCAATCATACTCGACCTGTCGCCACGCCAGAGCGGCGAGCTGTGCTTCGAGAGGCTCGCGCTCCGCCGCCGGCTTGCGAATCATCGCCTGAATGTCGTCTGGAAAACGCCCAATTGCCTCTTTCTCCGCCCGGTCGAGATACGGCTTTTCCAACTTGCTGATCTCAGCGCGGAGAGCCGACGTCTTTTCCTCCCACACTTTCATCTTCTCGGCGTGCGCTGCTATTTCGGCGGCAGTCGCGGCGACGACATCGCCGGGCTGATGGCCGGAGAAGAACGCACGGAGCCGGAAATAGTCGCGCTGAAGAATCGGGTCGAATTTGTGATCGTGACAGCGTGCGCATTGAATCCCAAGGCCGAGGAAGACGTCGCCGGTCGTGTCGGTGAGATCATTCAGGATGTAGTCCCACTGCCCGCGGGCATCGCGCGCGTTCCATTCGTAGATACCGTTTCGCATGTATCCGGTGGCTATTGTTGCTTCCGGACTTTCGGGAAAAAGTTCATCGCCCGCGAGTTGCTCGCTGATGAAGCGGTCGTAGGGTTTATCAGCATTGAAAGCGTTGACGACGTAATCGCGATATCGCCAAGCATTTGGACGGTAGTCGTCAGCACGGTAGCCATCGCCATCCGCGTAGCGAACGAGATCGAGCCACTGGCGCGCCATGCGTTCGCCGTAGCCACGACTCGCGAGCAACTTGTCCACAAGCCGCTCGTATGCTTGCGGCGCGGCGTCGGCGACGAATGCGGCGACTTCCGCCGGCGTCGGCGGGAGTCCGGTAAGGTCGAGCGTCACCCTGCGGATGAGCACGGCTGCTTTTGCTTCGGACGAAGGCGTGAGCTTTGCGGCTTCGAGACGGGCGAGGATGAATCGGTCCACATCATTGTGGATGAGTGCACCGGCCGCTTTCACCTCGGGTGGTTGCACCTTCTGCACCGGACGAAACGCCCACCATTGGCGATCCTCGTCGGTCAATTTCCCGGGCTTGCGGCGATTGAGGCCCGCAGCCTCGCCTCCTTTTTTTGCGGTCCACGGCGCGCCCGCTTTCACCCATTCGGTGAGCGTCGCGACATCGGCTGCGGAGAGTTTTTCGCCCTTCGGCGGCATTTGCAAATCCTCGTCGTCGTAGCGCACGGCCTTGATGAGCAGGCTCTCGTCTGGCTTCCCGACCACGATGGACGGACCGGTCTCGCCACCTTCCAGCAGTGCTTCGAGCGAGTCCACGAGCAACCCGCCCTTGCTCTTGTTCTCGACGTGGCTGTGGCACTTGAAGCAATGCGGCTCCAGCACCGCGTGTGCTTTTTGAAAGAGTGACGATTCCGGCTCCGAAGCTGCAAATGCTGCGGACGTTTGCAAAATGGAAATGCCGCCAACAATTACTGCGCGGCGAAGACTGGGCGTTACGGTTGAAGATTTCCGGTGGAAATTCATCCTCAAGAGATACCAGATTTTCGCGGCGTGGCTATCGTCCGGGTGGATGATGGCCTTTTCCGGACCACCCAGTCATAATCCGACCGTTCGATGTCCACTTTCCGCCACATGATGCTTTGCGCAGTCGTGCTGTTTTTCAGCGCGGCGTCGGTGCGTGCGGACGCAGTCTTGCAGACCGTGGCGGCGACTCGAGCGCTTCCATTTTCGCCGCAATCCGAAGGTCGGGCTGTGCGCCTTTCTGGCGTCGTCACGTATCTTCGAGACATCCCACAGGACTTAAATTTCTACCTTCAGGATGCGACCGGTGGCGTGATGGTTTATCCCGAAGTGCGAATGCCGCTGAAGCCGGGTCAGCGCGTGACGGTCACGGGAACCGTCGCATTTTCCGTCCACGGGCTGCGCATCGCAAACGCCAGCGTCGAGCCCGGTGGACTGGTTGCATTGCCCGAACCCGTGGTGACGACTCTGGCCGACGTGCTCGACGGTCAGCACGAAGGGAAATTCGCGGAACTGGAGGGCGTCATTCGCGTCGTCCGGCTGGAGTCTCCGGAGATCCAGCCGCAGCGTCTGGCGATCGATTTTGGCGGCCGCGGGCGTCGGCTCAGCGTCTGGGTTTCGCAATACGACGGAGCGATGGGTCGGTTCGCGCCCGGTGCGCAAATCCGCGCTCGCGGCGTGATCGTCCGCTGGAAGAATCCACGGGGACAGACGAACAGCGTGAACGTTCTCGTGAACTCCGCCGATGACATCACCGACGTCGCGCCGCCCGCGGAGCCTCCGATGCAGAGCCTCGCCGATGTGCAACTTTGGAGCGCTCCGGATGAACCAGCCGCCCGTCTCGCCACGAGCGGAGTCGTGACGCTCCATCGTCCGGGCGAACTGATTGTCATTCAGGACGGCGACCGCGCAATGCGCGTCCGGCCACCGGAATCCGGCGCATTGGGAAGCGAAGGGTCGGCTTCCCCAAAGCCCGGCGAGCACGTCGCCGTGAAAGGATTTCCGGTGCTCGGCGAGTACACTGTGGAGCTGGAGGATGCCGTTCTCGCAAGGCCTGAGCCCGGCACACTGCCCGCCGCCGAGCTTTGTGAAAACGCCGCCGCAGTCCTCAAATCCACAAGGCTGGTGGACCGCGACGCGCGGCTGATTTCGGTGAATGGAACGCTGCGCGCCATTCGTGAAAGCGACGGGAGACGCGCGCTGGAAATGGAGAGCGGCAATCGCTCGTTCACCGCCTGGCTGCCGCTCGACGCTTCGTTGCCGGATTCGCTCAAGCCCGACGCCGGGCTCCGAATCACCGGCATCTGCAATCTGCACCTCAGCCCCGCCATGCGGCGAATCGGGAGATCGCCCGATCAGTTCAGCCTCACGCTCGCGAGTGCCGCATACATTTCGATCACCAGCGCCGCACCGTGGTGGAACACGCGTCGCCTGCTTACAGCCCTCGGTATCCTTGCAATCGCCGCAGTCCTCATGTCCGGATGGGCCTTCGCGCTGCGAAGTAGGAATGCCCGCCTTCGCGAAGAAATTGGCGCACGACAACGCGCCGAGCACGAGCTCGCCAACGAACGCCGCCGCGTTGCCGCCGAACTGCACGACACCCTCGAGCAAACGCTTGTCGCCGCCGGACTCCAACTCAATGCCGCGTCGCGCACGCTCAACTCGCAGCCGGAAAGCGCCGCCGCGCAGGTCTTGCTCGCGCATCAACTCGTCGCTCGCAGCAGGCAGGAAGTTCGCGATGCGGTCTGGGATCTCCGGCTCGATTCCGCGCAACCGAGTTCGCTCTCCGCTTTGTTGCAGCAAGCCTGTTCCGAGTCGTCCGTTCACACATCCACGGAGGTGACCTTTTCCATTGAAGGCGAGGAACCGCCGCTGCCCGCGCTTGTCGTCGCCCAAGTCATCCGCATCGTCCGCGAGTGCATCGCTAATGCGCTGAAACACGCATCGCCAAAAACAGTCCGCGTCGTTCAACGAAATACGACGAATGGACTGGAGCTCACAGTCTCCGACGACGGATGCGGCTTCGACCCGACCACCGCGCCGGGGCCGGAAACAGGACACTTTGGGCTGAGCGGAATGAAAGAACGCGTCGAAAGACTGGGCGGAAAGCTGACGCTCGATTCCGCAAAAGGCGGCGGCACGACCATCACGCTTCATATTTCTGTACCATGAAAATCCGACTCCTCCTCGCTGACGACCACCGCATCGTGCGCATGGGACTCAAAACAGTTTTTTCGCTGGAACCCGACCTTTCCGTCGTAGCCGAAGCAGCAACCGCTGACGAAGCCGTCGCCGCCCACACGCAATCCCGTCCAGACATCACACTGCTGGATCTTCGGATGCCCGGCGGCGGGCTCGATGCGCTCCGGCGCATCATCCAAGTCGAGCCGAAAGCCCGGATCATCATCCTCACGACATCCGAACTCGAAGAAGACATCCACCGCGCACTTAGCGCCGGAGCAAGCGGCTACGTGCTCAAAAGCATCGCCCCCGAAGAACTTGCCGAAGCAATCCGTGCCGTCCACGGCGGAGCGCGCTGGATTCCCGACGACATCGCCCGCACGCTAGCCGCCCGCGAGACCGGCGCCGACCTCAGCCCGCGTGAAATGGAAGTGCTCCATCTCGTTATCAAAGGCATGACCAATCCCGACATCTGCGCCGCGCTCGGAATCTCCCTCGGCACCGCAAAAGCCCACATCCGCAACATCCTCGCCAAACTTCAGGTCTCCGACCGCACCGAGGCCGCCACCGCAGCGCATCGTCGGGGATTGTTGGAGTAAAGGAACGAGGCGAGCACCTCTTGTGCGTCGATGGTAAGTCGCGCACAATGCCCGGAAATGAAACTTCAATCTGCGGTCAAAGTTTTTCGCGTTGGATTCGCGGTCGTCGTGATTGCGTTTCTCGCGGTGCTCAACCTCCGCATCCATACGCAAATCGGGACACGCATCGCCCACGATGAAACGATCGACGAGGAAGTCTTGGCGCGGTTGCAGTTTATTCGCGAGGCCATCGAGGGCGGTGCGGATCTCCGGATGCAGCGGATCTTCCCCGAAGGACGTCCGTTTATGAACTGCCTTTACGGACTCGCGAATGTCGAAGCCGGCTTGCGGGAACCTGCGGGGTCTGAGGTGCGGGCTTATTTCTCAAACGAGGCGCAGTGGGCGATGTCGCGCGTGGACTCTGCGGAGAATCGGGCGATTTTTTCTGCAACACTCAGTCCTCGATACGGAGTATTTTACGCTGGATGGTCTGCGGTGCTACATGCGGGAACGCTGGCGCTGGAGGCGGAAAAGTCGCGGGACCCAGGTCACGCAAACGCGCTGCGCGCGCGGTGCGATGAGCTCGCCGCTGCATTCACCGCGTCGCAAACGCCGTATTTGCAGGCTTACGATGGCGAGGCTTGGAGTTGCGATAGTGCCGTGGCGATCTTCGCGTTGTATGCCTGCGATCGTGTTCTCGAGCCGCGCTACGCGCCTGTGATCGAGCGATGGATCGCTGCGGTGCGTGAGCGGAGGGACGGTGCCACGGGGCTTCTCGGGCATCGTGTCGGCGTGGAGAATGGTGCGTTGCTCGATGGTCCGCGCGCGACTTCGATGTGCATTTCCATTCGTTTTCTCGCCGAGGCTGCTCCGGAACTCGGCGCTGAACTCTACTTAAAATACCGGGAGCAGATGATGACAACATGCGCCGGTATTCCCGGGGTTCGCGAGTATCCGAAAGGCGTGAGTGGAAGCGGCGACGTGGATTCCGGTCCGTTGATTTTCGGAATCAGTTTATCGGCCTCTGCTGTGACGATCGGGGCGGCGCGCGTCATGGGCGACACCGAAGCGGTCGCGCGGCTGGTTCCCTCGGCCGAGGCCCTCGCGATGCCGTTTTCGTGGGGTGGTAGAAAGCGCTATCTCGGCGGATTGCTGCCTGTCGCGGATGCATTCCTCGTGTGGTCGCAGACCGCGCGACCGTGGTTTGGGAAAATCGCGTCGCCGCCGTATGCCCGGTTCGTCCCGCCGTGGTGGCGAGTGCCTTTTCACGGAGTCAGTCTTGCGGTGGTGCTGCTGCTCCTGAGAGGGATTCGCCGGTGACCGCGAGGGAGCGGATAGAACTGGAAACCGCAGTCGGATATTCACAGGGACGCGGAACGAGGACCATGTGAAACGGCTTTCTCCTAGTGTAGTCCGCCATAAGTCTTGTAACATAAGAAAAGCGGGTGTAAGAATGAGTGATGCGAATTGCGACTGAGATAAAATTGACTGGGAAAGAAC
>JAYUSJ010000115.1:0-6293 GCA_043755735.1 Verrucomicrobiaceae bacterium | reverse complement strand
AACGGCTACGAGGGCTGGCGGTTTAATTTTTGGACGCTCGGCGAGGTGAATGCGCTCGGAGCGCTCGTGAATGTCGGCGACGATGGCGATGGCGATGCGATGAGTAATTTCAGCGAATACTGCTTTGGCCGAAACCCACGCGCGGGCGACGCTTCCTCGCTGAGTGCGGCGACTTTTGTGAATGACGCGGGGACGAACTACCCGGCGATCACTTTCACCCGCCGCCACCTAGCCGTGGATGTCGCGTGGAGCGTGCAGGAGTCCACGACGCTCACCGGCTGGGCTGCGACGACCGTGCTCTTTAATACCACGCAACTCGGCAACGGGCTGGAGCAAGTGACCTACCGCTCCGCCACCGCCAGCGGTAGCACGCCGCGCTTTTTCCGCGTCGTGGCGACGAAGTAAAAATCCCGTTAAGAAATGAGCTTGCATCATCACTTAAATATTATATTTCCCAACGTAGCCGTCACTCGGCGTTCACATTCCAACCAAGACAAAACACTGCCATGAAAACACCACGCATCCTCACCGTCGGCATCGCCGCACTCGTCACGCTTCCCATCGCCGCTCGTGCGGTGGATTACAACTGGGTCGCCAATCCCGGCAACGGCAACTGGGCTGATACGGCGAATTGGGATGGCTTCGGGGTGCCAGTAAGCGGTGGCGGCAATCGAATTTTCATCCACACGCCCGGCAGCTTCAATCTCTTAGGAGTGGCGCTGGATGCTGACTATTTGGATCTCGCCGTAGGAAATGCGGGCGCACCGACGAGCGGCTTCACGTTTGGTGCGGGCACCTACAATGTCGGCACGATTCACATCGGCGAGAACCACACCGGCTCAGCGCGCAACAACGGCTACGGGCGCGCATTCATTGATTCGGGGACGACGATCAATGTGTCGTCCTTCCATCTCGGGGAATGGGACGGCGCATCCGGCCACGTCGTGCAGAGCGGCGGCGATGTGAATATCTCGCATCAGTTCCGTCTCGGCCACTGGCCGCAAGCGGGCGGCGCGGCGAATAGCTACGCGATGAATGGCGGCACGATGACGATGACGGGAGCTTCGGGAGGCACCAGTGAAGGCGCTACCGGCAACTTCATCCTCGGCATTGATAGCTCGGGCACGTTTAACATGAACGCGGGCACCCTCAGCGTGCATGGCATCTCTATGCAAACACGCGGCGCTGCCGGTGGGGAGAGTTTTTTCAAACTGAACGGGGGGCAGGTAAATATGGGCGTCAATGGGTTCAATACCAGCAACCCCGGCGCGCTCGGCAGCTACGACATCCAGCTCGGGGGCGGCACCATCCGCTCGACGGCCAATTCGAGTTCAGTCCTCGAAATGCACCTCGTCTCCGGCGGGAGCGGGATTATTTTCGATACGAACAGCTTCACCTCCACGCTCAATGGCGCGCTCAATGGTCTGGGAGGGCTGACGAAAACTGGCAACGGCACGCTCGCGCTCGGCGGCAGCGGCAGCTACACAGGCGCGACGACGATCAGCGGCGGCACCCTCCAGCTCACGTCCGGCGGGTCTTCGCCGACTTCGGATTTCACCGTGCAAAACAGCGGCACGCTGCGAGTGGATACCACGGGGAAAACGCTGCAATCCCTCACGGTGCAAAGTGGCTCCACGCTGCATCTGGCCGGCCTCACCGCAGCGACGACGACCATCACCAATGCGCTGACTTTCACCAGCTCGCCAAATTTCACCGTGAAGCCAACGCTCAGCACACCTCCGGCGGTGAACGACACTTTTGACCTACTCACGGCGGGCAGCATCGTCGGCGGTGTGGGCACCATCACGACCGATTTCGGCCTCTCGCACGCCTCCGGCACCACGGCGCTGGTCGGCAATAAACTCGTGCTCACCATCAATACCGCAGGTGGCCTGCTTACGTGGAGCAACGGGGCCGCGACGGGGCTTTGGCAGACGAATGCGGATGTCAATTTCACCGGTGCGGATGGGAAGTTTTTGCCCGGCGACCAAGTCACCTTCGGCACCACCGCCGCAGGAAATGTCACCCTCGTAGGCTCGCTGCTCCCTGCGGGCGTGATCGTGAACTCCACGGCGGACTACACTTTTGGAGGAGCGGGCACCATTGATGGCGGAACCTCGCTCACGAAATCCGGCGCAAGCACGCTGAACCTCGGCAACGCCCATACCTACAGCGGCGGGACGACCGTGAACGGCGGCGTGCTGAACCTCACCTACCAAGACGGCGGCATCGCGACCATCCGTGGCACGGTGACGGTGAACGCGGGAGCCGAACTGCGCGCCAGCGGCGGCAGCGCAGTCTTTGGCCACACCAACGGAGTGAAGCTCGACACGTTCAACGTGAACGGCGGCCTCGTGAACGCTCCCGGCGGCGAACACATCTGGAACGCCACCGTGAACATGACCGGCGGCGAACTGCGAACGAATGTCGGCTCTTCATTCCAATGGGGCAACTCCACGCTGAACACCCTCGCCAGCGCCAGCACCGCGACCATCTCCGGAGGCATGGCGCTCCGCGCCGATGCCGGGAATACGTTCACTTTGAACGTCGCCGATGGCGGTGCCGCCACGGATTTGCTGATCAGCGGCGCAATCACGCAAAACGCCGGGATGAACATCACGAAGAACGGCGCTGGAACGGCGACATTCTCGAATGGCATGGGCATCTCGGGGAATGTCGCAGTCACCGGCGGCGCGCTCAACCTAAGCGGCGCGAGCAATAGTGCGAACCAGCTTTTATTCACCGGAGGCAGCACCGTCAGCCTCGGTGGTTCGGCGAGTCTGAGTGTGAACGATCTGGCCTTCGGAATCGGCGGCCAGAATGAAACCATCGGCGGCACCTTGAACGTGGGGCCGGGCACCTCATTCACCACGACTACCGCTCGGCTGGGCGATTCTGCGGGCGGCGGCTCACTCACCACCGGCACGCTGAACCAGACCGGCGGCACCGTCACGGTGAACGCTCCAAACACCGACGGGCGCAACTTTGTCCTCGGCCACTGGGGCACCACGCAAGGCATCTACAACCTCTCCGGCGGCACGCTGACCTCGCCGAATATTTCGATGGCCGTCTCGTGGGATGGCGACGGCACTTTCGCCCTCAGCGGCACCGGCACCGCGAATGTGCTTGGCCTTCGCTTCAGCCACAACGGCGGGCGCAGCGGCGTCTTCAACCTCACCGGCGGTACGCTGAACCTCGGCGCAGAGGGCATCTGGGAGGAAAACGCTGGGCTGCCCAACGACATCAATCTCGGCGGCGGCACCATCAAGGCGGCGGTAAATACGAACATCTACACACCCACCGAACTCACCGGCACGAACGGCGATGTGACCTTCGACACGAACGGCAACAGCCTCACCGTCAGCGGCCCCATCACCGGCGGCGGCGGCTTTACCAAGACAGGCAATGGCCGCATGGTGCTGAATGCAGCGAATACTGCGGGCGGCATCTTCACCGTGAATCAAGGCACGCTATCCGTCCAAGGGGATCAGACCTTAAATCGAATCCCTGCTGGCGGTATCGTCCAGATCAATAGCGGCGGCACCTTTGAGTTTGGCTCCACAAACCCTGCAAGCGGCAGCGCGAACTACATCGTTCGCGCGGGCGGCACGCTCACGAATGCAGCCGCCGTGGACCATGTCCACACCGGCTCCATCCAGCTCAGCGGCGGCACTTGGACTACAGACGCTGCCTCCGGCAGCTACAACGGAGAGAACTACTCCGTTGACGGCTCCACCGTCTCCGTCGTCGGCTTTGTTCCCTCGCTCATCACCCAGCAGGGCGGCAACGCCAGCAACCGCGGCATCGCGTGGGTCGGAAATCTGACCTTCGCCGTCAATGACGTCACCAGCGATTCCGCGCACGACCTCGTCGTCTCCACCGAGCTGGAAAATGCGGATAACGGCAGCGCCGCACTCATCAAGAGCGGCGCAGGCACGATGAACGTCACCTTTGCCAACAGCTACAGCGGCGGCACCACCGTGAACACCGGCACCCTCCGTGCGAACAACCTCACAGGCTCCGCCACCGGCACCGGAAACATCACCGTCGCAGCCGGCGGCACGCTCGCAGGCGCAGGCACCGTCGGCGCGGGCGGCGCGATCACCGCCTCCATCAGCGGACGCATTGCACCCGGCAACTCCGCAGGCACGCTCACCTTTGACCTCGGCGCAGGCGGCACACTCGACATCAGCGGCGTGAACCCCGGCAACCTTGAGTTCGAGTTGGGCACCACGAGCGACAAAATCCTCCTCAGCAGCGGCTCGCTCAACATCGGCACCGGCGTGCTGGAATTCGACGACTTCGCCTTCACGCAGCTTAGCGGCTTCGCAAATGGCGACTACCTGCTCTTCGATAGCAACGCACCCATCGTAGGCACACTTGGCGCAAACGTGACCGGTGCCCTCGGCGACATCACTATCACGGGCACGCTTCAATTTTCCGATGGTGGGAACGACCTCATTCTCCATGTAGTCCCCGAGCCCGCCAGTGCCACGCTCCTCCTCGGTGGCCTCGCATTACTCTTCGCCGGAAGGCGGCGGACTCAAGCTGACCGCTACCTGTAAGCCAACACCGGCTTCGCAACCACGCCGATTTTTTTGTAATCAACCCCGCTCTCCAGCGGCTCATACGCACCCCGCATCCACGCTCCGCGTCGCAATGATGGGGCGCCTCTACGCCCATGCCCCAATGAACGTAGATTTCGAACCAGCCGACAGGATTGTTTTTCATCGGGCGAGAATGCTCGCCAGCGATTCGCGGAGCGTCAAGACCCAGCTCAATCCACGAACGCAAACTCGTTCATATTCACGATCAGCCGGCACGCGTTCGCGAGGCCGTGCTTTGCGGCGTAGTCGGCGAGCGCGGTTTTTTCCTGCTCGGTCGGGGTGCGTTGGAAGGCGATGCGGAATGCCTCCCCGATGCCGCCGCTCTTTTCCACGCGAGTCGCGAAGTGTTTCGCCATCACGACCATGAGCTGGTTGTTGAGCTGTGCGAGCGCTTGCAGCGGCGTGATGGTCTGGTTGCGCTTATCCACCAGCATCGACGGGTCGGCGCAATCGAGCGACGCCATCCACGGCTGCTGCTGGCTGCGCACGAGGAAGCGATAGACCGAGCGCCGATGCAGCGCCGCATCCTCCATGTCGGCGAGGTGGTATTCGTAATGCGGCGAGTGCTCGGGATGCGTGATTTTGAAGTCCTGGAAACTCGGCCCGCCCATCTTTAGGTCGAGCTTTCCGGCGACCGCGAGCACGCTGTCGCGCACCGCTTCGGCTTCGATTTTGCGGCGGTTCTGACGCCAGAGCAGCGTGTTATTTCCATCCGTCTCGCGAGCTTTCGCGGAGTCGCTTGCGCTCGATTGCCGGTAGGCCGCGCTCAGCACGATCGTGCGGTGCAGCTTCTTAAATGAACCGCCCATCTCGTCGCGAAAGGTTGCAGCGAGGTAGTCGAGCAGCTCCGGGTGCGTCGGCACGCCGCCCATGCGTCCGAAGTCATTCGGAGTGTCGGAAAGGCCGCGTCCGAAGTGATAGTGCCACACGCGGTTCACGATGCTGCGCCATGTGAGCGCGTTGTTTTTGTCCGAGAGCCACCGCGCGAGTGCAGCGCGGCGTTCGCCTTCCGGCGCGCTTTCGGCGAGCTCAAATCGCACGCCGATCGTGCCTGCCTTCACCGGCGCACCGGGACGCGTGACGTCGCCACGTGAGAGCAGCGTGATCGGGCGCGGCTTTCCGCTCGTGCCTTTGAATGTGCCGCCCCCGCTAAAAACCGTCCCCGCATAGACCCTCGACGGAGCAGGCAGCGCGGCGAGCTTCGCGGCGATGTCCCTTTGCTCCGCGATCAACGCGGTGCGTTTCGCCTTCGTAGCGTCGTCGCAATCCGTGAGCAGGAGAGCCTCGCGCTCGGCGATGAGCTTCTCCTTTTCATCCGCCGAAGCTGCTACGGGGGCGATGCCGTCGGTGAGATTTGCTTTGCGCCAGCGCGGCGGGGCTTCGATGGAGTCGAGCGCAGTCACGGCTTTCCCAGCGGCGACATTTTTCCCCGCAGTGTCGAACACCTGCACCTCGGCGAGCGAGAAAATGAAGTCGTTTTGCCGTGGCGCGAGTTTCGTGGCCGTGATGCGGACGTAGCGCCCGGCGAGGCCATCGTCCTTCGCGCCGTGCGTGGAAAAGGGCGCGAGCTTCGGGTTTGGAAAATCTGCCATGAGCGTGCGGTCGAGGTCGCGCCAGAATTGCTTTACGCCGCTGCGGAACTCCGCGTCGTCGCTCACCTCGATTTTGAACCGAACGGGAAACCCA
>JAYUSJ010000114.1:0-21345 GCA_043755735.1 Verrucomicrobiaceae bacterium | reverse complement strand
GGCGAGGGCGCTTACATCCCGCAAGCGTATCTCCCCGAAGGCCGGCGCTACTACGAGCCCACGGAAAATGGATACGAAAAGCGCGTGAAAGAGCGGCTCGATTACTGGCGCGCGAAGTTCGAGGAGGCGAACAATGCTTAGAGGGCTCGATCGCTGGCTTGGCTCGTGGATTTTCCGCAAACGAACCGCGCCGCCGCCCGGCGTGCGGCATGTGCTCATCGCCGTCTGCGACCACTACGAGCCCTTTCACCACGCAGATAAAACGACCGCGCTTGCCCGCGTCGCCCATTGGCAAAAGGAACACGCAGCGATTTGTGGCGCGTTCCGCGATAGCGACGGCACACCACCGCGGCACACGTTCTTTTACCCGATCGAGCAATGGGACTCGGATGTCTGCGGTCGCCTCGCCGACCTCTGCCACAGCACGGGCGGCGAGACGGAGATCCATCTCCATCACGACAACGATACTGCGGAGAATCTGCGCGCCACTTTGACCGGGGGAAAAGAGCGGCTGTCCTCGCTCGGCCTGCTTTCGCGGGATGCGAAAGGCGACGTGCGCTACGGATTCATCCACGGCAATTGGGCTCTCGACCACTCGCATCCCGATGGCAAAGGCTGCGGCGTACCGGACGAGCTTCCCATCCTGCGCGACACCGGTTGCTACGCCGACCTCACGCTTCCGAGCGCTCCGAGTCCGTGCCAGGTCCGCACAATCAATTCGCTCTACTACGCCCGCGAAGACGGCAAGGCCCGCTCCCACGAAACCGGCACGCCCGCCGGGATCACGCCACCGCCCAGCGATGCGCTGCTATGCGTCCAGGGTCCGCTGTGCCTCAACTGGCAGCGACGCAAATTCGGAGTCATCCCACGCATCGAGAATAGCGACCTCACCGGCATCAATCCTCCTACCGCACAACGCCTCCGACTTTGGGAAAAGACCCACATTCACGTAGCCGGGCGGCCCGACTGGCTCTTCGTGAAGCTCCACACTCACGGAGCCATCGAGCGCAACAGTGTCACGTTGCTCGGCGAGCCGATGCGCGCATTTCACCGCCACCTCGCAGAGCGCACGAAGAACGACGAGACGTTCCAATTTCACTACGTCACCGCCCGGGAAATGGTGAATATTCTCCACGCCGCCGAGGCCGGAGAGAAGGGAAATCCCGGCGCGTTTCGCGACTATCGCTACCGACTCAATCGGGCGTAGTTCTAAAGCGCCCGCATCAAGGCCTCGACTCGCGCCTTCACTCCGGCGTCCATTTTGAGCATGTCGGGCCAAGTGCGCGTGTAGCCTTCGGTCGCCAGTTTGCGAGTCGCGTCGATGCCCATGTGCGTGCCGAGACACGGTATCGTCGGGCCGTGGTCGAGCGCATCAGCGGGGTTTTTGATGAACGTCGTGTCGCGCTGCGGGTCGGTGTTCGCGCACATGCGGAAGAGCACCTCGCTCGTGTTGTGGACGTCGCAATCGTCGTCCACGACCACGATGTATTTCGCGAACATCATCTGCCCCATGCCCCACAGACCGTGCATGATTTTGTAGGCCTGCCACGCGTATTGCTTGCGGATGCTCACGAAGACGAGGTTGTGAAACGTCCCCTCGGCGGGCAACGCGATGTCGATAATCTCGGGGAAGTTCATCTGGAACACCGGCAGGAAAATCCTGACGCTCGCAGTGCCCATGTAGAAATCCTCCATCGGCGGAATGCCCACGATGGTGCAAGGATACACGGGCTTCTTCCGGTGCGTGATCGCGCTTATGTGGAAGACGGGATAGTCATCCACGGGCGTGTAAAAGCCCGTGTGATCGCCGAACGGTCCCTCGGGGCGTGTCTCGCCGGGCTTCACCCAGCCTTCGAGCACGACATCCGCATCCGCCGGGACTTCCAGCGGCACGGTCTCGCATTTGATGAGTTCCACCGATTTCTTGCGGATGAAACCGCTGAACAAAATCTCGTCGAGCCCATCCGGCAGCGGCGCAGTTGCGGCGAAAATATGCGACGGATCACCGCCGAGGGTCACAGCCACGGGCATCGCCTCGCCGCGCTCGTAGTAGCGTTTGCCATGGCGTGCCCCGACTTTGTGGACCTGCCAGTGCATCCCAGTCGTCTGCCCGTCATAGACCTGCATTCGATACATCCCGAGGTTGCGTTCACCGGTGTCCGGGTCCTTCGTATGCACGCAGGGAAACGTGATGAACCGCCCGCCGTCCTGCGGCCAGCATTTCAAAATGGGCAGGTCGAGTAGCGTCGGCAGGTCGCTCGCTTTTGGTGTGCCGTCGAAGCGATGCACCACTTCTTTGCACGGACCATCGCTCACATGCTTCGGCTTCGCGTGTAAAAGCGACAGACCCTGCATCGCGAGCTTCCATGCGCTCTTCAGCGAAGTGGGCGGTTTTGCCTTCACGAGCAGTCGCATCTCCTCCGCAAGCTGGTCGATGTCATCGAGCCCCAGCGACATCGCCATGCGCCTCCGCGAGCCGAGCGTATTGATTGCGAGCGGCACCGAAGACACCACGCCATTCACCGTCGGCTTCTCAAAAAGCAGCGCCTTGCCGCCACCGGGCGACTTCATCTCGCGGTCGGCCCATTCGGTGATTTCGAGTTCCGTGGCCACGGGGACAGGCACGCGGGTGAGTTCGCCCGCGCGCTCCAGCGCGTCAAGAAATGCGGAGAAAGAAGAAAATGCCATCGAGTTGAACTACGTCTGGATAGACACCGCAGCCTCACTCGTAAATGAGAACCCGCACGCCGACAGATTGACGCGTCCCGTTTCGATTCCTACAATCGCGGATATGAGCACCATTCCGATTTCCTCTACGCAAATCTCCGTCGAAGACTACCTCGACGGCGAGAGCCGGAGCGCCGTCAAGCATGACTACCTCGGCGGAATCGTTTACGCCATGGCGGGCGGGAGCGAACCGCACAACCGCATTGCAACATCTTTAGTCACCGCGCTGGGAACGAGGCTCCGTGGGCGGCGCTGCGAAGCATTCGGCTCGGACATGAAATTCCGCATCAATGATCTCAACAGCGACACCTACTTCTATTACCCGGACGCCATGGTTGCCTGCGACCCGACCGACACGGGTCACGGTTGGCGAGAACGGCCCACAGTGGTGTTTGAGATTATCTCCGAGGAAACGCGCCATGTGGACGAACGAGAGAAGCGCATGGCCTACCGGCACGTCACCGCGCTCCAATCCTACGTCCGCATCGAACAATCGCGCGCCGAACTGGTCATCGATCGCCGCACATCGACCGGCTGGATTAGCGAAACACTGACCGGCCTCGACGCCATTCTGCGACTCCCCGAGGTCGAAATCGAAATCCCGCTCGCCGAACTCTACGAGCGGATTGTGTTTTGAACCTTTCAAAACACGCAATCTGTCACTCCCTGTAAATCAACGCCTTTTCGCGTCTTTGCTGAAAAGCTTCGCGGGCGGGGACCCAGGATTCGTGGATTGACGTTAGCGGTTTCATGTCGGCAATTCCGGCGGCGGTGGCTGGATGGACTAGCAGTTTGGCGAGTTTCGCGCCCTGCCATTCTTTGGGGTGCAGACGCTGGAAGGTGCGGGCGAGTTCGATGCCGATATCTACGGAGTTCATGCTGCGGCGATCAGTGATGGTGATGCTAACGCCGCCGCATTCTTTCCCTGCGAAGACGCTCGCCGTGGGCGTGAAGCGCACTGCGGTAAAGTGGACACCTGCGAGTCCGGCGGCATTCATTTCGGCGGCGAAGCGGCGATCGTCCACGTACGGTGCGCCGACCAATTCAAATGGGCGATCGGTGCCGCGGCCTACGCTGACGTTGCAAAACTCGATGAGGCCGACTCCGGGATAGAGCGCGGCGGCGGTGAGGCTGCGCATGTTGGGCGATGGATTGACCCACGGCTGCGTCGTCTGGTCGAACCATTGGTCACGGTGCCATCCTTCGCAACGAATCACGGTGAGGTCCGCGCCGAGTTTACGCTCTTCGTTAAACATGCGGGCGAGTTCGCCTACGGTCATGCCGTGGCGGACGGGGATATCGTGCCAGCCGGTGAATGAGCGTTCGCCGTCGAGCACGGGGCCTTCCACGGTGATGCCGCCGATGGGGTTTGGGCGGTCGAGCACGATGAACTTCTTTTTCGCCCTCCCGGCGGCGGCCATGCATTCGCCCATCGTGGAAATGTAGGTGTAGAAACGGCAGCCGATATCCTGGATGTCGAAGACCAGTGCATCGAGATCGGCGAGTTGCGCGGCAGTCGGCGCGCGGCCTTCGCCGTAGAGCGAGAATACGGGCAGGCCGGTTGCCTCGTCTTTTGCGTCACCGACTTTTTCGTCGAGTTTACCGGCGATTCCGTGCTCGGGACTGAACAGCGCGACGAGCTTCACGCCGTCGGCCTTTGCAAGCAGGTCTGCGGTGCGGCGGCGGTTCCGGTCGATGCCGGTTTGGTTGGTCACGAGCCCGATTCGGAGGCCTCTGAGCGGGGCAAATCGATCGCGCACGAGCAGGTCGATGCCTGTGAGCACTTGGGTCCCTGCCTTTTCCACAGGCGCATGGCGAATCGTTGCGACGCCCGGTGTCAGCGCGCCGGGGACGTACAGGAAGTTGAAGTCTTTCACGGCCTCCGCAGCGAGCGTTCCGAGGGCCATTCGCAACGGCAGGACGTTTCCGGATTCCGTGGGATGATTGCGGTTGCTGAGGAAGACGATGAATGTTTTTGAGAACGGATCGACCCACAATGAACTGCCCGTCCAGCCAGTGTGTCCGTAGCTTCCGAGCGGGAACCAACGCCCGCGCGGACCGCCGTAAGGAGTATCGATATCCCAACCGAGCCCGCGCTTGCCTTCCACGCTGAGAGGCGTGGCCACGGCGGTCATCAGCGCGATCGTGGCGGGCTTCAAAACAGGCCCGCCATCCAAGAGCATTCGCGCAAATTTCGCGACATCCGCCGCCGTGCTAAACAGGCCGGCGTGACCCGCGACGCCGCCGAGTTGCCTCGCGGTCGGGTCGTGAACTTCGCCACGCGCAACACCAGTTGTCGTCGGAGCTATCCGCGGCAAAAGCTCCGGTGGCGGACGAAACATCGTGTCCGTCATTTTCAGCGGAGCGTAGATTTCCCGCGCGCAAAAAACGTCGAGCGATTCGCCGCTCACTTTACGCACGAGTTCGCCGAGGAGGATGAAATTCACGTCGCTGTAACGAATCAACTTTCCCGGCTCGTCACCGAGCGGCTGTGCAAGTGCCTTGGCGATTCCCTCTTCGTATCCCGCCCAGCCGGCACCGCTCATTCCCGGCCTCTCGCCGGAGGAATGAGTGAGCAGCGAACGCACGGTCACGCGCTCTTTGTGTTCACCAAGAAATCCCGGCAAATAGCGGCTCACCGGCGCATCGAGCTCCACATTCCCCTGCTCCACGAGCTTCATCACCGCCGGAGTTGTCGCCATCACTTTCGTAAGCGACGCCACGTCGTAGATCGTGTCTGCGGTGTTGGATTCTACCTGCGGCTGGACTGCCCGATTTCCGAAGGCGGCTTGATACACCGAGCCGTTGCGCTCAATGCGCACGACTCCGCCGGGCAAGCGTCCATCAGCGATTGCGAGCCGTACAGCCGCATCCATTTCCCGCAGCTTATCGGGATGAAACGCGTCACTTTCGCCCGCGAAGACAACGCCGAGCAGCCCGAGAAACAGCAGGAGAATGCGCGTGGTCATTTTCCGAGCGGCGTGGTCACACTCACTCCGGCGGGCGGCGCGAAGTCGAATTTCGAATCGCTTTGCCTGGATGATTTCACGTTGCGATACGTGGTCACGACCCGGTCGCCTTTCGGCAGAACGGCGTCGGTCTTTTTTATAATCCCGTCGGCATCCATCGAGACTTGCAGGGTAGTGATGTATTTCTTCAATCCGCTCGATTTCGGCACGAGCGCTACAAGGTATCCGCCGTCCTCTTTGCTGGCGGTTACGCGGAAGAACTTCTCGACGCCTTCAAAGTTGAGTCCGGCCGTGAGCGCGGCGAGGCTGTCGTCGAAGACCTGTCGCTGGCCGAGCGTGTAGTGCTCGGCTTCTTTAAATACGGGATAGTAGATCCACAGCTCCTCGCCGTTGCACACGGCGGTGCTCGGCGAGTTGCCCTTTACCTCGCGGCGAAACTTGTTGGGCGCTTGAAAGGCCATCGTCCCGCTGCTGACGATCGGCTTATTCACGAGTCTTGTCGTGCGCTCTTCCGTAAATTCCGCGCTGAGCGACGGCAATTGCGCGCGCTGCGACTGGAACTTCGCGACGAGCGTCTTTTGCTCGTCGGCGCTCAATTCCTGGGCGTGTGCTGCGAGTGTGAGACAGAGACTAAGGGCGAGTATAAAGCGGGACATAATTAAACCATTGTTCGGGATATTGGCGAATGAGCGACTCGAAAATGTCGGCAATTCGCTGAGTGTTCGGCTGCATCGTCTGCCGGAGGGAGCCCGTCTCCATCGGGACTTCGGGCAAAGCCATGGATTCATAGTGCCAGCTCGGCTGCGCAAAAACGAACGCGGGAATCACCGCAGCTCCGGTATGATGCGCCAGCATCGCCGCGGCCATGCTGAATTGCGTTTCGCGGCCGAACTGCCGGACAGGAATCCCGGTGCCCTCGTAAGGCCGATCCACGAGGACTGCGAGCACTTCATTCCTGCGTAAAACGGCGAGCATTTCCACGAACGAAAACTCCCGCCCAGGGCCGACTTCGATTGTGCCGATCCCCAATTGCCGTCGGGCTGCGCCGCGCCAGCGGGAAAGGTCCGGCGAAGGCTCCGGAAGAGTAATCACCGTCAGCGGCACGCCGCAGCACGCAAGCCATTGCGCGCCAAGTTCCCAATGACCGAGGTGACCGGTGACGAGAATGACGCCTTTCCCTTTTGCTCGCGCCGCCTCTACGTGCGCCCAGCCGGTCGATGAATCAAAAAGTGGGGCCAGACGATCTTTTCGTCCCGCCGCAGTGATGAAATAATCTGCGAGCA
Organism: Verrucomicrobiaceae bacterium; assembly: GCA_043755735.1. GTDB lineage: Bacteria > Verrucomicrobiota > Verrucomicrobiia > Chthoniobacterales > Chthoniobacteraceae > SXWH01. The sequence continues at coordinate 14,366 of JAYUSJ010000114.1, read as the reverse complement.
TCCTTCCGAAATTACGAATCCCTTGCTCGAACATTTCCTCCCGTTCTTCGAGCGATTTGTCCGTGGCATACTGGAGATTCTCCAGCATCGCAGTGCGCGCTGCCGGCCTTCGATTTGCACCGCCCAGAGCTACGCGTGCGGCGAGCCAATGCAGGGACCAGCGCGGGAATAACTGCGCAAGCAGGTACGCCATTTTGAACGAACTGATCTGATAAAGCCCCTGAGCCACCGATTGCGGACAGGGATTCTACTTCTTCTCTACGGGCTTTTCAGCAGGCTTCTCAGCGGGCTTGGAAAACTCCGCTTTCAGATGCTCCTCCATCGCAGCGAGCAACGGCCACCGACGGTCTTCCATTTCTTTCCGCAGCCGTTCCTCGATGATTTTTCGCTCTTCGAAGTAACGCTCCACAAATTGCTTCCTCTGCGCTTCGTCCAGCGTGAGGCCCGAGCGGTCGATAATCTCCTGAATCTCGGCGCGCATCCGCGCCATTCGATCATCATGCATTTTCTGGAAGCGATCGCGCTGATCGCCGGGCATATCGAGCCACGATTTAAAATTTCCCCAAAATTTCTGCCTCTGCTCGGGCGTCATTTTCTCAAACTCTTTTTTCGCCTGGTCACGCATCGCCTGCGCCTCGGGAGGGAGTTGAAAGGAAGGACGTCCCGGCTCGCCATCAGGCTTCCAATGCGAACGGCGATCGCGGTGATGTTCCCCTCCATCGGGTCTCTGCGGCGGTGGAGGCGGGCCACCACCCGGCGGGAGCGGAAATTTCGGCGCAGCGTCGGGCACTTTCGGCGCCTCCTGTGCGGAAACGCTGAACGCGGAGGCAACTAGAATAATGAGGACGGATCTGCTTCGAGCCATATCGCGTTATCATCCGCCGCCACGAGCGTGTCGAGATCGGCGATCAGGTTGATTTCAGAACTTTGCGCTACCGCGAAGGCCATGTCGTCCACCGTCGGGCCGATCGGCGCTGTCGGATTCCCGCCCGGCAACGATGCGAAGACTGCGAGCGCACACGCGGCAGCGGTCGCAGGAATGAACCACTTCTTTCGCAGCCACAAAGCCAGAGCCGCAAGCCCCTTCGGACGCTCGATTTCCTCGCGCACCTTTCGCATCACATTCGCAGTGAAAAACGACGATGCCTTTTGTTCGCGTCCCTTGCCGAGAAACTCCCACAGGTCATCATGTTCTTCTTTCATACATCCTATTAACCACCGACCTCCGGAAAAGTTGCACAGAATCTCCAGAGTGCGGCTAATTTCTGAACCATTGCCTCATTCGGCGATAATGGCCGCCTTTTCGCGCGAGGCTCAATGTGCCCGTCACTTTCATTCCTTGAGCCGTTCGTTGTGGACTTTCAATTCTCCGCAACCCGTGGCAAGTTATGCAAATGCCGCGACTGACTTTCGAAATCTTGATTCCGACGGACCCAAGCCGGCAACGCGTGGTCGTTGTCGGCACAGACCCCTCATTGGGGAACTGGAACCCGGAGCGCGGACTCGTGCTGGAGCGCGGAACGGACGGGAGATTCCGGGGGGCGTGCGACCTTCCTTACGGAATGGTGGAGTTCAAGATCACGCGGGGTTCCTGGGAGGAGGAAGAGTCGCATCTCGATGGCTCACCGTGCCTGAACTATTCCTATCTCGTCGCGCACGACCTCAGCATCGCGATTGAGGTCGAGCACTGGAAGGACTCCACTCCGGTGGATGCCGACCTCTTGTATGGCCGGGCAATCGAGACGGAACTCGACGCGACGCAACTTGGCCATCACCGCCGGGCGATCATCTGGCTGCCGCCCGGCTACATGCGCAGCAACGATTCGCGCCACCCGGTGCTCTACCTGCTGGACGGACAGGACACACTCGCTGCGCTCAATTCACCGGAGAATGAGACGCTCGACGCCGACACCTGGGTCCGCACCCTCTCCAAGCTCGGATCGATTCCCGAGCTGATTCTAGTCGCTGTTTTTCACCGCGAGGATTTCGGCCTGCGCGATGAGGAACTGTCACCTCAATGGGAAGGCCCCAAAATGGCGGACTTCATCGTGAATGATCTGAAGCCGTTCATCGACTACACACTTTGCCGGGATCGCACCCTGCGTGAAGCCGGGCATACCGGCGTCCTTGGCTTTGGACTGGGGGGCTCCCTGGCGCTCTGGATGGCGATGAGGCATTCGTCCACGTTCGGACGGTTTGCGTGCATGTCGCCGACTTATGAGGATCTCAGCGCGGATACGCCCGCCGAGTGCGAGTTGCTGCGAATTCTGACCCGAACGAAAGAGCTTCGCCCCGGTGGTCAGCGTATCTATTTCGATCATGGAACGGTCGCCGGCGAGGCGAACATCCCGCTGTATCAGGAGCAAGTGACGGCGCTTTTGCAAAGTAGGGGCTTCGTTCGGGACCGGGATTTCACGGTCAACGTGGCTCGTGGTGCGGCCCATTCGCTCACTGCGTGGAGAGCGAGATTGGGAGCGCCGCTGGAGTTTCTGTTTGGGAAAGCGGAGTGATTACTTGCGCCGGTAGCCCTGCACATGTCCGCCGCTCCCGCTCAGATACACTTGCCGGAGATCCTCCAAGTGCGAAAGCACCCACGGATTCGCGGCATTGTCGCCGTTCTTGGTAAAGACGATGTCGTCCGCGACGAAGACGCAGCTATGAAAAGCATGCAATGCCGGGCCCTCCAGAAAAAAGAGCACGTCGCCGAAGCGATACGGAGCATCCACGGGAGCAAAATTCTCGATGACGTGCGAGGCCGCAAGGCGCGTATCGATGTAGTATTCGCGAGGCTCGTAGTTGAAAAAATTCAGCGAAGTCCAATGGCAGTCCGGCATCCGTCCGTGAACCGCCAGCTCCAGCGGAGGGTAGCTGTAGAGCAATTTGCGGGGCAGCGGCGGCAACATGTGGATGAGGTCGAGATGCTCCGCACCGGGTGCTTCAGCGACGCTCTTGAGCATGGTGAGCACGTCCTTTCGGCGCCCGCTTTTCGACCAGTAAGCCGTGAGAGAATCATAATCCGTCCCTGGCAGAAGACGCAGTCTGGCGACGAGCGTCCTTGTGCGCGAGCAGAGCTTGAAGAGCCGTTTCACCTCGGAGTCATTGCGAGCACGCGAAAGCAGAGCACTCACGTCGGAGAAACAAAGCACGTGACCCCGCCGATAGCACATCCGCTCAAACCACGCAGCATGGTCTGCCTCGATATCGGTATTCCGCAGGAAGTCTCTGGCGTCGCCCCCCGTGATGAAGATCGGATCCTTGTGAAATGGATTCATCTCCCACTGCGCCAGCGTTGCGTAAATCGCGGCCCTCTGGACGGCGTTCAGCGCCTCCAGATCCGGAATCGGCGGCAGAATGTGAATCGCCCCTTCCTGCTCCAGCAAACATCCCTTCATCCATCGCTCGATTCCGCCGTCAGGAATGCCCGCCTTTACGAACACCCCGCGAATTTCCTCGCGAGTCATTCCCGGGAAGCTCCATCGAGGCACCACGGTCGGCATTTGGAATACGTCCACAAGCTCACTTGAAGCTTCGAGATACAGATAATGAAACTCGATATCCCCCCACGGCCCCGGAGCACATTGCTTCAGCAGACTCTTCCTTGGAGCCGGAGCCTCCGCGACTTTCGGCGCGCTCACGTAGGAAAACGCAGATGCATTTTGTTGCGGACGCACCCGCAATCCTGAATTCAAAAAATTTGCCATTTGATTCCCATATCGTAGCCCGAATTCCCATTGGCCCTACTAACTTCGCAGTAATGCTGGTTACGATTTAGTGACCTTTCCAGGCCTTTCCGCTTGGCGAATACGGAAACGCTGCCACAACATGCAGTTGTGAAACGCGCAATCTACGCTGGCTCCTTTGATCCCGTCACCAACGGCCACCTCGACGTCATCGAACGTGCCGCGAAACTGTGCGAAGAAATCGTCATCGCCGTCGCGTTCAATCCCGAAAAGCGCGGCCTCTTTACGCCCGAAGAACGCGTCTCCCTGCTCAACGAAGCCGTCACCGGAATCAAGAATGTCCGCGTCACTTCCTTCCACGGACTGCTCGTCGAATTCGCGCGCAACGAAGGCGCCAGCGCCGTCATCCGCGGGCTCCGCGCAGTGAGCGATTTCGAGTTCGAGTTCCAAATGGCGCTCATGAATCGCCGGCTCGAACCGAGGTTGGAGACGCTTTTTCTCATGCCCAAAGAGGAATACAGCTACGTCTCATCGCGCCTCGTGAAAGAAGTCGCGAGCCTCGGCGGAGACGTCACCCATTTCGTCCCGCTCGTCGTCGCGAATGCCCTCGCCGATAAATTCGGACACGTTCGACGTTGAACTCCCCTCGCCTTTCCCCCACGGTCCGCGCATGGCCAACGAAAAACGTTTCGGCTGCCTCGGCGTTTTGCTGACGGTAGTCCTCTGTCTCAGTCTTCTATTCAACTTGATCTTCATCATCGGCGGAGCTGCCGGCATCACAGCCGACTCGATGCACTTTCACGAGCACCGGCTCACTCCGCCTTCCAGTCCCGCGATCAAGAGCAAAGTCGCCGTCATCCGGCTCAGCGGACTTATTTCGAACTTCGAGCCCGGCAGCATCGGCGAATCCATGGTGGAAGACATCAAGCTTCAACTCAAACACGCCCTGGAGGACACGGACGTAAAATCAATCATCCTCGCGATCGATTCACCCGGCGGCGAAGTCACGGCAAGCGACATCATTTATAATGCAGTGCGCGCCGCACGGGCAAAAAAACCCGTCGTCGTGAGCATGGGCTCCACTGCGGCGAGCGGCGGGTATTACATCGCGTGCGGCTCCAGCTACATCGTCGCACACGACACCACATTCACCGGCAGCATCGGCGTCATCATGCAGACCCTCAACTACGCCGAGCTCTTCGGCAAAGTCGGCCTCGAAATGGTCACCTTCAAAAGCGGCAAATTCAAAGACATGCTCAGCGGGTCCCGCGTACTGCAGCCCGACGAAAAGCAATACGTGCAGAGTCTTGTGATGCAAACCTACTCGAAGTTTGTCGGCATCGTTGCCACCGAACGGAAACTGCCCGAGGCAGAACTCCGCGACGGCGTCGCAGACGGCCGCGTGCTCTCCGGCAGGGACGCGTTCGAGGCAAAACTCATCGACCAAGTCGGAGATTTCGACGACGCCGTCAAAAAAGCACAGGAACTCGGACAATCTCCGGGCTGCGCCGTCGTGCGCTACGAACTTCCATCGAGCCTCAGCCGATACCTGCGCCTCCTCGGAAAAGCTGAAGCCCCGAAAAAAATGGAGATCCAGATCGCCCCGCAGAAAGGCTACAACCTGCAACCTGGCCACCTTTACCTTCTCAACGGCATCTTCGCTCCATAACAGCGCGCCGGATCGAAGCCTTGCTTGCGGCCCGGTCGAAAGAGCATTGACTTGGAAAAGGACATTGGAACCACGAATTCTCCGCCGCACCCAATGTCGAATCGCTACCCGCCGCCTGTAATATTCGTGCTTCTTCTGTCAGCCATGACTGTCTGTGGTCACGGCCCGGTTTCCGAATCGATCGCCGCGATCACCGCCGAACTGGCCCGCGTAGAGGTTCTCGCGCCGAAAATGAAAAACACGTCCCTGCTCCGGGGTGAAGTGTAGCTTCTGGTCGTTGATCTTAAAAACGCGCACGCGACTTTCACTCAATTAATCGCGGCGGAACCGGGAATGTCCGTGGCTCATGGCGGACTGGCGCGCACGCTCGTTGAGAGCGGGGAATTTGCACTTGCTGCGGCATCATTCGCCAGCGCGATTGAATGCGCCGGACAACCCTCGCCGCTGCTCTATAACAACCAGACCTCCTCCTTTGAAAAAGCAGGCAAACCAGCGGAAGCGCTCGCAACTCTCGATGCGGGAATCGAAACGATTGCCCCCCTTGTTTCGCTCGTCACTCCCGCAGTTGAAATGGATCTCGCGGCGAACCGGTTTGATGCAGCGCGCGCACGCGAGGATTCGTTGCTCGCAAACCTGCCGCGCAAAGAAGCGTGGCTCGTGCGTCGTGCAGAGATTCTGGAAAAGGCAGAGCGAAAGACAGAAGCCCGTGCGACGTGGGTGGCGACGGAAACAACATCACACTCCTGGCTGTCCCGTGGCCCGGCAGCGCCACACTCCGAATCGGCGGACTATCCCTGCTCGCAGGCCGCCGTCGGCGGAAGTGGTGGCAGCCCCTATCCGAGCGGGGTGAAAAGGTGGAATATTCAGACTAATGAATGTCCCTCGTGGATGATGGAATGTGTGACGCCACGACATGAGAGCACCAACCACCAGATCATCTGCGCCGCCGCGATATTGCTTTGCGGTAAAACTCGCGGCTCTCTTGGTGGCGTGTTGTGCGACGTTTGCGGGCGCGGCGGATGTTCCGTTGCGGGAGGTGATCGATAAAGAGGTTCGCTCGGCCTGCGAGAAGGAGGCAATCCCGCTTGCGCCGAAGTCGGATGACGCGACTTTCCTCCGCCGCGTGTATCTCGATCTCGTGGGCACCATTCCTACGTACGACGAGGCGAAGCAATTCCTCGACGACGCGGATGCCGGGAAGCGCGACAAACTGATTCAGCGTCTGTTGGATGATCCGCGGTATCCGCAGCAGCAAGCGACGGTTTGGGATCTCACGCTGTTTGGTCGCAACCCTCCGAATCAGGATGCCACGCGCAATCGCACGCTCTTCAAGCAGTGGCTCACGGACAAGTTTGCAAAGAACGAGCCCTACGACCGCTGGGTGCGCGACCTGTTGCTCGCGCAGCAGGAAGGCTCGGAGCTTTTCTACGTGCAGTATAACAACAAGGCGGAGGATTTGGCCGAGGCGTTCAGCAAGGTTTTCCTCGGTACGCAGATCCAGTGTGCGCGCTGTCACGACCATCCTTCGACCGATTTGTTGCAGAAGGATTTTTACGGGATGGCGGGCTTTTTTGTCCGGCTCGTGGTGCTGGACTTAGGGTCGTCGGGCGAGGGCGAGAAGAAGGTGAAGAAGTTCAAAATCGGCGAGAAGAGCAGCGGCGATGTGCTGTTCGCGGGGAACGCGAAGGAGCTGAAACCGGGCACGAAGGGAGAGCCGGTGAAGCCGAAGTTTCTTGCAGGCTCGCCGCTGGAAGAGCCGGCGCTGCCTGAAGGATTCAAGGAACCGACGGTGAAGGACGGCGTGAAGTCGCTGCCGCCGCCGCTTTTTTCGCGAAAGGAAAAGCTCGCGGAGTGGGCGACTTCGCCGACGAATCCGTTCTTCGCACGGGCGATTGTGAATCGCGTGTGGGCGCAATTCATCGGCCGCGGGATCGTGCATCCGGTGGACAATTTCGTGGATGGAAATGAGCCGACGTTGCCGGCGCTGCTGGACGCGCTCACGCAGCAGTTCATCGCGCATCAGTTCGACATGAAGTGGCTCATACGCGAGTTGGTGAGCAGCGGGGTGTATCAGCGGGCGAGCACTGGGGCATCGAAGGACGCGCTGCCCAAGCATTTCCAGCGTGCGCGTGTGCGACCGCTCTCGGCGGAGGAGATCCAGGCGACGCTCAAGACTGCCGGCGGCGATCCTGCTGTGAAAAGCGAAGGCTCAACCGGCGAGTATTTTCTCCGCTACTTCGGCGAGCCGTTGAACGGCATGGGGGAATTCCAAGGAAGCCTCGGCGAGCATCTGTTTCTCAATAACAGCGACAACGTCCGCGCGTTCATCCGGCGCAAGAAAGGCAATCTCGCGGACGGTATTTGTGCTTCGACCGATCCTTGGGAGCAGCGTGTGGAGCGGATGTTCCTGTCGGTGCTCACGCGCATGCCGACCGAGCCGGAGCGCCAGAAGTTTGCGACCTACCTTGCCAGCGATCCGAAGACTGAAGCCGTCGTCGAAGAGGCGCTCTGGGTGCTGGTGAACTTGAGCGAGTTTCGATTCAACCACTGAGGAATTTCACCAACCATGATGGACGCCAACTGCCCGCTACACGAACACATCTCGCGACGTGCGCTGCTGAAAGGTGCGCTCTCCACCGCCGCGGGCACTGCGATTGCAAATTGGGGCGGGCTCTTTAACTCGCAGAGCATCGCCGCCGAAGCGCAGAAGCGCGCCAAGCGGTGCATCCTTCTTTGGATGAACGGCGGCGCGAGCCAGATCGATACGTTCGACATGAAACCGGGTCGCCCCACGGGAGGGCCGTTCCGCGAGATCAAGACCGCGCTGCCCGGCTACCGCATTTGCGAATACCTGCCGAAGATGGCTCAGCAGGTGGGCAAACTGGGAATCATCCGCAGTATGCGCACGCAGTCTCCAGATCATCCGGACGGCATTTACCACATGCACACTTGCTACAAGCAGTCCGAGCGAATGCCGCATCCGGAACTTGGCGCGATGGTCGCGAAGTATCTCGGTCAGGACGATGCCGATTTGCCGAGCTTCGTGCGCATGGGCCCGACGGGCAATGCGGGCTCCGGCTACCTCGGGCCACGCTACGCGCCTTTCAGCGTCGAGCGCGGCGGGAAGATGCCGTCTTTCACCAGCACCTATCTGCCGACGGCGAATGATGATCGACGCAAAGAACTGCTGCGCTCGATGGAGGATGAACACAAAAAGGAAAACGGTGCCGAGTCGTACGAAAGCCACCGTGTTGCAAAGGAACGCGCATGGCGGCTCTTGCGCGCGAAGTCGCTCTTCGACACGAGCAAAGACTGGCCGACGCACGAAGAGCTTTACGGTCGGAGCGACTTTGGCCGTGGATGTTTTCTCGCGCGGAAACTTGTGGAAGCGGGCGTTCCGTTCGTGGAAATCGGGCAGGATAACTACGACAGTCACGCGGACAATTTCGTCTGTCACAAAGCGAATATGCAGGTCCTCGACCCGGCATGGTCCGGCCTGCTCATCGACCTCGAACGCACGGGGCTGCTGCAAGACACGCTCGTGGTGTGGATGGGCGAAGTCGGGCGCACGCCGACGATCAACAATCGCGCCGGGCGGGATCATTTCATCCATGGCTGGACCATCGTGCTCGCGGGTGCGGGGATCAAAGGCGGCGTCGTTTACGGCTCCACCGACGCGGACGGGCGCGATGTCGCCGAGAACCCGGTGAGTGAAGGCGACCTCTTCGCTACGATCTATACCGCGCTCGGCGTGAATCCGCGCGTGAAACACTACGTCGGCCCGCGTCCCATCTGGGCCACGCCCGAAGGCTCCAAGCCGATCCAGGACTTGCTCGCATGAACCCGCCAGTGAATTTCGAAAAAGCAACATTGCTTTGGTCACTGCCGTGGGATGCCGCGTGGGTTTCGGCGGTCAGTTTTGTCGGACCGCGCCACATCGCAGCGGGCAATAATCTCGGCGAGATTCTCGTTTGGGAATTGCCTGATAAGCCCGAGCCCGCGGCGGAGCCGGTTGCTGAAAAACCGAAGTCCGGTGGCAGCGAGAAAGGTGAGAAACCGCTCTGCGAAGCCGTGCCGCCCACCCGCCAGTTCACGGGCCACACGAACGTCATCAACCGGTTGATCTGCGCCGAGAACCGCTGGCTCATTTCCGCGAGCAATGACCACACGCTTCGATACTGGGACATGCAGGCCTCGCCCGGCGCGCCTGCAAAAGTGGTGCTCAACATTCGCGCCATCGAAGAAATCGCGCGCAAGAAAAACTCCGACAAGAAGGGGCCGCCGCCGATCGAAGTCGAAGTCCGCACGCAGCAACCCGCCAAGACGATCGAAGGCCGGGAATGGATCGTCGGGCTCGCCATGAGCCAGGACCAATCCACGCTCATCACCGGCGACGACGCAGGACAAGTCGTCCTGTTCAACCGCGCCGATGGTACGGAAAAAAAGCGCTGGGAAGTCAAAGGCTGGGCCTATGCAGTCGCGCTCTCGCCGGACTTAAAACAGGCGCTCGTCTCCGAGCGATATCCGCTGATTTTCGACTCGGGCCGCCACACCGCCGTGAAGCTTTGGGACATCGAAGCCGGCACCGTGCAGCACGACCTCAGCAAGGAATTCAAAGACATGCAGATCGCCGCCGCCGTCTACTCCGCCGACGGAAAGCTCCTCGCCATCGGCCGTGGCGGCGAGGCCGACGGCAACAACGGGAAAATCTTCCTCCTCGATCCCGCCACCGGCGCGAAGCAGCGGGAACTCACGCCCGGCCACCTCAACGGCATCACCGACATCTGCTTTCACCCCGACGGCCAGCACATCGCATCCGCCGGACGCGACACGGTCGTGCGCATCTGGAACATCGCCGACGGCAAGCTGGTGAAAGAAATCGGCAAGCCGCGCGGAGGTCAATTCAAAGACTGGATCCACGCCATCTCATTCTCCCCCGACGGCACCCGTCTCGCAGGTGCCGACATGGCCGGGCTGGTCCACGTGTGGCAATTCGGCGTGTGACGGCTCATCCCGGCTCGGAGCGTGGTTTGTCGAGATGGAGGTTACTGCGGCTCCCACAGCACACCCTCATCCACCCGAGCGGACGCCCGACAAAAACGCGTTAAGTCTCTCGAATTTCTCGCCAGTGGTACCGACCCACAAGCCCGCTGGAGATCCTACGCCCAAGTCCTGTCCAAAAGGGCGTCGCCTCTGTTTGATGCTCGTCGCCGACTCCCCTGTCTGCTGAGATGACGCAATGATTCGCATGCTCGCATTCCTTTTCGCGGCCGTTATCAGGATTCTCGCGGAGAACGACGACGCGCGTTTATCCGTCCCGCCGGGCGCCGCGTTCCGAATTGAGTTCGACAAGCCGGAGTATGTGCTGGGTGAAAACATTCTGGCGCACGCGATCCTCACCAACGACGGAACCGAGAAGTTCCGTGCATCTTTCGGCGGCGACTACCGCGGTTTGGGCCGGGCGGATCGATTCAAGGTCACGGTGACCGATTCAGACGGCGCGATATTGCCCGACCCGTTCGAACGCCATAAAGGGATGGATTTCGGCGGAATGGGAGCCACGCCGGAGCTCAAGCCGGGCGACAAGTGGGTGGAGTCACTGCCGCTCTGCAAGTTTGTTCGTTTTGGAAAGGACGGTCGCTACCGGGTGAAAATTACGCATGACTTCGGGTGGTCTAAGGGCGAGCAAAAGCGGCCCGTCGCCGAAGCTGAGTTGGTTGTGCGAATCCCGAATCCGAAGGAAGCCGAAGCACTCGTTGCAAAGGCCGCGGCGGAGAAATTCTCCGGCGGCACGTATGGACAGCGCTCGCCTGAACACGCGAGCTACGCAGCGCTTTATCACCCCATCTTTCTCCCGTTTTTGAAGAAGCTCGCAGAACAGGCGAATTCCGAGGCGGTGAATGCAATCGCTGAAATCGAAACTCCCGATGCGACCGGAGCGCTCATCGACCTGATGGCCTCGCCTGACGCGGAGGTCAGCAAAGCTGCGAGTAGCAGCCTTGGCCCGCGACTTCAATCCGTGCGTCAGCTCGATCCGGACACTGACGGGTGGACGGTTGGCGCAGCTCGGGAGGCGGCGCGTACGTTTAGCGAGCGATGCTGGAAGGCGGAACTCGCAGCGCCGCTCGCGGTTCAGGCGCGCCGCTGGTTCAAACACGGAACGCCCGAGCAACGGGAAGAGGCGATCAATTTTCTCGGACACGTTGGCGACGCACAGGATGTCGCCCCGATTCTTGAATGTATTCGCTTGGCGCTTATTCAGCGGTCGAACTTCGACACGGATGACTTTGTTTCCGATCCACCCAAGGACTGTTCGGCTGCGGTTGCTGCATTACAGCGACTCGATCCGAAACCGGATCAACTCACCGACGATGGCGGCCTTTACTATCTGGTTGCATCGCCGACGCACGGAAAGGCGGCGAACAAACATCTTCATGCGGCGCTCGAATCGGTGCGTCCGGAGCTTCGCAAGGCGGCACTGAAGGCCCTTCCCGAGCCGCTCCCGGCGGAGTTTCGCCCGGCAGTTCTCGCCGCACTCCGCAGCACCGATGCCGGCGTGTGCAGCGAAGCTGCGGACGTCGCGACGAAAGACAAGGACCCTTCGTATCGAGCAGCCGTGATCGCGCTGGTGGCAAGCGAACGAAATATATGGGCACTGCGCTCCGCGAGCACCGCCGCGCTCGCATTGAACGCCCGCTACGAGGCCGCGCGTGCATGGGCTGCGCAACTCGATAGCTTGACGCACTGGCATACGGCGTTGTCGGAACTTGCGGGGATCATCGTCGGCACCAGTTCCGGCGGTGGCACGACAGTCGCAGACCGCGAAACGCTTATCGCATTGCGCAAACGGTGGGACGCCTTTTTGACGAAAAACGAGCACGCGATTCGCGAAGGCCGCGTCTTTAAGCCCGGCGAACCTATGCTTCCAGAAAACCTTTTTGCACCCCTCAGGCAGATTCAACGGAAAGACGGCACGAGCTGGCCGCCGGCCAAGTAAGGACGCACCGAGGTAGGACCTCACGCCGCGCTCACATAAGGGCGCTGACGGACGGATGAATGCTCGGTCCGCTCGAGCCGGCGGACTTTCGTGTCCTTGTCCTCCGGATACGCGACTCGCGAATTCCACTTTGAGTCCGACAAACAATCACTCCGGTCCACGTGTGGCAAATCGGCGGATGAACGGAGCGCGAAAGGAAGGCAACTTTTCAGGCTGCCCCCGCACATCGCGATCCTTACTGGCCCTTGAAATGATCTGCGATGAGCGCGAGGACGGCGTCGTTGCAGGCTTTTTCGTTGTACTGATTGCAGGTGACGAGGACGGCGAAGTCTTTTCCGGGCGCGAGCCAGGCGACGGCGAGCCACATCGTGTTGCTGCCGGAGTGCGTGAGCGCGGGTCCGCCGGCCCAAGGTTGGTTGTCGGCGATGCCCCAACCCATGGCGTATTTCGGCTCGCCGGGGACGGCGGTGTGCAGCTTCGTGAGCGTGTCGGGTTTGACGAGTTTGACTTTTGCGGAGGGAAGATTTGCGACGGCGAACTTTGCCCAGTCTTCGATGGAGCAGTGGACGATTCCAGCGGGACCGATGGCGACGGGATTGTCGGCGCCGGGACCGGGCTCTACGGGGGAGCCGTCCGCTTTGTGGCCGCGGGGCTGGTCGTTTTTCGTCCGGGTTCCGGGTGCGCCAAAGTCGGCGGTGGTCATGCCCAGCGGACGGAAGATTTTTTCGCGCATGAGGTCTTCCCACGATTTCCCCGTGACCTTTTCAGCCATGTGACCGGCGATGGAGAAGCCGGCATTTGAGTAGATGTATTGAGTGCCGGGAGCGGCTTCGGGCGGCTTCGCGGTGACGCCCTGAACGAGCAGTCGGCGCGCGGTCATCGGCGAGCCCTTGTGCTGGCCGAGCTTGCCCCACAGTTCACCCTTGGCGAGATCGCCGGGTGCGCCGCTTCGGTTGGTGAGGAGCTGTTCGAGCGTGACGGCCTGATACTGCGGATGCATGGAGCTTTTGAGTTCCGGAAACGTCTGGCCGAGCGTCTGGCTCCATTTCAGTTTTCCTTCATCGACGAGGATGCCGCAAAGCATGGCAGTCATCGCTTTCGTATCGGAGCCGATGTGAAAGCGGTCGCCGACGGCAATCTTATCGACCTTCCCCCGCGTGCGAACGCCAGCCACGCCGAGCGCCACAGCCTCGCCGTTGCGAACGACCACGGCAGCCATGCCGGGAACGCCGTTCGTTTCCACAATCGGGACGAGCAGCGCGGAGACATCTTTTGCCGGCTTCGCAGCGGGAGCAGCGTGGACGGCAATGTGGCTTAACAGCGCGAGGGCGATGGCGAGGATGGGTTTCATAAAAATGGTCGTGCGCCCTTCGATTCGAGGGACGGGCGGCAAACGTAGGGAGAGTAGATGCCGACGGCAACAACTGGAAAATCTTCCGTCTTGATCACGCCACCGGCGCGAAGCAACGGGAGCGCGCACCTCAACGGCATCACCGACGTGCTTCTGTGTAGTCAAACCGCCTGTGCATACTGTAGTCCAATAGCATCATGCAAAAATCCGCCCACTTCCGTGTCGATCCGAAACTAGCCCACGTCCTCGGTGAGAGCTACACCTCCAGCGAAAAGGCACTGAAGGAACTCGTGGATAACGCTTGGGACGCCGAGGCCGCCGAGGTTCACGTCACCGTCCCGAACATCCTCACCGACGCCCCCATCATCGTGCAGGACAACGGCAGTGGCATGAAAACCGCCGAACTCGAATCCGAATACCTGAATATCGCCAGCCCTAGATTCAGCCGCAAAGGCGATCGGACACACAATCTCAACCGCATTGTCAAAGGCCGAAAAGGTATCGGAAAGTTCGCCGGATTGATCCTAGCCAGCGAAATGGAGCTTGTCACGCAAGCCGCAGGCAAACGCACCAGCGTTCTAATTTCCAAGACCGTTCTTATGGAAGCCCTTGGCGACCTTGAGAAAGTGCCCCTGCCTCTCGATGTCGCCGATTCCGACCCACTCGACG
>JAYUSJ010000113.1:0-6312 GCA_043755735.1 Verrucomicrobiaceae bacterium | reverse complement strand
GCCCTTCCTGCTCAAATCTCGCCTTCCATTTATATCCCACTTTCGGGCTGATTTTATACTCCCGACATAGCTCCCGGAAGTTATCTGTTTTCATCGCTTTTAATACGAATTCGCTTCTTTGGTTCATTTGGTTTTTGGTTTCCCACGGCATCCCTCCATCCTCCCATTTCGGAAGGTTTTTCGGGACCAATGTGTTACCCATGTCCTGAACCACTTGTGTTACCTATGTCCTGAACCCGCACCGCAAGCGTTTGGGTGCGATTTTTTCGCTTGCGACCAGTCACTTCTCACCAGTCACAAGTCACGACGGCATGCCGCTGCCCTTTCTCCGGCTTGCGCGTGCAAAACTAAACAGCTACGCCCTTTGGTCATGAAAATCTGCGTCCTTGATGGCTATACTTTGAACCCCGGTGATCTTTCTTGGGATGCGTTGCGGGAGTTGGGGGAGTGCGAGATTTTTGATCGGACTCCGGGGTCGGAGGTGGTGGCGCGGGCGGGGGGGGCGGATGTGGTGATTACGAATAAGGCGGTGGTGGGGCGTGGGGAGATCGCGGCGCTGAAGGGGCTGCGGCTTATTGCGGTGACGGCGACGGGTTTTAATGTGGTGAACATCGGGGCGGCGAAGGCGCGCGGGATCGTCGTGTCGAATGTGCCGGGCTACGGGACGCGGTCGGTGGCGCAGCATGTGTTTGCGCTGCTTCTGGAGCTGACGCAGCATGCGGGGGCGCATTCCGTGGCCTCGCGCGATGGACGCTGGGCTGCAGCGCAGGACTGGTGTTTTTGGGACAGTCCGCTGGTGGAGCTGGACGGGCTGACGATGGGGATTGTGGGCTATGGCGCAATTGGGGCGGCGGTGGGGGAGATTGCGGCGGCGTTTGGGATGAAGGTGATTGCGACGAAGTCGAGCCGGCGCGAGCTGCCGGCGAATGTTTCCGAGGCGACGGTGGATGAGATTTTTTCGCGGAGCGATGTGGTGACGCTGCATTGTCCGCTGACGGATGAGACGAAGAATTTGGTGAATGCGGAGCGGCTGGCGTCGATGAAGACGTCCGCATTTTTGATCAATACGGCGCGTGGACCGCTGGTGGATGAGGCGGCGCTGGCGGCGGCGCTGACCGCAGGGCAAATCGCGGGTGCCGGGCTGGATGTGCTTTCGCAGGAGCCGCCGAAGCCCGGCAATCCGCTGCTGACAGCGCGAAATTGTATCGTGACGCCGCATATTGCTTGGGCGACGCGGGCGGCGAGGTCGAGGCTGATGGATGCGACGGTGGCAAATGTGCGGGCGTTTTTGGCGGGGGCACCGCAGAATGTGGTATGATGAAGGCGCTGCACTATTGTCTGAATATGAGTACGATTCGGGGGACGCCGATCATGGATCAAATCCAGATCGCCTCGGATGCGGGGTACGATGCGGTGGAGTTGTGGTACGCGGATGCGGATGTGTATGTGGCGGGGGGCGGGCATCGTATCGACATTCGCAAGGCGGTGGAGGGTCTGGGGATGGAGGTGGCGACGGTGATTTATTTCGACGGCTGGTTTGACTGCGCGGAGGAGGATTGGCCGCGGGTGAAAGATGAGGCGGCGTGGCGGATGGCGCGAACGATACCGCTGGGGGCGAGGCAGATTATTTTTTCGCCGCCAGCGGGACGCGCGGATTTGGCGACGGGCGCGCGACGTTTCGCGGAGTTGCTGGAAGCGAGCGAGGATAGCGGGGTGCGGCCGGTGTTTGAGTTCCTGGGTTTTGTGGAGCAATATAATACGATCGAGTCTGCGCTGGAGGTCCTGGCGCTGGCCGGCGGCGGGGAGATGGTGCTGGATCCGTTTCACATTTTCCGCGGCGGAGGTTCGGTGGAGTCCATCGCGAAGTTGCGCCCGGAGCAGATCGCGGTGGCGCATTTCAACGACATCGTGACGTCGGTGCCGCGGGAGCAGCAGGGCGACGGGGATCGCGTGATGCCGGGCGATGGGACGTTTGACCTTCGGCGCTACTGCGACTTGCTGCGCGGGACGGGTTATCGCGGGTATCTTTCGCTGGAGCTTTTCCGCGAGGACCTGTGGGCGCGCGACCCGCGGGAGGTTGCGCGAATCGGCTTGGAGAAGATGCGGGCGGTGGTGGAGGGATGAAGGCGGAGTGTATCATGAAGGCGGACGCGGTGCTGGCGGAAGGGCCGTTGTGGCACGACGGGCGGCTGTGGTGGGTGGACATCGAGCGCTGCGAGATTCACGCGCTGGATGTCGCGACGGGCGCGGACCGGAAGTGGACGCTGCCGTCGCGAGTGGGGTTCGCGGTGCCGCGCGGGAGGGGTGGCTTTATCGTGGGGACGGAGCACGGGCTTTCGGCGTGGGACGACGGGCGAATGGAGCCGCTCGCGCATCCGGAAGAAGCGAAGCCGGGCAATCGATTCAACGACGCGAAGTGCGATCCGCAGGGCCGCTTGTGGGCGGGGACGATGGCGATGAGCGAAGCGCCGGAGCAGGGCGCGCTGTATCGGGTGGATGCACGGGGCGTTTCGAAAATGGTGGGCGCTGTCAGTATTTCCAACGGGCTCGCGTGGTCGCCGGATGGAGCGACGATGTACTACATCGACTCGCCGACGCGCCGCGTGGATGCGTTCGATTTTCACGACGGGGAAATCGCGAACCGCAGAACGGTCATCACGCTCGAAGACGGTTTCCCCGACGGCATGTGCGCGGACGCTGCGGGGAATCTGTGGATCGCGCTGTGGGGCGGCTGGTGCGTGGCGTGTCACGACCCGCTGACGGGAAAACGCGTCGCGAAAATCGAGGTGCCCGTGGAGGCGGTGACGTCATGCTGCTTTGGCGAGGATGGCGCGCTTTTCATCACGACGGCGAGCCGGGACCTGGATGCAGCGGGCCACGCGCGACAGCCGCTCGCAGGCGGCATTTTCCGTGCGGAGACGGGCGCGCGCGGGATGGCGGTGGCGAGCTTTCGGATGTGAGTGCTCGTTCTCATTCCGGCGAAAGCGGCCAATAGAATGCGAGCGGCGTAATGCACGCCGATGACAACAGCGCAAACTGAACTCGCCCGCCGCCGCTTGGTGCTCGGCATTACGAATGTCGGCTTCTGGGTGCTGGCCGCGTGCGCCGGTCTATTCTGGCTGTTGATGTGCAAGCCGGACGCGCCCGGCACCGGGCCGCTTCTTGCAGTGGGTTCCGGGGTGATTGCGATACAGGCGGTGTTTGATTTCATCGGCGGCGTGGCGCTGATGCCGGGACACCGCACTGGCGTGATGACATTTCTACGAGGCTGGTTGCGCGGAGTTTTCGGGCACACGCTCGTGCTGGCTGGCGTGGGGTTCGCGAGTGCGATGAGCCTCCAGATCACAGGTGGATTCGGCGCAGGAATCGCGTTCACGATGATCGCGCTGGCGCTCGGAAGACGGCAGCTTCTCCGCGTCATCGGTGGCGTCGCGACGACGGAGCGTTCGCACGGTGGGGAAAAAGTTCTCACCGCCACGGTCAACGACCCGGCCTTCACCGGCGGGGTCCTCGGGCTTGGTCGTAGCGCGAAAAGTTTACTACCCGCCAGCTGGCTGGAGACTCTGCCAAAGCCCGAACTCGCTGCCGAGTCGAGCCGGCGCCAATGGCAGATTGCAAACGCGCTGCCCGCTCGTGCCTTCGTGCTGCTGCTCATTTGGAACCTGCTGGGCACTTTCACCGGCACGCTCGCGTTCCAGCTCGCAGATCGTCAGCCAGCCGTCGCGCTGCTCGGTCACGCATGCTGGATGACTCTCTGGGCCTTCGCGAGTTTGCTCGCGCTGCCGGCATTGAGCAGAAAAGCCGTCTTCGTCGCCGACCACGCCGCTGCCGATTCCGGACACGATCCTCGCGCATGGATCAAGCGCTTCTCCGACCTGGTCGGCGAAGATGGAAGTCCGAACAACGCAGTGCAAACCATCTTCTACCCGGTCCCTTCCACCGAACTGCGCCTGCGCCAGCTCGATAAATCGGTCGGCGGTTTCGTCCCCGGCAATCTCGCCCGCAGCAATCTCTACTATTCGTGGGCCACCCTCACGCTGCTCGGCCGCGCCGTTCACTGCAACGTGGGCCGCCCCGCGCTGTGGGTCTTTCCGCCTTCGGCGTGATGCGATGATGGAAGAACTAACTGCGGCGCTCAGCCAGGATGACCGCGGCAGCCGCCCAGCCTGAAAGTGCCGCACCTTCGACGCGCGGGCCCGCAAATGCATCGCCGGCGAGCACGAGCGGCGGCGACGTGTCCACAAGCAAGCACGGCTCTTCATCGACGCGCATGGGCTTGCTGTAACGCCAGCCGTGGACCTGAAAAGTTTTCACCCCCGCGCCGAGCCATCGTGCGGCTGCGGCGAGCAGCGCCCGCCCGCTCTCCGCGCGGTCGCGATCCCAATGCTCCAAACTGAACGCATGCGTTGCGTGAATCGTCACAGATGGCTCCGCGGAGATTCCTTTCAACTGATTGTCGGCGATCCAAGCGATCGGTCCGTCTGAGAGCGTGACGGCACCGGGCGGCGGGATGCGCGACGGACCATCGAGCACGGCCATGATGGCGAGGCAGCGCTCGTATTCGATGGCTGCGAGACGCGCCCGCATTTCCGGCGCGAGATCGATGCCGCCCGTATCCAGCATCGCGAGCGACTGAGGCACGGGTGGCGTGAGCACCACGGCGCCAGCGGGGAAAGCGCGGCCCGTCATGGTTTCAACACGCCAACGCTCATTGGCTCGGCGCAATGCGACCACCGGCATTTCCAAATGAACATCGAGCCCCAGCGCGAGATGCTTGGCCACGGCGGACATCGCGGGCTTCCCGCGCCAACGCGCGTGCCCATCTGCCCCGCCCGCAAAACCACGGCACCATTCCTCCATTGCTCCGTCCTGCAGTCCCTGCTCCAGCACGGCGGCAAAGCGCTGGCTGCGGGTGGTCATAAACTGCGCTCCGTGATCGAACGTCGCGCCGTCAATCCGACGGCTTGCAAGCCGCCCGCCCACGCTGCGGCCTTTGTCGAGCACGAGCACGCGGCTACCAGCGCGTTGCAGTTCCGCTGCTGCGGTCAACCCAGCCATACCAGCGCCGATGATCAGCACATCCGTGTTTTGTTCCGTCGAGTCCATAGAGCGTTCCATGCTCTACGCAATTCGACCGGGAAGCAACGGGAGCCGCACAATTCTCCTGCCAACCCTGACGACTCGACTCGGACGCAAACCCCACCTGCGGAGATGGGTGACGAGGGAATGAGGTATCCACGGCCGGAAGGACGCCGTAATGTAACGACTTGAAATTTGTTCTGATCATCTTCTCCGCTGCTTCATTCCTTGGATACGGAGCTGCGTGCTTCCTGTCTTCCTACATGAAGCGTGAGTTCGATCGTTACCGCCTCGGGTCGCAGCGCACGCTCGTGGGAGGGCTGCAAATGTGTGCGGCGATTGGGCTGCTCGCGGGCCTGAGCCAACCGTGGATGGGACGCTCGGCGGCGGCGGGGCTTGCGTTGATGATGCTGGTTGCGGTCGGCGTTCGGATTCGAATCAAAGACACGGTGATACAGACAATACCCGCACTGATTTATCTGGCGCTCAATGCCTACTTGAGTCTGGCGGCGTTTTGAACGAACCCGACGGCTACAGCAGCGCGATAGCCGCACACATCGCGAGCACGGCGACGGAGGGCAGCGCTTTTCTCATTGGGTCTTTCACTTTGAGGTGCATCACAAATGCCCCGAGCATCAGTGCTCCCAAGCCAATCGCCGCAGGTTGCGCGATGCGGTGGTTCCAAATGGCTGCGATTAGCGCGAGCGCCAGACCGACCTTCAGCACGCCGATCAGGCACATGAACCAAAACGGAAGCCCGTAAGCGGCGAATTCCTCGCGAAGAGTCTTCGCCTCGCCGCCACGAAATGGCGTCGCT
Organism: Verrucomicrobiaceae bacterium; assembly: GCA_043755735.1. Classification (GTDB taxonomy): domain Bacteria; phylum Verrucomicrobiota; class Verrucomicrobiia; order Chthoniobacterales; family Chthoniobacteraceae; genus SXWH01. Next base: position 416 of record JAYUSJ010000113.1, on the reverse strand, counting down.
TTGCCGGAGCGCAGGAGCCAGACGTTCAATATCCCCAGCGCGACGACTATTTGTAAAATGATGAGCAGATTCTTCACGGTATTCGCCGCACCATGAGCCTCGTCGCTAAAGTCCGCAAGCCAATCAAATGAGCGTTCCTTCCCTTCCTCAGATACAAGGTCCGAGTGGGTAGTTTTATGTTCCTCCCCACCTGCATGAGGCGTATCTGTTCGGGATATTTCCCACGCATGACTTTTGACACCGACCATTTCATTTCCGCTTCGCCACGATGAAAGCTGCCGAAGCCACTCCTCATCGTCCCGACTTGTCGCAGCGTCTCGCGGCGCGGGTGCGGCCTAAAGGGAATGCGGTGATGTTTCAGCAGTGGCGCGACCTGCTTTTCTTGCACTGGGAATATTCGGCGGCGGCGATTCAGG
>JAYUSJ010000112.1:0-6323 GCA_043755735.1 Verrucomicrobiaceae bacterium | reverse complement strand
CAGCTCAGGCGTCCATCGAGCACGAAAAACTGGAACAGCGCGTGACAAGGCGGAAGCGCCATCCCGGAGACTTCGCCGGGGTTCCATGCGCTGACGATGAGGCGGCGGCTGTCGGGGTTTGCTTTGATCTGCGCGACGAGATTTGCGATTTGGTCGATGTGCCCGCCGTCTGCGGTGCGCCAGTCGCGCCACTGTGCGCCATAGACGCGGCCGAGGTTTCCGTCTGCGTCGGCCCACTCGTCCCAGATGGTCACTTTATTTTCCTGCAAATAGCGGATGTTCGTATCGCCTTTGAGAAACCACAGGAGCTCGTGGATGATGCTGCGAAGGTGCAGCTTCTTCGTGGTGAGCGCGGGGAAACCGGCGGCGAGATCGAAGCGCGTCTGTGCGCCGAATACGCTGATGGTGCCGGTGCCGGTGCGGTCGGATTTGGTGTGCCCTTTTTCGAGGACAAGGCGGATGAGGTCGAGGTAGGCTTGCATTTCCTAGCTGAAAAAGGCGGCGATTTTCTCGACGACGTAAGCCTGCTGTTCGTCGGTGATTTCGGGGTAAATCGGCAGTGCGACGGTCTCCAGCGCGGCGCGCTCGGACTCGGGGAAATCGCCGGCTTTGTAGCCGAGGTATTCGAAGCATTCCTGCATGTGCAGCGCGAGCGGGTAGTAAACCTCCGTGCTGATTCCCGATGCGCCGAGGTAGGCGCGGAGGTCGTCGCGCCGCGGGGTGCGGACGATGAATTGATTGTAGATGTGATGGTTCGGCAGCCCCGCGTCTTTCCATGGTTCAACGGGCGGCTTCAGCCAGCGTCCGAGGTCGCGCTGCTGGAAAAACTTGCGGTATGTGGAGGCGCGTGCGCTGCGTCCGGCGCTCCAGGTGTCGAGGTGCGGAAGCTTCACGTGCAGCACGGCGCTCTGGATGGCGTCGATGCGGAAATTGCCGCCGATGTATTTGTGGTAGTAGCGGACTTCCATACCGTGATTGCGAATGGCGCGGAGCTTTGCGGCGAGCGCGTCGTCCTGGCAGACGACCATGCCCGCATCGCCAAATGCGCCGAGATTCTTCGTGGGGTAAAATGAGAACCAGCCCGCCTCGCCCATCGCTCCAGCGCTGCCGAGCGGATGCACCGCACCGAGCGCTTGCGCTGCGTCTTCGATGACGGGAATGCCGTGCCGTTTCCCTATCTCCAGCAGCGCGGCCATGTCGGCGCAGCAGCCGTAGAGGTGCACGGGGACGATCGCTTTCACGTTCTTCGTTTTCTTAATCAACTCCTCCACGGATGCAGGGCAGATATTGTACGTCGCCGGATCGATGTCGGCGAAAACGGGGCGCGCTCCGACCCTGGCGATGCAGCTCGCGGTGGCAAAGAATGTGTAGGGCGTCGTGATGACTGCATCGCCGGGCCCGATGTTCATCGCCATGAGGAGCATCAGTTGCGCGTCCGTCCCGCTGCTGCACCCGATGGCGTGCTTTGCGCCGCAGTATTGCGCCACGGCTTTCTCAAAAGCCTCGGTGCGGGGCCCGAGGACGAGCGCCTGCGAGTCGCAGACTTCCTCGATGGCGGAGAGAAATTGAGATTTGAGCGGCGCATATTGCGCACGGAGATCGAGCAGCGGTACTTGCATCCGTCCACTGATGGCGCATCCAGGCCTCTCAGTGCAAGCTTGGGTCGAAATCAGCGTCGAATTGTTCGCCGCTGGCGGTCGCCCCATCGGCGACGATGCAGCGGGTCAGTCGCGCTCCGGGCGCGACGATGGCGTTTTCCCAAATGATGCAATCATCCAGCACCGCGCCCTCGCCGATCGTGGCGGAGGGGTGAATGGTGTTGTGTGTGCCGGCGATGGCGCGGTTGGCGGCGAGGTATTCTTCGCGGGTGCCGAGGTCGCGCCAGTTGCCGTCATCGAGGACGATCCCGCCAAGGCGTGCGCCCGCGCGGATCATGTCGTGGAAGACCGGGACGACGGAGATCTTCTGCGCGGCGGGGATGCGGGCGATGAATGCGGGCTCCACGAGGTAAATGCCGGTAAAAAGAAAGTGCGGCTCCAGTTCCGGTCGCAGCGTCCGGCGGAGATCGAGGACGCGGCCACTTGGCGCATCAAACGTCACGTTGCGATTGTCTCCCTGCGAGCGAAGGATCAGCGTCACTTCATTACCCGAGGCGCGGTGATGCTCGATGGCGCGGGGAAGGGGAATGTCGCTGAGAATATCCCCATTATAAACGATGAACGGACCGTCGCCGAGCAACTCCCGTGCGTTCCAGATGCCGCCGCCGGTTTCCAGCACTTCCGGCGTTTCTTCGATGAAATGGATCGGGCATCCCCGCCAGTGTCCTTCGGGGAAAAACTCCGCGTAGCGTTCTGCGCGCCAGTGCGTGTTCACCACGAAACGCTCCACACCGCAGTCCATGAGATGGTCGAACGCCCATGTGATGAGCGGGCGGTTGCCGAGCGGGATGAGCGGCTTTGGCCGGCGATTGGTCAGCGGGCGGAGGCGCGTGCCGAGGCCTGCGCCGAGGACAAATGCAGTGTGCATCCGTTACTGCACAACTTCGTCCGGCTCCGAGCGGCGGGGTGTAGGCTTGCGCGGCGGCGCGTCGTCGCCGTTGTCGGACATCTCTTCATCCTCGGAGAGCTTCTTTTTCTTCTTCTTGCGAAGGCCGCCTTCCTTGGTTTCTACCGCCGGTTTCGGGAAGTTTTTCAACGCGCGGCTGATGATGGGGCCGACGTTGGAGCCGCCGTGGACGGAGTCGTCGCCGGGCCTTCCTTCGTACACCGCGGCGAAAGCCCACTGCGGTTTGTCCGCCGGCGCATAGCCGGAAAACCACGCGGCGACCTTCTCTTTCGCGCCCGAGCCCCATTGGGCGGTGCCGGTTTTCCCGGCCAGCTTCATCGTAGAGTTTTGCGCGGCGTGCGCGGTCCCGCCCCGCCCGTTGACGACGTTGTAGAGTCCCTTGCGCATGGCTTTCATGACATCCTTGTCGATCGTGAATTGATGCCGGACGCGCACATCGTAGCCGATGTTCACCTTGTCATTCACACCCTGCACCTGGAGTACGAGTCGCGGCTGATAGACTGTGCCGCCGTTCGCGACCGCCGTCATCGCCTTTGCGACCTGGAGCGGTGTCACCTCGGTCAGTCCCTGTCCGATGGAAAGGTTGGCGAGATCGCCCAGTCCGGCTTTGCGTTTGTCTATTTTCAGGATGGTTTCTACGTCGTTCAAAGAGCCTGGTTCCTCGGCATTGATCGGGATGCCTGTTTTGCTCCCGAACCCGAGATTGCGCGCATATTCGGTGATGGGTGCGAACCCTGCCTTCATCCCCATTCTGTAAAAGTAAGTGTTGCAGCTCATTGTGAGCGCGCTGACGAAATCATGGGAACCGGTGTTCCGCTTCGTGTGGTCCCAGAACTTCCGGCCATCGATTGTCAGATAGGCCTCGCCGCCGAACTCATCTTCGGGGTCCACCTTTCCTTCGTTCAGCGCCGCAAGCCCGGTGAATACCTTGAACACAGAGCCCAGCGGATAGCTTGCGCGGAAGGCACGGGGGATGAGCGGTTTCTTGCCCTTTGGGTCGTTGAGGGCGTTGAGTTCGTCCTCCGAAATTGTCGGGATGAAAACATTCGGGTCATAGTTCGGCATCGACGCCATCGCGACGATTTCGCCGGTATTGCAGTCCATCACCACCATTGCGGAAGGATTGCGGGTCGCACTCAGCGAGCTCTCCACGGCTTTTTGCAGCGCCATATCGATCGTGGTCACCACATTCTGTCCGGGGGTCGGTGCGACCACGACTCGCTCTTCCGACTTCCTTCCCTGCGCATCGTAGGAGACGAAAAGCGCGCCGTTTTTTCCCGAGAGTTGCTCGTTAAACGCCAGCTCCAGCCCCTCGCGTCCCTCCACTTGCGGCCACAGCAATTCGTTCGTCTCGATATTGCCCGTCAGCCAATTCCCCATACGCCCCACATAGCCAACGATGTGGCCCGCCGAGCGCCCTTGAGGGTAAATGCGCTGATACACCGACTGGAGCGTCAGCGCCGGTGAATTGTCCCGCTTCACCGCCGCGAGCTCGTTCACGTTCAGGTCGATGGCGATGATCAGCGGCGTGATGGATCGATTCTGGTAATGCTTGAGCGCGCGGTCCGGCACCGTCAACGGCCGCCCGATGATCCGCGAGGCCGTCGCCACCTGGTCCGCGATAAACCGTGTCGCCTCCGCATCGCTGAACTTCGCCGGAGTCGGAAATACCACCCCGAGATTGTAAGCCACCCGGTTCCTCGCGAGCGGGATGCCGTTGCGGTCCGTGATCTGCCCGCGCGGCGCCGGGATGGTAAATGTGTAGCTGCGCGCAAGCTTCTGCGTCTCCCAAGTCGGCTGAATAGTCACCGGCGCGGGCGTCACCGGTTTAATCGAAGCCACCGTCGGCACCGCTGGCGCAGGCGGAGTTGGCGGCGACATCGCCGGCACATGCGAAGGCGCTGCGCCGATGATGGGAGGGCGCGAAATCACGACAGGCTTCCGGACTTCCGGTTCCTCCGGCTGCGTGATGCGCGACACCCCTTCCGGCGGCGTCTGCCCGGAAAGAGGCAGTGTCAGCAGGAGTGCGAGTGCGATGGTGAAGTGTCGATTGGAAGGCATGTAACGAAAGAGCGTAGTGAATTTTTGAAAGACCTCAAGAGCGCATCAAATCACCCAATCGTCCGCCCCGCCGAAGCCCCGGTTCTTATCCAGAATCTTCACACCCATCCCCTCCGCCAGCACCAGCGAGCGCGGCGGCACACTGTGCGTCAGAAACACACTCGCGCCCACCGTCGAGCCCGCGCCGATCGTCGTATCGCCCCCCATGATCGTCGCGTTCGCGTAAATCGTCACATGGTCATCGATTGTCGGATGCCGCTTCTGGCCGCGCAGCGTCTGGCCCCCTGCCAGCGACTTTGCGATCAGCGACACACCTTGATACAGCTTCACATGCGTCCCGATGATACTCGTCTCGCCCACCACCACGCCCGTCCCGTGGTCGATGAAAAAATGGCTCCCGATATGCGCCCCCGGATGAATGTCGATCCCCGTCCGGCTATGCGCCCACTCCGTCATCATCCGCGGGATAATCGGCACCTCCAGCGCATAAAGAACATGCGCACTCCGCTGCACCGCGATCGCCTCGATAAACGGATAACTCAAAATCACCTCATCCGTCGCACCCGCCGCCGGGTCCCCCTGAAACGCTGCCTCCACATCCGTCTTCAGCAGCTCCCGCACACGCACCAGCCCGCACAGGAAATCATGCGCCAGCTTCGTCGCCTGCGCATTCGGGCAATCCGGCTCATTCAGCCGCAAGCTCTTGCAAATCTCCTCCGCGAGCCGCTCCGCGATACTATACACCCGATGATTCGTCACCCTCTGCAAATGCGAACTATGAATCGGCTCCGCATCATGAAACCCCGGAAACAAAAGCTGCAACAAATCCTCGCAAATCGTCGAAATCGTCCGCTTCGACGGCAGGTTCGCCCCATCCACATGATTGATCCCGCCGCCCGCTTCGTACGACTTCAAAATCGCCTCGGTGATTTTTCCCAATTCGCTATCCATTTGCCCGCACGCTACACCGCAGACCCGCCCCACCGCAACAAACCAATCCCCCGACCCTCCCGGTTGCCCGCCGTGATTGGTCGCAAGCGCGGGTGCGTGCTGCAACTGATGCATTCACCTGCTGGGTGGGTTGGCCGCAGGGTGCCGCGCGTCCGGCGTTTTCCTTACTTCAGTGTGCCGGCTTTGACGGTGACCATCCTGGCGGGGTCGAGGTGCTTCTGGATGGCTCCGTTGACTTGCTCCAAGGTGAGGGCGCGAATTTTGCCGGGGAATTCGTCGAGCCATGAGAGGGGGAAGCCGCGCTCGACGCAGTGGAGAAGTTGCTCGGCAAGGCCTTCGGTGGTTTCCATCTCGACGGCGAATTGTCCGGCGGCGGCGCTCTTGCGGTAGGCGAGTTCGTCGGCGGTGAGTCCGGTTTTGTGCCATGCGGAAATTTCGCGCATGGAACTGGAGATTCCTTTTTCGAGAAGGGCAGGGGAGAAGGTGGCTTTCACGAGCCATGCGCCGTCGGAAAAAGTGTCGCCTGCGGTGCTCGCGCCGATGCCGTAGGTGAGGCCTTCGCGGTCGCGGACGGTGCCGATGAGGCGGCTCGTGAAGCCTTTGCCGAGGACGTCGGTGGCGAGCTTGAGCGGGAGCCAGTCGGGGTCGGCGACGCGGAGTCCGTTGGGCTGGCCGATGAGGACGGAGACGCTGGTTTTGTCGGGGATGTTGACGAGTTTCTCCCCGGCGGTCGCGACGGCTTTTTC
>JAYUSJ010000111.1:0-6328 GCA_043755735.1 Verrucomicrobiaceae bacterium | reverse complement strand
CAACACCTCGCGTGGAAGGCGGAGATCCTCGGGCAGGAAGTCGAATGGAAAGCGGAGATCACGGAGCAGACTCCCGACGAACGCATCTCGTGGCGCAGCACCAGCGGCCACGCGAATACTGGCACGGTGAGTTTTGCAGCCACGGATACGAATACGACGCGCGTCTCCCTCGTGATCGAATACGAGCCCGAAGGAGCAGCGGAGAAAATCGCGGACGCACTCGGCATCCTCTCCTTTCGCATCGGCAAAGACTTGAAGCGGTTCAAAGAGTTCCTCGAATCTCGTGGCTCGGCCACCGGCGCTTGGCGCGGCAGCATCCCGCAGCCAGCGGAAGCGGCGTAAGCACACACAACGCGGTACAGAAAAACTCGCCGGGGTAGTCCCTTATCAAGGCACCCCGGCGAGCTTCTTATGTGGTTCAGGAAGATGTTCGCGTGAGCTGGGTCAAGGACGCCGGACCGATGCCTCGCGGGCCCAGATACGCCCTGCTTTTGCTGCTTTGATGAATGTGGTCACGGACTTGGCATCGGTCAGGTCTATGAGTCCAGAGTCAGGCTTGAACCCGGCGCGGTCGAGCAGCACTTGTGCGCCGCTGGTGTGGCCGAGCACTTTCAAGTGCGCGAACGCATCGCCCACCCATTCGATGGCCGCAGACTGCGTGGCGAGGTCTTTGGCTCCGTCTTCGGAAGCAAGGATGACAACGGCGTCGAAGAAAAGCGACGGAGCGGAGGAGAGCGGGAAGTCCGCCTCGGCCAGCTTTCCATCGCTGTCTTTCACTCCGCCGACTTTCGGCGCGATCACGGCAAGTGCTGCCTTCTCGGCCTTGGCACTGGAGCGGAGTTGAGTGAGTAGCCCTGCGTCAAAGCCCTCGGTGATCAGGACGCCGAGCTTGCGACCTTGGAGCGTGGGCTTCGCTTTCGCCATGATGCTCAGCGAGGGTGATGGCGGCAGATCTCGCGCTGCCACCACGGGTGCGATGATCACGGATTTCTCCTTCATTCCGAGCGCGGCGGATACCCCGTCGTGCAGTGCGACGTCGATATTGGCGAGATGACCAAGCATCCGCAGCCGGATCGCCTTGCCCTCGACATGCGCCAGCTCAAATGCAAACGCGCTGATGATGTGCGCCTGCTCGGGCGGCAGCATGGAGCGAAAGAACATTCGCGCCTGCGAGTAATGATCCGCAAATGTCTCCGAGCGTCGGCGTTCTTTCACTCCATCCATTGGTTCCGCGTAGCTCGTGAAGCCGCGCGTCGGATTCTCTCGCGGCGTTCCGTCCACCGAGTTTGGCTCGTAGTTCACGCGCCCTTTCGGCACCTGCATTTGACGAAGGCCATCGCGCTGAAAATTCTGCATCGGACAACCTTTTGGCGCGTTGACGGGGATCTGGTGGAAGTTCGGCCCGCCCAGACGACTGAGCTGCGTGTCCTGATACGAATGGAGCCGACCTTGCAGCAGCGGATCGTTCGAGAAGTCGATGCCCGGAACGATGTTCGTGGGCAGAAATGCGACCTGTTCTGTCTCGGCGAAAAAGTTGTCTGGATTGCGATTGAGCACCAGCTTGCCGACGATTCTCAGCGGGATGATTTCTTCTGGAATCAGCTTCGTGGGATCGAGGACGTCGAAGTCCAGCTTGTCCGCAGTGGCTTGATCAAACACCTGCAACGCCAGCTCCCATTCCGGGAAATCGCCACGATCGATTGCCTCCCACAGGTCGCGCCTGTGAAAGTCGGAATCCGCGCCGTTGATCTTTACGGCTTCATCCCAAAGCACCGACTGCGCGCCGAGTTTCGGACGCCAATGGAACTTCACGAATCGTGAGGCTCCAGCCGCATCAATGAGCCGGAACGTATGAACACCGAAGCCCTCAATCATCCGGAGCGAGCGTGGGATGGCGCGGTCCGACATCACCCACATGAGCATGTGACACGACTCGGGCGTGAGGGAGACGAAGTCCCAGAAGTTGTCATGCGCGGAAGCCGCCTGAGGGAAACCACGGTCCGGCTCCATCTTCACGGCATGGACGAGGTCGGGGAATTTCATTGCGTCCTGAATAAAGAACACTGGGATGTTGTTGCCCACGAGATCGTAGTTGCCCTCGGATGTGTAGAACTTCACTGCAAAACCCCGCACGTCCCGCGGAAGATCCGCGGAACCCGCACCACCAGCAACCGTGGAGAAGCGCACAAACACCTCGGTCTTCACCGCCGGGTCTTGGAGGAATGCGGCTTTGGTGATGTCCTTCTGCGATTCATAGACTTGGAAATACCCGTGCGCGCCAGAGCCGCGGGCGTGGACGATGCGCTCGGGGATTCGCTCGTGGTCGAAGTGCGTGATTTTCTCTCGCAGGACAAAATCCTCGATCAATGTCGGCCCGCGGGCACCGGCTTTGAGAGAGTTCTGATTGTCCGAAATCGGCACACCGTGATTGGTGGTGAGTGTCTGTTTCGGATCGCTCGTTGTCTGATGAGTCTCAGCCGGAGCGGCGGCTGTGGCAGGTGGCGTTTTGGCTTTTTGTCTATTGGGCATAATATCCGTTTTGGTTGGTTTTGAAGATTCTGGTTCGGCAGCGCGCGCCGGTTCGGGACAGCCGATGAGCAAGTATCCTGCGGTGATGAGAGCGATGGTGGTTTTCATTATTAAGGTGAAGTGGATGACGTGGCGTCGGAGTGAAAGATGACTTGGGTTCCGCCGTTGTTCCGCTTGCAGAAATGGCTGCAAGCGTCCGCTGGGTCTGCCTAGGAGGCCAATGAAGCGATTGCCACAGGTTCGCGGTATAGGGTGTTCACCCCCACGAGTAATATGCAGGGCGATACAACCGGGGCCAATTCGGCAGGCGATAGGCTTAAACAATGAAAACAAAAACACTCATTATCACTGCACTACTCACCCTTCCATTCTGCCTACTCGCCGCAGACGGAGACAATAAAGCACCCGACAACACCGGGAAAAACGAACGCGACCGCGACAACAAGACACTCACTCCCGGCGATCAATCCGGCACGCCCGAGGATCGCAAACTCACCCAGTCGATTCGCCAGGCCGTCATGAAGGACCAATCGCTCAGCATGACTGCCAAGAACGTAAAAATCATCACTGCGGCGGGCAAGGTCACCCTGCGCGGACCGGTGAACACCATCGAAGAAAAAACCAAAATCAATGACCTAGCGAAAGCTGCTGCGGGGCAAGTTCCCGTGGACAACCAACTCGAAGTCAAAGCCTCGAAGTAATCTCAATCCCAGAACATCAAAACCAAAAAACAACAAAAACATCATGTCAAACACATCCATATTCTGTATCACGAAATCCCGAGCTCACGCCGAGATTATCATCGATCGGCTTCACTCCTCGGGCTTCGCCTATTCGGAAATTTCCGTGCTCACGCCGGAGACCGATTCCAATCATGACATCGGCCATGTGAAAGCCACAAAGGCGCCGGAAGGAACTGCCACTGGCGCTGCCACGGGCGGCGTGGCTGGGGGCGTCCTCGGCCTGCTGGCCGGCATCGGCGCACTCGCCATTCCTGGCGTCGGCCCGTTTATCGCAGCCGGTCCGATCATGGCCGCGCTTAGCGGTGCGGCGATCGGTGCCACCACAGGGGGAATTGTCGGCGGCCTCATTGGCCTCGGCATTCCGGAGCTCGAAGCAAAGATTTACGAGGGAAAGCTGAGGACCGGCAACTTCCTCGTCTCCGTCCACGCGCACAACAGCGACGAGGTGACTCGTGCGAAAGATATCTTCGACGATGAAGACGCCGAGGACATCGCTACGACGACCGAGACATCCCTGCCCACGGATGACGACGACGCTTCCGAGCGGCGCCGGGACAGGCGACGCAACACCCCCGCGATGTCTTCCACTCTCCCGTAACAAACCAACAAACACACAAAACAACACAAATATGAAAACGCTCAAAACCCTGTTCATGGACGAACTGGCAGACATGTATGATGCAGAGAGCCGCATCGTGAAGGCACTGCCAAAAATGGCAAAGGCAGCGACGAATGAGGACCTAAAAGAGGCCATCCTAGCCCATCTGGAGGAGTCGAAAGGACATGTGACCAAGCTCGAAGCCGTCTTCGCGTGCTTTGACGAAAAGGCTAAGGGCAAGACCTGTGAGGCCACGGTGGGGCTTCTCGAAGAAGGGGATGAAATTGCCGCCGACTTCAAAGGCTAGCCCGCGATCAATGCGGCGCTCATCTCTGCCGCGCAGAAGGTAGAGCACTATGAGATTGCTTCTTACGGATGCCTCCACGAATGGGCCGGGCTGTTGGGCAACAAGGAAGCCGCCGGGCTCCTGGCAGAAATCCTCGAGGAGGAAAAGGCCGCCAACGAGGGGCTCACCGAACTGGCGCGCGCCGGCTGCAACGAGGAGGCTCTCGAAGAAGACGAAGACAGCGCTCCACCAAAACCGGCAGGCAAAAAAGCGGTGGCCCCCAGCCCTGCCGCTGCAAACCAGAAAAGAACGAAGGTCAACGCATAATCACCACGAGAGCCCCGCAGCCCGACAAGGGTTGCGGGGCTTTCTCATCTTACTACCATGATTACACTATTCGCGTTACCCGTGTTCGCAGCGGCAGGCTATTCGGCCGTCTATCTCCTTGGAGGCGGAGGTCTCTTCGGAGCCCTCATGATCTTCATCATCGCAAAGATGTTCGGCCAATAGGGCAACACACCCGTTCATTCTTCGCTCATTAAAATATGATCACTGATTCATCATTTCCCACTCCCACACGCTTACGATCGTTTCCAGCCCTGTGCTGGCGTGCGATTTTTGGCGGCACCATTGCTGCCATCGGCATCCACATTCTCCTGACCGCGCTCGGCGTGGGCGGCGGACTGGCTGCGTTCACGCCCATCACGGATTCTAATCCGGTCGCAAACTTCAGCATCGGTGCTGCCATCGTGTGGACGGTGTGCGCACTTGTCGCTCTGTGGTTCGGAGGGTTCGTCGCGGGACGATTCTCTCATTCGCTCCATAGCGGGTTTGTCCACGGCATCCTTGTCTGGAGCCTCACCCTCATCATCACGCTGCTCCTGCTCTCCATGGGCACGGGCATGGTTTTAGGCGGCGCACTAAAAGTCCTCGGTGGCACTGCGAGTGCCGCAGCGCCCGGGATCGGCGAACTCGTCAAGGAAGCAGCGAGCAAGACCGGCGCACAGCTCGGCAGCTTCACGGATGAAGCGGTCCAGTCGGCTCCGGCTACCGCGACGCCCAAGTCCACCACGCGTGCAAAGCGCGAGATTGGCTTTGCCGTCGGCAAACTCTTCGCGCCCGGCAACGACGTCTCTTCGCAGGAAAACCGCGCCGCCGCCATCAAAGCGCTGGTGCAATATTCCGAAATGAGCGAGGCCGATGCGACGAAGACCGTCGATGAATGGATCGCCTCCTACAAGAATCTCCAGGCTGAGCTGGCGAGGATGAAAGTTGAGGCAGATAAAAAAGCGCGGGAACTTGCGGATCGCGCTGCATCGAGCGCCTCCACTGCGGCGCTCTGGTCGTTCTTTGCGCTGCTGGCCGGACTTTTGGCCGCATCACTCGGCGGCAGTTGCGGAGCGAAGCGCGCATTGATGCATGTGGATGTGAATAGCGTGAGCGTCCTGTAGAAAAGCAGCGCGCCATCGAGCCCTCTTAGAAGGAAGCCTCGCCCGATTCGGGCGAGGCTTTCGTTTGTCCCAAGGTCACGGGCCATGCCGGCGCAAAGCCACGTCGGCAAAGACCTCGGTCCCTTCAATGGCTGCTTCGCATCCTGCACGCGTGCGCTTCCGACACCGGGAGCCCCGCGCAGAGCGAGTGCCGGATTATTTCTTAAGAAAGATACGCGCAACCTCGTGCCGAGAAACGAACGTGTCATTGCAACTATGCAAACAAAACCAATCCAAAACATCATCACCCCCGTCATCGCGCTCATCATTTCCGCGACCAGCCTTCACGCTGGCACGCAGATTTCTGAAAAGCGCATCCGTGAACCCGTCGCCACCGTCAGTGATGGCGGCCCTTACTGGGCTATCTTCGGCGGGGCCAACGTGAAGCAGTCCTCGGACAATAATCAGTCGCGAGGCGGCGTCGGTCGTCTGGCCGACGAAGAGCAAAACGAGCTCGGCTGGTTTGGTGGGTTGAAATGGGGCTACGACTTCGGGTCGCAGTACCGCCACCGCCTCGCGCTCGAAGTCGAGGGCCTCTACATGCACCTCGATGCGGAGACAGAGAGCAACGACGGCGGATTCCGCCTGCGCACGCAGGGCGACATCAGCGCAGCGGCGCTCATGGTGAACGGGCTCATTAAATTTGAGCCTATCTGGAGCCTCCGGCCCTACGTCGGCGCCG
>JAYUSJ010000110.1:0-6339 GCA_043755735.1 Verrucomicrobiaceae bacterium | reverse complement strand
AAGCGTGCGCTCGTGTGCCCGGCATGGGCTTGAACTAATGAACATGGAAAGATGACATCGGAGCTGATGAGAGCAACCGTAGCTGAACCGCAAGGCGGCGTCCGTGAGGGCGTGGCTGAAAGAAGCGGAAGGCAAACCCGCGACCATAGGAAAACGAACCGCCAGCGAGGCAGGCAACGGGCGACGAGCGTGCTAGCAAACGCGAAGTCCAAACATCATCAAGACGTTGCAAGTAGAGGCGGATGGCGCGCGGGGAAAGTTCAAGTCCTTACCCGGGGAGGCCTTCTGCGCGAGAGCGCGGAAGGAGTCAGCAGAGGCCATAGTAGTGAAGAGAGCGCTCGAAAGAGCGAAGGAGCGAAGGGCCGAAGGAACCAAAGGCAAAGCTCCGTGGAGCACTGCGAGGACGGGCAAAACAAACCCAGACGTCAACAACCCGAGGGGCAGAAATCCCGACCGTTGAACGAACCCAAACCGCCCACGCGATGCAGTCGCGGCAAGCGGCAAGGGGAGGGGAAAATAGATCCGAACCCGAGCACGTGAAGCACGCAGGGACAGCAATGCCGGAAGAAATGATGGAGAAAGCAGTAAGCCCGATGAACTGGGAAGCCGCGTTGTACGCCGTGGAGCGAAACGACGGAGCGCCAGGACCCGACGGGATGCGAGCAAAAGCACTCAGAGCGCACCTCGAAAAGAACGGAAGAACAATCAAAGAAAGACTACTCGAAGGCAGCTACCGGCCTGGAGCCGCGAGGCGAAAGGAAATAGCAAAGCCCGACGGCGGAACGCGCCCGCTCAGCATCCCCAACGTGCAGGACCGATTCGTGCAGCACCTCCTACTTGGAGTCATGCAGCCGATATTCGAGGAGCGATTTAGCGAAAGCAGCTACGGGTTCCGCCCGATGCGGAGCGCGCAAGACGCCGTGAAAGCGGCGAAAGCGCACGCCGAGACAGGGCATACCTACGTCGTGGACATGGACATAAAGAAGTTCTTCGACCGAGTGAACCACGACATCCTGATGAGCAAAATAGGAGCAGTCGTAAGAGACAAAAGAGTGCTGCAAATCGTCGGACGATTCCTGCGCGCCGGAGTAGTAATGCCGGACGGCCTCGCCGTAAGCAGCGAAGAAGGAACGCCGCAAGGCGGACCGCTATCGCCGCTACTGGCAAACATCTACCTCGACGCGCTGGACAAAGAACTCGAAAGGCGCGGCCTGAAGTTCGCGAGATACGCCGACGACTGCAACATCTACGTAAGCAGCGAAAAGGCAGCAAAGAGAGCGAAAGAAAACATCACCGAATGGCTGAAGAGAAAACTGAGGCTGGAAGTCAACGAAAGCAAAAGCGGAATAGGAAGACCGTGGGAACGCAAGTTCCTAGGGTTCACCTTCACCGCCGCGCTGCTCATCACCATAGCGGGCAGCAGCCTCGGAAAGTTCAAAGAACGAGTCCGAGAACTATGGGAAGCGAAACAAAGCAAGAGCAGCGTAGAACTCCGAGACCAGTGGAAAAGCTACGTGCAAGGCTGGTGGGGATATTACCGGCTGAGCGAATGGAGACGCCCGATCTTCGACACCGAAGGGTGGATACGAAGACGAATCCGGTGCTGCTTTTGGCAGCGATGGCACAGCAGCGCAGGACGACAAGCGGCCTTCCGGCGAATGGGAGTGCCTGCGGAGCGAGCCAAAGTGGGAAGCAGCAGCAAAGGAGCATGGGCAATGGCCGGCCACGTGGTGATGAACGAAGCGCTGAGCAACAAAACGCTCAAGAAATGGAAGTTCGTAATGCCATCACAACTGGGGAAATAAAGTTCCCTTGGTTCCAACCGCCGGATGCGGAAAACCGCACGTCCGGTGGTGTGGGAGCCCTGACGGGTGCAACCCCGTCAGGGCGACCCGATCCCTGCGGCAGTCTTTTCTCTTCATTCTCATCGAAGAAGTCTTCCAGCAACTGCTCGCCCTCACGCATTCGCTGGCTGAGGAGCAACAGCGCCACGTCCGCGAGAACATGCCCGACGACGAATGGGCCGAGGTGAAGAAAGTCGCTCGGGAACTTCTGGCGCACCTGAAAGAAGTGCTCGTGATCAATTGGCGGAAGAAATCGAGCGGGCGCGGAACTCAAGTTCGCCATCGAAGACACCCTCGACTTGGGCCTGCCGCGCGCCTACTCGCCGGAACTCTCCATGCAAAAATGCACCGCCATATTTGAACACGTTTTCGAGAGCTATCCCGAGCGGGAACTCAGCGCTTACGGATGACGTCGGAGGGTTGCATCAATCGCTCATGAGGCCGCACCGTTCTACGAATACTTGATGCTCTTGCCGGGCTGCATCTCGTAGTTCGCCACGAACTGCTCTTCGACGGTGCTCGCCAGGATGTCGGCTTGGAATTTGATGTAGATTGCGTCTTCGTGGACGAGCTTCAGGCGGTCCATGCTTTCGACATCCAGCGCGACGAAAAATCCCCATGCTGAGCCCGGTTCCACGTTTTTGCCGGTGCGGACGCCCTGGACCTCGGGAATTTTGAGCATTCCGACGCGGGCGGAGATCATCATTTGGTCGAGCTTGGCTTCGTCCACTTCGGGACGGACGCGGTAGAGTGTGACAGAGTGAATCATGGGCGTAAAAAAAGGCGACCCGGCTGTTACCGAGGTAATAGCCGGGCCGCAAGATGTTGTTGAATTTGAGTTAGCTCTTTTTCCAGTCGAGAACGCCTTTTTTGATGGCGTAAACGTATCCGACGGTCACGAGAGCGAGGAAACCGGTCATGCTCCAAAAGATGCCCGAACCATGGGTGTGGATCATCGATTTGAAATTGACGGCCCAAGGATAGAGGAAAACGACCTCGATATCGAAAAGGATGAAGAGCATCGCCACGAGGTAGAACTTCACCGCAAATCGCGGCTGGGCTTCTCCCTGCGGGACCATGCCGCACTCGTAGGCCATGTCCTTGGCTTTGGTGCGCTTCGCCGACTTTCCGAGCAGGACGCTGATGGCCAGCGTCACAATGCCAAAACCGAGGACGATTCCGACCTGCAGCAGGACGGGAAAGAACTCTTTCACTTAGATGGCAGGCGTGACGTTGGTCTGAAGAGTGGCGAGCTGTTTTGGCAGGCCTTTGTAGCTCTTCTTGCCGTCTTTGCCGACGGTGATTTTGACCATTCCGCGGGAGACGAGGTTTTGGAGTTTCTCGTAAGCACGGAGACGGAGCATTTCTTCACCACCGCTGGCAGCGTTGCGGGCCTTGAGGTTTTCGTGGACCACGTCGAAAAGGTCTTTAAATTCGTAACCAGAACGGCGAGAAAGCGCGGAGGCGAGCTCTTCTGTCACCAAATCCGGGAGCCGACGACTGAATGCGGGTTTCTTTGCGATAGACATAGGAAGATCAACGTAGCACATCTGTTGGTTGGAAAGAAGGGAAATTTTGAATTTCTGGGTGCAAACACCTGTAAATCTCTGTTGATTTGTGTCACTTGTCGCCCGGCGATGGGCGTGCGAGGGATGAAATCGGCTTTTTTTCAATCGCCCGATTGCATTTGGTGCCGGCATCAGGTTTTATGCGAAAGGTATCGCCGACATGGCGAAATGGCAGACGCATGGGACTTAAAATCCCTTGGAGGGCAACTTCCGTGCGGGTTCGAGTCCCGCTGTCGGTACCGTTTTTCTCAGGCTTCAGTAAAAAATGCTGGCGCTCCGAGAAAATTTCGTTCTGTTTCACAAACTAATGCAGAAGGACGATATTCCAAGGAAGACAATTTACCGGCTCTCGATCTATAACCGTGCGCTCCAGCGGCTTAAGGAGAATGGCGCGAGCACGGTGAGCTCGGAGGCGCTCGCGACGGCGGCGGCTGTGAAGCCGACCCAGCTTCGCAAGGATCTGACTTATTTCGGTCAGTGGGGCACGCGTGGGCTGGGCTACAACGTGGCGGAACTCAGCAAGGCGATCACGGATGTGCTGGGGATGGCGAAATTGCAGCCGGTGATTCTCGTGGGCGCGGGACAGCTTGGCACGGCGTTGCTGCGCTACGGCGGTTTTGCGAAAGAGGGGTTCGAGTTTGTGGCGGCGTTCGACCAGGACACGAGCCGGAAGCGCCCAAAGGATATTAAAGTGCCGATATTGCCGATTGAGCAGATGACCGCGTTTATTCAGGAGAAGAACGTCCGGCTTGCGATTCTCACGGTTCCGGGGCACGTCGCGCAGTCTGTCGCGAATACGCTCATCGAGGCGGGGATTCAGGCGATTTTGAACTTTGCGCCGAGCGTTCTGCACGTGCCCGAGCGCGTGGTGGTGAACAATGTGGATCTCGCGATCCAGCTTGAGAATCTGAGCTATTTTGTGAAGTAGCCCGTAGTTCTCACACCTTTTTCCAGCAGATTCAGGGAAGCCCGCAGATTTCCAGCTTCAAATAATCTGCGGGCCTCCCTGAATCTGCTGGAAAACAAAATACGCGATGGTGGGGCGCTTTTCAGAGTGTGAGAAATTCGGGGTAGTCACTTTCGGCGCCACCACGTCCGAGTCCACGGCTTGCATTCCTTCGTAGCGAGCGGCCACGGCGAGGCAAGCGATTGGGCGAACGCTGCGGCGGACTTCATGCAGGCACGGTGATGCCCATGAAACTCGCGGGGCGCGATTCAGTTCGTGCCTTCTGTGCGGTGGAGAAAAGACGCGGGACTTACAGAAGAACCATGGGCA
This sequence comes from Verrucomicrobiaceae bacterium, assembly GCA_043755735.1. GTDB lineage: Bacteria > Verrucomicrobiota > Verrucomicrobiia > Chthoniobacterales > Chthoniobacteraceae > SXWH01. The sequence continues at coordinate 1,651 of JAYUSJ010000110.1, read as the reverse complement.
TCAGCGGCAGGTAGTCGTGCTTTCTGCCACGGCCTTGCTGACGCTGTCTTGGTTCCTGCGGCTGGCGCGGCTGGTTTTGACGCTGCTGTTGCTGCGGGTTTCCGCCTTTGCGCTGTTGCTGATTGCCCTGCGGTTGTTTCGCGGGTTGCTCGCCCATTGCCGCTATCTCGGCATTCGCATCCATGCGCGAGTCATCGTGTTGCTCGGCGTTTTGTGCGCGGCGATCCAGCGGGAGTTCGAGGGCTCCGTTTTGGAATTCGACAACGTGACCGACGTGGATGAGGTAATGAAGGTCCGATGCAAGCGCCGCCTTTTTCGCGGTGGCTTCTTCCGACTCCGGCGCGACTCCGACGAGGAAGCGGGTTGCGAGATCGGGGCGGGGGATTCCGGGATGTTCGGCAACGGTGTTGAGAATGAACGCCATGCCGTCGCTGAATGTCTGGCCGGGCGTGTGACGCTGCGGACGGATCGCGGAGACGAACAGGATCTTTTTCTTCCACTTGAAGTGATGCAGGCCGGCTTCCGAAAAGATCGGGCGAAGGGCATTCACCATCTGGCCGGGGAAGCGGCGCTCGCGCTCGACGGCGTCGCGGATATTGAAGGCGACGTTGCGCTCGGGGAACCAGTTCATCGCGGTGCCCGTCATTTCGAGCGTTGTCCCGCTCTTCAAAAGATTCGGCAGGTGATGCTGCTTGAAGTGCTGCTCGGCCTCGTATTCGTCCTTGAATGTGACAGGTTCCTCGCCTTCTGCGACGCGCGTTTTGATGACGGTCACGCTGCTGGCCTGTTTCTTCCACTGCTCGAAAACGACCGGGTCGTTCACCATCTCGATATTGCGCTGGAAATCGACGAAGCTCATCCGGCGCGCGAAGCGCTCCTCGTAAAGCTTGCGAATCGCCACTTGATATCCGTGATGGCTGGAAGGTCCGAGCAAGACACCGCTCATGCGCTCGCGCGCCACGGAGGTGTAATTTCCTTTTGGCGGTTCGCCCTGGATGACCTCGGTCTCGTAGAAATCCTTGCGGAATTGCTGATACGCGCCGCGCTCAAGCACGGTCTTGTCGAACGCCACGATTCCGTCGCCGATCTGATACATGATAGCGCCTTCATCGAGCGCTGTGACGCGAATGCGCAGCCGCTCCGGACGCTCCAAAAACATATTGGCGAGGCGGAAAACACCGCATGCACGGCTGCTCAGTTTCACCTGCTTTGCGATGCTCATCGCGATCATCGGCTCGGGCAAAACTTCCACGCGCACGACCTGCCGGATGGGTTCCTGCGGAGGACGCTGCTCGCGATCCCGATCCCGATCCTGGGGGCCGCCGGGACGTCGTTGTCCGCCGGGGCCTGGCCTTCCGCCTGGTCCGCGGTTGTCGCGATTTCCACCACCGGGCCGAGGTCCGCGATCATCGCGGCGCGGGCCGCCGGGGCCGCCTGGACCACCGGGGCGTTGTCCGCCGGGACGAGGCCCGCCGGGCCCTCCGCCGCCACCGCCGAAGCTGCGCCGATCGCCACGCCCCGCCGGTTCGCCTTCGAAATCGGCGTACCGATTTGCGGGCGCGGACGGGCTTTCTTTTAGCCAATCAGGCAGGAATTTTAAGTCTAGTTCACCAGATAAATCGCTCATTCGGCTGCTGTGTATGCGGGCTTT
>JAYUSJ010000109.1:0-6344 GCA_043755735.1 Verrucomicrobiaceae bacterium | reverse complement strand
TTCCAGTCGCCGCCCTCGAATTGCGGGTGATGCCAGTAAGCGTGCGAGTCGATGACATCCATCCCCGCCTGCACATGCCCCGGACTCCAGAACCCCTGAGTCCCCACAATCGGCACCTTCACCCCCAGCTCCTTCTTCAAAAAGTCCCGCATCCCATTCCAATACACCGTCTCCGTGTCCCAAATAAATTCCTGCCAGTCGCGCTGCGCCGCCAGCGTGTAGCTCGCCAGCTCCGACTTCCGGATATAGCGCGCATTCTTCCCCTCCATCACCACAGCCCCGCGAACCTCCGCCGCCCGCAGCGAGAAGTCCGAAAATTCAAACACACCCGCCGTCTGCCCCATCCCGCCGATGGTGAGCCGTGCCTTTTCATCCGCCGCATTCGAGCGCAACACCGCCCGCACCTCGCGCCACTCCGGCCCCGCATTCACCCGCGCGGAACCAAGCACTTTCCAAGGCTCGTGCGCCTGCATGATGTTCACGTCGAGCTTCATCTCCCTCGGTGCCCGCACCCGAAACGTCGCCGCATAAGGCGCATCGCCCGCGACCACAATCGGCGACGCCGAGAACTGCGCATGCCACGGCTCCGCGCCCGCCTGCTCCACGGTGAACGTGATCGCACCATCCTGCGCCGTGCCCTTAGCCTTCGCAGTGCCGTGATTCTCAAACGCCCATTTCTGCCCCGCCACCAATTCCCCGCCCGCCGCCCGAGCCCCTTCGCTCCACGCCGCCTTTTCCGCCGCGCCGTATTTCTTCACGAGCCACGCCGTCCACTGCGCACTGAGATCCTCCGCATACGGCGCGGGCAAATTGTCCATCTCCCCCGCGAACCACTGGAAGCCCAGCGCGTTCTCGTTGTTAATCTCCACCAGCGCCACCGCCGGCTCCGCTGCATACGCGTTGCCCGTGTATTTGTTCACGTGCGAGAGCAGGTCGCGGGCGTAGTCCTTTTGCAAAGCAATCATCGGCGCGTGGTAATTATCCACGCCTTTGTCGAACTGCGGGTTGCCCTTCTTCTCCGCCTTCGGACGGTCCGGATACGTGCGCGAGACGTGCAGATTGAGGTTTGCATAAATGCCCTCCTTTTTCAGCGCCGCGATGAAGTAATCGAGCCGGTCGAGCTGCTCCGCATCAAGCGCACGCCCGTCCTTCGCAAAGATGCCGGCGGGCGCACTGAACATGTCCATGTGGTGAAACCGCACGCAATTGATGCCGAACTTCGCCATCCGCGCCGCGACCTTGTCCGCATCCGCATGAGTCGGGAAGTTCGCCGAAAAGCACATGTTCACCCCGAAGATCCGCAGCCGCTTTTCACCCGCAAAAAGATGCCCGTCTTTCACATGCACAAAGCCATCGCGCCCGGCGGGCTTGTCGTTCAGCCAGCTCACGTTTGTGATGGACGGCGAGGCGTCGTCCCACGGGAGCTGAAACGGAAACATATCCGCAGCGGATGCGGCGACGGCGAGCGCGAGGAAAGCAGCAATGGATTTCACACCCCGACTCTCAAACGCCCGCCGCACAAGTCAACCCAACACCGGCACCGAAATACAGACGTAACTACTCGACAGAAAGGAGCGCCAGACTCGGAAACCACTTCCGCAAATACCCACGATCAATCGCGGCCAAGTGTCCGATTTGGATTTGAGCGTGGGCGGCAATGAGAAAATCGGGGATGAGATGCTGACGCGGACCACCGGCTCTACGATAGTTTTGGAAGACCTTGCCCGCAAGCCAGGCAGCCGCGCGATCCACAGATACGACGCCAATTCCCATCGCCTCCAGTTTTTCGTCCAGTGTCGCTGCGTCCGAGAAGGCTGGAGCCAACTCCGCATAAACGATTTCGCAAATTGATAGAGCGCCTCTTCTGCGGGCTTCGACGAGTGCGCCGAGCCAGTCTTCCGCACCCGGCTCACCGTTGAAAATAGCGAGCAGTACGGAGGTATCAACCGCCGTATTCATTCCAGAGTTTCAGTGCCGACCGGTCCGCGCACTTCCTCCACCCACTCAGCGGCCGTAACTCCAAGAGCGCCCTTCACGCATCCAAGCACCGACCGCATCGCCACTTCGTCGAACACGGGGCGCGCGGTGATCACTGGAGACGAATCGTCGAACTCCAGCACATCGCCGGCTTTTAAATGCAGGCGTTCCCGGATTTCCTTCGGGATCGTGATTTGTCCATCACTGTTCAGGATTGCGGTCATGCTCCGACCGTAAGGGAACGCGTCAAAGTGCGCAAATCGTTTCCTCCGCACTGATCAATCGATGAACCGCTTTGTGATGTCGCCGTAGGCGTCGATGCGGCGGTCGCGGAGGAAGGGCCAATGCGTGCGCTGGAATTCCAGTGCGCCGAGATCAACTTCCACGATGAGGTTCTCTTCCTTGTCCACGCTCGCCTTTTGCAGGATTTGCCCGGCGGGGTCGGCGACAAAGCTCTGTCCCCAAAACTCCAGCCCCGGCCCGCCGTCCGGTGCTTCGTGGCCGATGCGGTTCACGGCGGCGACGTAGCATCCGTTTGCGATGGCGTGTCCGCGCTGAATCGTCTCCCACGAACTGTGTTGCCGCGCTCCGTATTCCGCTTTCTCAGCGGGGTGCCAGCCGATGGCGGTGGGGTAAAAAAGAATCTGCGCGCCGCTCAGCGCGGTAAGGCGCGCGGCTTCGGGATACCACTGGTCCCAGCAGATGAGCACGCCGATTTTCCCATAGCGCGTCTCCCACGTGCGAAAGCCGAGGTCGCCGGGCGTGAAGTAGAATTTCTCGTAAAACGCGGGATCGTCCGGGATGTGCATCTTTCGGTATTTGCCGAGGAGCGAGCCGTCGGCGTCGATGATTGCGGCGGTGTTGTGGTAGAGCCCCTGCGCACGGCGCTCGAAAAGGGATGCCACGATGACGACCTTGTGGTCGCGGGCCACGCGGGCGAGCGCCTCGGTGCTTTGGCCGGGGATGGACTCGGCCCAGCCGAAGTATTTGTGGTCTTCGATCTGGCAGAAGTAATGCCCGCGAAAGAGCTCTTGCAGACAGATAATCTGCGCGCCGGCCTTGGCGGCGGCGATGCTGCGTTCGACAGCTCTTTCGAGGTTCGCATCGAGGTCCGCGCTGACGGCGGTTTGGACGAGTCCGAGTGTGACTTTGCTCATGTGTGGTCTGTTTAGAAAAATGCGGCGCTACGCGTAGCAGCGGTAGCGGGTGTTGCGAGAAGAATAGTCGCCCCTTTTACCGCACGGGGTCGCGTGGAAATTTCGCGTAGGGAAGCCGCGCTCCTTTGTAGGCGAAATGGTCCGCGCGAATCTTCGTGGGGGCAGGGAAGAGTGCCGCGCCCGCTGCGCCGATGATGTCGTCTTGATCCACGCCATCGCCCGAGACGCCAATAGCGCCGATGAGCGTCTTTCCGCGATAAAGCGGGAAGCCGCCGGGGAAGATGGTCAGGCCGTTCGGAAGGTTCGGGTTGCCGGGGAAAGTGTGGGTCTTGGGATTGACGCGCAGGCTGATGGCTTCCTGAAAACCGAAGTAGGGACCAAAGGGGCGTCCATCAAGACCGGGAGGGAAATTCCGCTGCGAGAGAAAGCCGACGGTGCGGGAGCTTTGCGCGAGCTGTGTATTGCTGAAAAAGACAGCGGTGCGTGCTTTTTGGGCGCTGACATCCCACGAGAAAATGGGCGCTTCGCCGACGCGAAAGATCCCGAGGATCGGAGGCGGCAGACCGGCTTTATGCGGGTTGCCGACAACGGTAACCCAGACCTTCGCCGAAGTGCCGAGCGGGAGCCGGATGGCTGCGCGGGTGCGGCTCGCCCGAATGGCAGCAGCCGCAGCAATCGCACGGACCTCGGATGACCGAAGACGCTCGGTCCCGTTGATCCTGCCGGGAGTCGGGTCATCGCGAAATGGAAAACGGATTTCCCCCTGCACGCCGCCGAGACTGACGACAGGATACGGGTACGGTTGCGGCGACGCCTGGATCGGGTAGCCAATGACCGGCGCGCCGAATTGCGGCGGACCTGAGTCGCGTTCTTCCGGAAAGTTCTCCGGACGCGGCGTGACGTAAGGGAGCCGGACACCGCCCGCGAGGACGTTGGTAGCGAGAATGTCTTCGGGAGCCCGGAATCCGCTCTGGCCCGCGAGGGCGACGAGTTCGTCGCGGTCTCCGCCGAAGCGGAATCCCGGCGTTGCGTTTTTCTGGACGTCCTGTGCGAGGATCGCGGCAGCGGCGCTAAGGTTGGTCGGCGAGCCGTCTCCGGTGACGCCGATGCCGCCGACCAGTTCACCATTTTTGTAAAGCGGGACGCCGCCGGGGCTGTCTTGCAGCGAGGTAAAAAGGACTCCCGGCGCGCGGACTCCGGGCGATACGGTCGCTCCCACCAAGTCCCGGCCGTCGAACCCTGCGGGAATTTCCTTCACGCGATTCACGTCGGAATAAAACAGATTTGAGAAACCGACCCCGACCAGCGGCCCCGGCGGTGTATTGCGCACGCCGGGCGGGAAGTGCTGCTGGATGATCCAGCCTGCGGTGCGCGTGGTGAAAGCATTCTGATTACTGCTCAAAAACCCCGCAGTCGCCGCACGTCCGGCGGCGGCCGCGAACACACCGGCTGGCGGGAAACCACCGCCTCCCACATCCCAGCCGCCCACCACAAAGCCTTCGCGGTCTGTCACCGCAATCACGCTTTTCGGCGAAATCTCACGGGCGCGCTGCACGGCTTGCGCGATGATGCGCTCGACGTCCTGCTTCGACAGTTGCTCGGCACAATGAGCCGTCGCGGCAGTCGCAAGCGCGAGGACTGTGGCGGATAGGCGATTCATAAATATCGTTTAAGCACGGATGCCGCCTCCCACGCAATTACGCATTCACAGGTCTTCTCCCTCCTACGCCAACAGCTTCTCATAGATGCCTCCAAAGCCGCCGCTGCTGAAAACAATGAGGACGTCCCCGGCTTGGGATACTGCGTCGAGTCGGGCGATGATGGCATCGGCCCCGGTTTCCGCCGTGGAGGGGTGTCCGTTTTCTGAAAGTTCTTTCGCAAGACGAACCGGGTCCATCGCATCGCCCTGCTTGAAGCGCTCCGGGCGATCCACGGGGCCGATCATCGCGCCGTGGCAAAACTCCAGCGCAGTCCGCAAGTCATCGTGAATCTGGGATCGGCACATGGTATTCGCCTTCAAGTCCACAGCAGCCCAAACCCGCGCCCCGGGAAAAAGGAACGGCAGCGCCCTCAGTGTCTCCCGGATATTGGTCGGATGTTTGCCAAAGTCCTCGACGATTTTCACGCCGCGCCGCTCGCCCCGGATGACCTGCCGGCGCTTCACGCCCTTGAACGTCGCCACTGCGTTTTCGATATCACACAGATCGACGCCGTAGTGCCGCGCCGCGGCGATCGCCATCGCCGCGTTGCGAACGTAGATTTCGCCAACCATCGGAAACGCGAACCGTGTGTTAAAAAGCGTGAATTCCGAGCCGTTTGGTTTGAGCAAAATCTCCGTGGCCCGGACATCGCTGCCTTCGCCGAGGCCGACACCAAGCCGTATTTTCGTCCGTGAAGTTGCGGCGACTTCGCACGTCTGCGGGCAGTCCGCATTATAAAGAAGCACTCCGTTTTCCGGCAGCACGCGGACCAGCAGTCCGAACGCCTTTTTTACCGCCGCGATATCGGCGTAGATGTCCATCTGGTCGAGCTCCACGGCGTTCAAAATCGCGAGTTCCGGCAGGTAATGCGCGAACTTCGGCCCCTTGTCGAAGAAGCACGTATCGTATTCGTCGCCCTCGATGACGACATGCTCGGAATCATGCAGACTCGATCCCTGCCCGAGGTCTTCGGCGATGCCGCCAATCATCCACGCCGGGTTCTTTTTCCCCACCCGCATGATGTGCGTGAGAAGCGCGGCGGTCGTCGTCTTTCCATGCGTCCCCGCCACAACGAGATTCCGTTTTCCATGGAGGAAAAAGTGCCGCAACGTCTCCGGGAGCGACTGATAGTGCATCCGGCGATTCAGCACTTCCTCCAGCTCGACATTGCCGCGGCCGATGGCATTCCCCACGACGACAAGGTCCGTGCCCGCGGGGATGTTCTCCGCAGCGTAGGGCGAGAAAATCTCAATGCCCTTACCCGCGAGAAAGTCCGACATCGGCGGGAAAACGCCCGCATCAGAACCTGTGACGGTGTAGCCTTGCTCTTTCATCGCGACAGCAACCGCACCCATCGCGGTGCCGCAAATCCCCAAAAAATGAACGTGTTGAATCGAGGAATGGTTCACCGGTGATTTGTTAAAGAATTCATGGCGGCGGACGCTACCAGCCGACGCGCGACCCTCCAGCAGATTATTTTACGCCCAGTGGTCAGTAGGCAGTAGGCAGT
>JAYUSJ010000108.1:0-21576 GCA_043755735.1 Verrucomicrobiaceae bacterium | reverse complement strand
CATGGTCCTTCACGTAAACGAGGGTATTGGCAGTGCCGAGGTCGATCCCTATATCATTGGAAAATAGACCAAGAAATCCGTTAAACATCTAATTTTGTTAAAGTTGCGTAGGAGAGCGGAGCCCTCCATGTGGGTTAAAAAACCGCGCGCCGAACCCCGCAGGGTGTCGGTCGAGATGCGCGGAATGGTTTCATTATCGTGAAAAGGGCTGTTTTGTAGGGCGGTGATTTGCATGCGTCAAAGAAATTTCCGGTCCGGTGTAAAAATTGACCCGGAGAAACTTTCAAAGAGATTCCGCAATTCGGAAAATGGCGGTCCGGCGAGCCGGTCGGAAGTCGGGCGAAAGTATTCATATCACTCCTAGAACGTCGCGATTCGTCGATTCTTTCAAAAAATCGTCGTTCGAGTGCGCAATTCTTGCGAAAAAAGAAGTGAGCTCCGGTGGGCGGGCTCTTATAGTCCGCCTCATGTCTGATCTTTGGAAAGGCCTGAACTCAAACGCCCGCGCAATGCTGGGTCAACGCGACTATTCTCAAAAATCGCTCGCCGAACGACTTGCGACGAGCGGCGTGGAGGCGGGCGACCTTATTGCGAAGCGTGGAGAGCTGGACGCAGCCTGGATTCCGGGAGTGGAACTTTTCACGAGGCGGGTTTTTCCGCAGCGGCATCGCGGCTTTTTCGGGGAGTTTGCCCGGATGGAAGACGGGATACTCAGCGCAATCGGGATGTGGCCGAAGCAGTGGGCGACTGCGCGCATGTTCGCGACGACGGCGAAAGGTTTCCATATTCACCCGCCGGCGATCCCGGAGGGAATTTCGCCGGAGGCGTGGTTCAAGCGTCTCTTTATAGACGAGCCCAAAAACTACGCGCTGCGGCCTTATGATCAGGAGCAGTGGGACGCGATGTTCTTTGTGGCGGGCAATGTGGAGATGCTCCTTGTGGACGAGCGCGCGGGGATGCCCCGGCGGGTGATGCGGTTTATCATCGACGGCGACGATCAGCGCGGGCCGAACAACGCGGGCGTGGTGATTCCGGCGGGCGTGGCCCATGCGCTGCGTTCGGAGGGTTCGGTGGACACGATCATGGTTTACGGGACGAGCACGAAGTTCAATCCAGCCTTCGAGGGTCGTATCGCGGACGGCGTGGAGCGCGCACCGCTGCCGCCGGAGTGGGAAGCCTACGTTGCCGGGACTTAGAACGGGCCTAATTTCCGGGGCTTCGGCGGCTTTTTTGAGCATACGCTATGAAGCCACTTTCTTTTTCCATCGCCGCTTTGCTCGGGCTGAATTTTTCGGCTGTTGCGCAGACGAAGGTAAATTTCACCGACCACGTTCTGCCGATCTTTAAGAACGCCTGTAACAATTGCCATAACCCGGACAAGAAAAAGGCGGGGCTTGATCTCACGACTTACGCAGCCACGATGGCAGGCGGCGAATCCGGTGTTCCGGTAAAACCCGGCAACGCGGGCGGCTCGCTTCTTTATAAACTGACCACGCATGCCGATGAGCCGAAGATGCCGCCGAAGGGCGACAAGCTGTCGGACGCGGAGTTGAAGGTGCTCAACGATTGGATCACGGGCTTTGCTCTGGAGACGGCAAACAGCAAGCCGGCGGTGGCGACGGCGAATAAAGTGGAGAGCGCGGTCGTTTCGCTCACGCGCCCCGAAGGCCCCGCGCCGATGCCGGGCGATTTGCCGATGGAGCCGTTTGTGAAAGCGCGCGCGCTCGGCGCGATGACGACGCTCGCGGTGAGTCCGTGGGCTCCCATCGTGGCCATCGGCGGGCAAAAACAGATTCTCCTCTATAATACCGAAACGCTGGAGCAACTCGGCATCCTCGCGTTCCCGGAAGGGTTCCCAAACGTCCTGCGCTTTTCGAAGAACGCGAAGGTTCTCATCGCAGGCGGCGGGCTCGGCGGCAAGCAGGGCAAGGTCGTCATGTGGGACGTGACGACCGGCGAACGAATCGGAATGGTGGGAAATGAAACGGACGCCGTCCTCACCGCCGACCTCAGCGCAGACCAGCAGTTCGTGGCGATCGGCGGCTCGGATAAACGCGTCCGCATTTACCAGACGAAGGATGGAAAAGCGACGGGCCTCATCAAAAAGCACACCGAGTGGGTGACCGCCGTCGCTTACAGTCCGGACGGAAAATATCTCGGCACCGCAGACCGCAACGGCGGAATCGAAATCTGGGAGACCGGCGCCGAACCAAAACCCTATAACTCACTGACCGGCCACAAGTCCGCCGTGACCGCACTCGCATTCATGCCCGGCGTGCTCGCGAGCGGTGGTGAGGACGGCACGGTGAAACTTTGGAGCGTTAAAGAAGGCACCGAATCCAAGAGTTGGACGGCCCACGCGGGCGGCGTCTTGTGGGTGGAATTCACACCGGACGGAAAAATCGTGACGTGTGGACGCGACAAAATCGCAAAGGTCTGGGACGCGAGCGGCAAAGCGCTGGCTGCGACCGAGGCATTCACCGACATCGCCTTGCGAGCCGCGATGGCCAATGATCGCGTGATCGCCGCAGACTGGACGGGCGCAATCCGCGTCTATGCAATCGCCGGTGACAAAGTGAACAAAGTCGGCGAGCTCAGCGCGAACCCGCCGGGCATCGCCGAGCAACTCGCCATCGCGGAAAAAACACTCGCCGAAACCAGCGCCGCACTTCCATCGCTTCAAGCAGCCGCCGCCGCTGCCGAAGCCGCAGTGAAAACCGAGCGCGATGCGGCGGAAGCCAAGCGTAAAGCCGACCTCGCAGCAATCGAAGCGCGTAAGGCAGCGGCCCAGCAGCAGATCGCCGCTGCGAAATCCGCACCCGATATCGCTGCAAAAAAGGTCGCCGATTTAACAGCGCAGACTGAAGCGGCCAAACAAGCCGTCGCCGCTGCGGAAGCCGCTCTCGGCGAAAAACGAAAAGCCGCCGGGATGAACGAAAAGGCCAAAGCCGAACAGGCCGTGGCTGCTGCACAAAAGCGAATCGAAGCACTCACAGCGGAAGTCGCCAAAGCCCGCGAGGCGCGTGCAAAATTCGCGGAAGGAACGCCTGATTTTGCAAAAGCCGACGCGCTCGTGCAGGCCAGGAAACCAGAGCTCGCCAAAGCCGAGGAAGCCGTTGCTGCCGCCAAGTCCAAAATGGACGCAGCGCCGGCAGCGCCAGCAGCCGCGGAAGTCGATGCCGCAAAGGCCGCTCGCGAGGAAGCAGGCAAGAAGGTCGAGGCTCTTCGTCAGCAGCTCCAGAAAGCGCAATCGGAACTCGGCACCGCAAAAAATTCCGCGCCGAAAACCATCGCCGAAGCCGAAAAAGCCGTGGCCGCCGCGAACGCAGAACTTGCAAAAATGCAGGCACCTCCCGCGCCTGCAGCCGCTCCAGCCGCTCCAGCCGCAGCGCCCGCACCTGCCGGACCAAACATCGCCGCGATGGAAAAAGCGCTTGATGCTTTAAACACCGAGCTCGAAGCCATCCGCGCCGAGCGTGCGAAATTTGAGGCGGATACGCCGGGCTACATTGCCGCGCAGGCCAAGCGCGTCGCAATCGGCGAAAAAATCGCCGCAGCCACCGCCGCGCTGGACACCGCCAAAGGAACGCCCAACGCCGCGCCATCGGCCCCTGCTCCGCTTGTGGGAACAGACGCCGAGAAGGCTTTCGCCAAGGCAAAGAATGATCTCTCCGAAGCGCAGCGACGCGCTCTTTCCGCACAAGCGGGAATCGAGCGTTGGAAGCGCGCCCAGCTTTATCAGGGTGTTTTCAACGCCCGCCAAACCCTACACGACAAGCAGGCCAAATACGACGATCTCGTAGCCACGGCGAAAGATGCTTTCCGCCAGGCCGAGCTCGCCAAGGCGGGTCTTGCCGACGCGGAAAAAACAATCGCAGACGGCCCGAAAGTGATCGCAGAAAAAGAAGCTGCGCTCGCCGAAGTCCGCAAAATCGCCGACTCCGCAAAGGCCCAACTCGCCGCCGCCGAAAAAGCCATCGCCGATAAAAAAGCGGCCGTTACGGACCCCAAAGCTGTGCAGGCGGAAATCGCCGAACTTACCAAACAACAGACTGCACTGACCGAGGAGCTCACCAAAGTTCGTGCTGCCCGTGATTCCGCGAAAGCAGGCTCTCCCGAGCTCGCCGCTGCGACCGCCGCACGCGAAGCGCTACGCCCCAAAGAAGCCGCTCTCACCGCGGCACTCGCCGCCGCGAATGCAAAGATGGCGGCGAAGCCAGCCGACCAGCCCATCTCACCGGAGATGGTGGAAGCCGTGAAAAAAGGCCAGCTCGACGTGAAGCTCGCCACCGGAAAAGTCGCCCCGGTCGAAAAGCTTGTAGCCGATGCGAAAAAAACAATCGAGGACGCGCAGAAGCAAATCCCCGAACTCAAGGCCCGCATCCCGAAATTCGAAGCCGAAGGAACCAAAATCAAAGCGCAAGCGGAGCAATCGGCAGGCGCCGTCGCCAAGGAGTTGCAGGCAGCCAAAGCCGAAATGGAGAAGCTTCGCGCCCAGTATGAAGCCGTAAAAAACGCTCGCAAATCGGCCAGTGCCGCCGCCGCCCCGGCTGCAATCGCGGTAAAATAAGCGCTACGAAAGCAGCAGCCTGCACACGGTGATCGCTGCGATCATCGCGACGATGTCGGCGGTGAGTCCGGCGATTATGGCGTGGCGCGTTTTGCGCACGGCGACGCTGCCGAAATAGACGGCGAGGACGTAGAAGGTCGTCTCCGTGCTCCCGTAAATCGTCGCGGCCATTTTCGCGAGCATCGAGTCGGCTCCGTGGGTTTTGACGATGTCCACGAAGATCCCGTTCGATGCGCTGCCGCTGAGCGGGCGCATGAGTGCGAGGGGCAGCAGGTCCGGCGGAAAGCCGACGAATTCGAGAGGCTTCCGTAAAGATTCCGTGATCGCCTGAATGACGCCCGCTTCGCGCAGCAGGCGAATGGAAACGAGCATCGCGACGAGATACGGGATGATGCGTTGCGCAGTGCCGAAGGCTTCCTTCGCGCCCTCGCAGAACTGCTCGTACACTTTCACCTTCCGCAGATGCGCGTAGAGCGGGAAGAACGACAACAGGAACGGAACCGCGAGCAGGGAGATGGCGCGAAGCAGTCTTGAGAAGCCATCAATCACTGGAACGGGGAAAGCAAACGAACTGCCGAAATGATGCTGATCCCAGTGGAAACCGAGCTTTCCAATCTCGGGCCAGAAATCTCCATACCGCCACGCCCAGCCCATTCTTTCGGGGAACCGATTCGCAATTTCCGGCGCGACGAGGATGAAAAACATCGCCGCGAAAATCGCGAGGAACACGCCGAGCATTACGCGCCCGGTGGTCGTCAGCGCGGGAGCTTGGGCGATTTCAATCTCCGGCTCTGGCGTGACTGCTGCGGCGGATTCTCCGGCATCAGCAGCGTCCGCTTTCACCGCAAAAAATGGCGCGAGCAAACGTGCCACCAGCACACCACACGTCATCGCCACCGCGCTGGAGACCAGGGCGGGAATCATAATTGACGAAGCTGTCTTCGAGCCCTGAATCGCGAGAATGCTGATCGCGGTCGTGGGCACGAGCTGGATGCTCGCGGTATTGATCGCGAGGAACGTGACCATCGAGTTGCTCGCGACGCTCGGGACGGGATTCAGCTTTTGCAGGAGGCTCATCGCACGCAGTCCGAGCGGCGTCGCAGCGTTGCCGAGGCCGAGCATGTTCGCCGACATATTCAGCACCATCGCGCCCATCGCGGGATGATCGACGGGCACTTCCGGAAACAGCCTGCGCATCAGCGGACGCAGCGCGCGAGCGAGCAGCGAGACAAGCCCGGCGCGCTCGGCGAGGCGCATCATGCCGAGCCAGATGGCCATGAGCCCCACGAGTGGAAGTGCAATATCCATCACGGCGTCTTTCGCGGTCTTGAACGCACCGTCGGTCATCGCGGGGAGATTCCCGCTGAAGCCGCCCACGATGACGGCGACAAGAATCATGACGAGCCAGATGATGTTGAGCATGAAGTCAGGAACATCAACCAGCCCGGGGAACAAAGGAAAATCTTCATCGATCCGGCACCTTTATAAAGCTGGCCGGGTCGCGGAAGGCGTTATGGAGCGGCGCGCATCCTGCCGCCGCATTCCAAACCGCGAAGCGTCACATTCTACCGCGCGCCACCTCAATTAATTGCAAGCTTGGCGTCCATTTCGTCGGGCATCGCGCCCCTACCAAAACTCGCCCTGACCGTTGCCGCGGAACCGCGGTTCTTGCTTTTCGGCCTCCGCCGGCTTCACCTTTTTTACCGCCTTTTTCTGACGCTTCGCCTCGGCCGCGAGCCATTGCGCGTAACGCTTTTCCAGCATCGAGAGGTCCAGCCGGATTCCCTCCAGCCGCCACGCCTGATCATCGAGGTCCAATTCAAATTGCCGCAAAATTCTTCGCTTCAAAACGGCGCGATCCTTCTGACCTGTGAAGTTCCATGACGGGTGCCGTTTATAGTCCCGCAGCCGTTCGCGCAGTTGAGAGAGACTCGCGCGGGCTTGCGCAATCATGCCGACAATCAGCGATGCACGGGTGATTTCCAGGCCGTCCTGCGCGGCCTCGCATCGCGCCAGAATGACCTCCAGCGCCGCCGTATCGCCTGCGCGATAAGCAGTCTGCGCTTCGTGCCACAGCGCTTGCTCGATAGGCGAAAACTTCGCGGCCCGATCCGGATGCAGACGGCTCACGATTTGACGGTAGATCTGCTTGTGGTTCGACGGCGGCGGCGGAGCTGACGTCTCCTGCCCGAGGCTGCGCATGATGTCATCGTAGCCCGGCGGAAACTGGCCGTGGGCCTTCTTGTAAGCCTTTGCCTGCTGCTTCAAGAAATCAGCAAACGCTTCCTTTTCATCAGCGTCGAATTGCCCCCTGAACGGATCGAAATCGTCGGCATCATCGTCATCCACGTCCTCGCGCGGCGCTTTTTTCCCAGCCTTCGGGTCGTAAGGATCAGGCAGTCCCTGCTCGCGGAGCTTGACGCGATGATAGGCGATATAATCCGCACACCCGTCGCGCATCACCAGTTCATCCACGTCGATCAAAATCCGCGCGCTCTGGTGAATCTCCTCCTCACCTTTCCGCAGCTCCGTCAACTGCTTGCCGAAGGTCGAGTGATACCATCGCTCAAACTCCGGTCCGTCCTTGGATTGATGCCGCACGAGCTCTTGCTCGGCCTTGGAGACTTCCTTCAGAACCTTTTGGTAGCGGGCCCGATGCCCCTTGAGAAGCGGCGCGTTATCCACCACGAGCAACGTACGGCAGACCTTTCCCCGATGTTTCGGAGTCTCGACGGTCCATCCTTTCTTGTGTGGTTTTTTCTTCGCCATAAATTTCGCGCGCAAATGTTCGAGGGAGAGGAAAGCCATTCGCACCGCACTCGAAAAGCGCGAACCGCTCGCACCGCAATTTTTACCGCTCGCGAAAGGGCCGCCGGCTTTCTAGCGTCACAAACATGCCGAAACTCGCCGACATCGTCCGCCATTTAGAAGAGCTCCTCGACCACGCCCGCGTCGGCGATTACCCCGGCGCGCACAACGGGCTTCAGTTTGAAAACAGCGGCGCGGTATCGCGTGTCGCGTGCGCGGTTGATTCGTGCGAGGCGGTGCTGCGCGAAGCGGCGTCGGTGCCCGGCACGCTGCTGCTCGTGCACCACGGACTGTTGTGGGGCGGCGCTCAACCGTTCACCGGGCCGTTGCGGCGCAAAGTGCAGATTGCAGTCGATGGCGACCTCGCCGTTTTCAGTTCGCACCTCCCCCTCGATTTACACCCCACGCTCGGCAACAACGCGCTGCTCGCAAAAGCACTCGGGCTCAAAAAAACGACACCCGCATTTTCCGCGAAGGGACAGATGATCGGCATCGTCGGAGATCTCGCGACGACCCGCGCGGCACTGGCGAAAAAGCTCGAAGCCGCCGTGAATGGTCGCGTTCACGTCGCACCCGGCGGACCCGATAGAATCAAGCGCGTCGGCCTCGTCACCGGCGGCGCAGGCCGGGAAGTCGCCGCCGCAGCGGCGCTCGGATGCGACACATTCATCACCGGCGAAGGCCCGCACGACAGCTACACGCTCGCGGAGGAACTCGGCGTGAATTTGTTCTATGGCGGACACTACGCGACGGAGACATTCGGCGTCCGCGCACTCGCCGCATACGTCGCAAAGAAATACCGCGTCCCGTCGCATTTCATCGATCATCCGACAGGGCTGTAGAGATCGCAAAGCTGATTAGGAATCTGCACTTGAACGAGCAGAACTGCGCCGCCAGGTAACCCGCCTCTGGCTCGAAGCGAGAAAAGTAATTCACTTTCGATCCGCCCTTGCGACCGGGTCTAGATTCTCTGAAAACGTGCAGTCAAAGGCCCAAAGAAAGCCTGAAGCCTGCAATCCTTCCACGTGACGAGATTGTGTGATTTTAGGCATTTACCCCTTTCTTCGGAAATCATAAGCCTTACTCATGAATCCCAAGCGCGAACCATCCTACCGGGCCAGTGTCGTTCCAATCTCCAACCGCAAACACCCCCGAAAGGCGCTTGCAGCCTCGATCGGGCTGCTGCTCGCATCATCCGCAGCGAGCTTCGCGCAGACGCTTACGTGGGATCCGAACACCACCCTCACTGGCCCACAAGGTGGCAGCGGTGATTGGGATGGCGGGGATTTCTGGTGGAATGGGACGACGAATGTGGCGTGGACGCCGGGAACGAGTGCGGCGTTCTCCACGGCGTCAGCAGCCGTGGATGTGGGCGGGCTGGTAGTGGACGATTTGAGCTTCACTGGCTTTAGCGGCTCCTACACTCTTGCTACTCCAACCGGAGGAGTTCTCACCTTGGCAGGCGGAAACGGGACTCACATTGTGAATGTGTCATTTAACAATCAACACGTCATCTCGGCGAGTATCGCTGGGACCGAGGGTCTCACAATAGAAAACGGCACGATCACGTTTAGCGGGAGCAATACTTACTCTGGCATCACACGGATTAGCGCCGAAGGCGGATTAGTACTGGGCAGCGCTTCAGCAGTTCCGAGTGCAAGTACCGTTCAAATTGACACGCCTGGGGGACTCTCCGCCTCAAACGGATTGAGGGTCAATACCAACGCAACAATTGGAGGGCTGACTGGAACAGGTTCCGTGACATTCTTAGTAAACTCTCAACTGTCTATCGGTGCCAACAACACCTCTACCGCATTCTCTGGCGCAATAACGGGAGCCGGCTCAGTAAATAAGGTTGGCACTGGAACGCTCACCCTCACGACAGGACATAATTTCTCGGGCCTCACCACCATCACAGGAGGGACACTCGCCGTGAGTGGAGGGGACTCTATACCCCAAGGCGTTTCGGTTGGGGCGGCGGGGACATTGCAACTGCTGGCCAACGAAACAGTCTCGGCATTCGATGGCAGCGGACTTGTGGACATTGGAGGCAACACCTTTTCCGCGGGTTTCGGCACATTTTCCGGGGCGATCATCGGGACTGGATCCGTCGTGAAAAACACGACGGGGACGCTAACGCTGTCGGGAGCGAATACCTTCTCGGGCGGACTTGCCATTTCGCAAGGCACTTTAGCGGCGACGGATTTCGCACCTCTTGGCACTGGGAACATTGTTCTGAACGGAGGGCAGCTTTCTTTCAACGGCGCATCGTTTTCCGCAAACCGTACGCTCTCCTTTGTCGGAGGAGGAACCGTGGGGGTGACTAACTCTTCAACGAATGCGACGCTGGACGGTCCAATTTCGGGAACGGGAACTCTTTCCAAGGCGGGAGCAGGGACACTGACGCTTGGAAACAGCGCCAATGCCTTTTCCGGAGATGTGAGCATCTTGGGAGGTGCGCTGGCGGTTTCAAATATCACAGACGCCGGAGTCGCCGGGCCCCTCGGTTCCGGAAGCGGCATTTCGATAATAAGCGGTGGAACGCTTCGGATTGTGGGAGCGTCCAGCACTTCGACAAATCGCGCACTTTCGCTCTCTGGAACGGCAGGGATCGATATCGAATCCGCAGCAGCGACATTCGAACTCCGAGGCGGACTGTCGGGGGGATTTACAAAACTCGGACCGGGCTCGCTGATCCTGAGCGGAACGAATAGCGGTTCATCGGCAAGCATCACTATTTCAGCAGGCGCACTCATCGCAGTTGGTGGTGCAGCGATTCCCGATACCGCTTCGTTGGCAGTGGCAACTGGGGCGACTTTTCGGCTTCAATCAAGCGAAACGATTGCAACCCTTTCTGGTGCGGGAGGCGTCGAGCTTGCCGGCAATTCACTGTCTCTGGGACTTATCGGCTTCTCTGCGCCTGCAAGAACTTTCACGGGGACGATTTCGGGCACTGGCAGCGTAACCACTGTTTCGGGGATTGCACAGACTTTGGCGGGACCGAATACGTATTCAGGCGGAACGAACATCTTCGGCGGCACGGTGAACGTCCCGGACTTCACTTCGTTGGGCTCAGGGTCTGTAACAGTAGGAGGTGCAACTACGGTTGGTACGCTCGGGGTGACCGGTGCCACTGCATCCACGAGCCAGCCCCTTCAAATCGGAATCGCGGGCGCCAGTTTCAACTCCGGCACCGGCACGAGCGCCGCGCTGAATGGCGTCCTGTCGGGAAGCGGGCCTGTCACCTTTCGTGGACCTGGAACATGGACGCTCGGGAATTTGGCAAACTCATTCACTGGAAATCCCACTCTGCTGGGAATCGTCTCCGTTCCCTCGCTCACCGATGTCGGAGTCAATGGGCCCCTCGGCGTCGCAACTTGGTTGCGATTGCGGATGCCGCCACCGCAGGGCGATTGAAGCTGGAAGGCGTGGGCAATTTCTCGACGAACCGCTCATTGGTTCTCGGTTCGGCCGGTGCCACAATTGAGGTTTCCTCGGGAGCAATCATGTCAGCAAATAGCGTCGCCAGTGGCAACGGCGCGCTCTTCAAAGCCGGAGCAGGAATGCTGGTGCTGAATGCAGCAAATACTTTCACCGGATCGACATCCATCTCTGCGGGAACGCTCGCAGCCGGTGGCGGAAATGCCATTCCCGATTCGAGTCGGGTCGATATCGGCGCAGGCGGCACGCTGCAGATCCTTGCGAGCGAGACGATCGCAAAACTAAGCGGCGCCGGAAACGCTGACATTGCAACCGGCACGCTGACCGTCGGCGGAAACGGCGAGTCATCCGCCTTCGCTGGAATTGTGTCTGGCTCCGGTGCGCTGGTGAAAACTGGTGCGGGGACGCTCACGCTTTCCGGCGCGAACACGTTCTCCGGAGGCACTACGATTTCGGCCGGCACGATTTCCGTCGCGAACCTTGCCGCCCTCGGCACTGGCGGGCTCCGGATCGACGGTGCACTTTCGTACACTGGCCCAACCGCCACCGACGGGCGGAATCTGGAATTCGGCGGAGCAACCGCGTTGATTTCGAGCAACGCCGGCTCGGTGTTGACACTGACCGGTGCTGCCACGGGCACAGGCGGACTCCGATACAACGGCTCCGGCACACTCGAATTGACGAATGTCACAAACAGCTTTTCCGGCGACGTGCGGATCGCGGGTGGTGTGCTTTCGACGACGTATCTCGCCGATGTCGGTGCGAGCAGCAGCCTCGGAATCGGAAACAATATTTTCCTAAGCGGCGGCACCCTACGATATGCGGGCGTCGATTCGTCGTCGAATCGCCAATTAGTCTATGAAGCCGCTGGTTCTCCAATCGATGTCGCTGGTGGTGTGACTGTCACGCTCAACCGCGCTCAAGGCGCGGGCGGGCTCAACAAGCTCGGCGCGGGCACGTTGATTCAGACCGATCCCGCGAACTCGTTCACCGGCGCTGTGATTATTTCCGCGGGAAAACTCGTGACTGGAACCCTGCAGAACTCAGGAATTGACAGCGCACTTGGGCGAAACGGCTCGGTCGCTCTGAACGGCGGCGAACTTGCGTTGCTCTCCGGCGCAGGCGGGACAACGAACAAGGGGATCTCTGTAACGTCAAATGGCGGCATTTTTTCCGTAAACGGCGGCGATGTGACGTTAAACGGGCTTGTCTCTGGTTCAGGCGTTCTCACATTCCGCGGTACGAGTGCGCTTGCCGGAGGAGTCACGCTCGCTGCTGCGACTTCGCGAACCGCTCAAACGATCATTGATCGCCTCAAACTCCGCGCGACGTCGGGCAATAGCTTTCACGACAGCTCTCGCGTGACTCTTACGGATAATTCCGGCGCGACGCTTTCCATCGATGCAGCGGAAACCATCGGCTCAATCGAAGGCGGCGCAGGCCTGGACGCGGGTCAATTGATTCTCGGCGCTTCGCTTACAACGGGTGGCGACAACACGAGCACGATACTATCCGCCGGGATTTCCGGTAGCGGAAAACTGGTCAAAGTCGGCTCTGGAACGATGACGCTCGCCGGCGCGAGCACCTTCTCCGGCGGCATCTCGATTTCGAGCGGCACCGTCGCAGTCATTGATGTAAACAACACAGCGGTCCCCGGACCGCTCGGCAGTGGTGACTTTGAGATCGGCAACGCCACCGCGTCGGTCAGGCTCAAATACGACGGCAACTCCAGCCGAGCAACAAACCGCAGCCTTTTGCTCACGAACAACGGTGCCCGCATCGAGGTGAGCAACCCGCTCGCCAGCCTCATCTGGAGCGGGGTCGTGAGCGGCAGTTCGTTGGCCCAGCTCATCAAAGACGGACCCGGTGTTCTGCGACTCACCGGAGCCAATAGCTTCGCCGGCCTCCTGCAAGTCAACGCCGGCACGGTGCAGCTCCTCGGCGGAAACGCCGTGCCCGATGGCAGCACTGTGAGCCTCGCGACAGGAAGCACACTCGAACTCATGGCAGGCACGAACGAAACCATCGGGCTTCTCCAAGGCGATGGAGATATCAAGCTCGGCGGGCAGAAACTCACGCTTGGCGGCACCGGCGACTCCAGCACCGTGAACGGAATGTTCTCCGGCGGCGGCGGATCATCGCTGGAAAAAATCGGCGGCGGCACACTCACCATCACCAATAATTTCAACAGCTTTAGCGGCGGCGTGTTTATCTCAAACGGCGCGATCAGCGTCCCGGCCATTGCAAACTCCGGCGTGAGTAGCCCCCTCGGAACGACCGGCGCAATCAACCTCGGCGACGCTTCCCACACCGGCCGCCTCACGGTAACGGGCGCTGCCAATTCCGCGACCGATCGTCCCGTCCAGCTCGCCTCCGGCGGAGGCGCAATCGAAGTCTCTGCGCCGTCGGCCACGCTGTCGCTATCGGGCCCCATCAGCGGTGGCGGCACACTGCTCAAACTCGGTGCAGGTCGCCTGCGCTTCACCAACGACAAGACATTCACCTCCACCACCGTCGTCGGCGAAGGCGCGCTGACACTCGCGGGCAGTATCGCGGGCGGGCTGACGGTCATCTCACCAGGAACCGCCGACACCGCCGGAACGCGATTCACCGGCAATCTTTCGGCAATGGGCGGCACCCTTGCTCCCGGCGGATACGGCGCAGTCGGCGCGTTCAACTCCACCGGGTTGTATCTCGATTCAGGAATACTCGCGCTCGATTTCAACAGCGCCGCACCCGGCGGCTACGACAGTATCAACGTAACGGGTGCTGTCGAACTCGCTGGCACCCTCCGCTTCGACATCAATCTAGGCTTCGATCCCGTGGACTATGTCGATTCGTTCACCATCGTCGTCAACGACGGTATCGACAGCGCCACCGTCGCAACCAATACGATGATTCTCACCGACTACGGCCCGCGCCGCGACGGCGAAGTCATCCTCATCACGTCGGGCGGGTTCTCGCAATACTTCGAGGTTCACCTCGGCACCGGAGCGTCGAACGACGTCGAACTCCTCGCCATCCCCGAGCCCGCAAGTACGACACTCCTTCTCGGCGCATGTGTAGTATTCGCCGCGCGCAGACGGGGACGATCAGTGCAAGAATAGGAACTGACCGGAGAGGATTTTCGCGCTACGCCAGAAATTCCGGGATGAGCTTCCCTTCCACGTTCGTGAGCCGGCGCTGGATGCCGTTGTGCTCGAAGCTGAGGCGCTCGTAGTCGAGGCCGAGCAAGTGGAGGATGGTGGCGTTGAAGTGGTAAAGCGGGTGGATATTCTCCACGGCCTTTTGCCCGAGGTCGTCGGTGCGACCGTGGCTTACACCGGGCTTCACGCCTGCGCCGGTGAGCCAGCAGGTGAAGCCGTCGGGATTGTGGTCGCGGCCTTTCGCGCCTTTTTGGAAGAACGGCATGCGGCCGAACTCCGTACACCAAACGACGAGCGTGTCTTCGAGCAATCCGCGCTGCTTCAAATCGCGAATCAGCGCGGCGGCGGGCTGGTCGAGGATTTCGGCGTGGACGTCGTATTGCTCCTTGAGCGCGCTGTGGCCGTCCCAATTCAGTTTCCCGGCGCTCGCGTAAGCGCCGTTAAAAAGCTGCACAAAGCGCACGCCCTTTTCGATGAGTCGCCGCGCGAGAATGCAGTTCTTTGCGAACGCGGCTTTGTCCGGATTCTGCGCGTCGTCTGCGCCATACATTTTCAAAATGTGCGCGGGCTCGGTGCTGAGATCGTTGATCTCCGGCACGCTGAGTTGCATCCGCGCGGCGAGTTCGTAGCTGGCGATGCGCGCGGCGAGTTTGCCGTCGCCGGGATTCGCTTCGAGATGCCGGGCGTTCATGCGTTGCAAAAGCGAACGCGCCGCGCGGTCGGCATCGCCAGAGACTCCAGGCGCGGTGAGATGACGCACGGGATTCTTCGACGACATCGTGGTGCCCTGAAACGCGGCGGGTAAAAAGCCTGGGCCCCAATTGTTCGCGCCATTCTGCGGCACTCCGCGGGGATCGGGAATCGCCACATACGACGGCAATTCCTGACTCTCACTGCCGAGCGCATACGTCACCCAGGAGCCAAGCGACGGAAATCCATCGAGCACAAATCCGGTCGAGAGAAAATTCTCCGCAGGGCCATGCGTGTTCGATTTGCTCGTGAGCGAATGCACAAACGCGATGTCGTCGGTCAGCTCTGCGAGATGTGGAATCATGTCGCTCACCCACTTGCCCGTCCTGCCGCGCTGACGAAACTCATACTGCGGCCGCGCGAGATTCCCCGCCGGTCCTTGAAACGTCACGGCAGGCCCGCCGGGCAGAGGCTTGTCGTCCCACTTGATGAGTTCCGGCTTGTAATCCCAAGTCTCCAACTGACTCACCGCACCCGCGCAAAAGATGACGACCACATTTTTCGCCTTCGCCGGAAAATGCGGCTGGCGCGGCGCATACGGCCTTGTCGGGTCGATGATCGGCCCGTGGTTCTCCGCCGCCAGGAGTCCATCGAGCCCGAGCAGATTCGTCAGGGCGATCGATCCGAGCGCAGTGGCGCTATTCGAAAGAAACTGGCGGCGGTCGAGCAAAGCGCGGCCGGAGATGGAAAGATGTTCGACGTGGTTTTTCATGGCACAAACAGAAACTCGTTGCTGTTGAGAATCGCCCGGCAAAGCGCGGAGAGGCCGTGTTGTCGGACGACGGGTTCGGCGTCGGAAAGCTCGCCGGCACTGGCATCGCGGGTGAGTGCGATTTGATAGGCGCGGTTGATTTGTTTTACGAGGTCGTCGCCGGTTTCCTTTTTCACGCGGGCAGCGAAGGCTTCGGAGACTTGCAGCGTGAATCGGCTGTTGAAGAGGTTGAGCGCCTGGATGGGGGTCGTGCTGGCGCGGCGGATGGCGGTGCTCTGGCCGGCGTCCGGGCAGTCAAATGCACCAAAGACGGCCTCGGGTTCGCGGCGGACTTTGTGCGCGTAGATCATGCGACGCTGGTTCCCGGGTGTGAGGGTTTCCACGGGGTCGAATCCGCTGAGTCCGCCGCGCAGGTTGAAGAGATTGAAGCCGCGGCCATACATTGCGAGGTTGAGC
The DNA here is from genome assembly GCA_043755735.1 of Verrucomicrobiaceae bacterium. GTDB lineage: Bacteria > Verrucomicrobiota > Verrucomicrobiia > Chthoniobacterales > Chthoniobacteraceae > SXWH01. The sequence continues at coordinate 5,693 of JAYUSJ010000108.1, read as the reverse complement.
TGTCCGCTGACGGCGAGCATCGAGTCGCGGATGGTTTCGGCTTCGAGGCGGCGTCCGGGGAAGCGCCAGAGGAGGCGGACGTCGGCGTCTATCAAAAGCGGATTGCGGATTGGGGATTGCGGAGAGATCGCCGCTGCCGAACTCTCTGATTTCCGATCTCCGCTTTCCGCAATCACGCCACTTTGCCGATACGTTTTACTCAGCACGATCAGCCTGTGCATGTGCTTCACGCTCCACCCGCTTCGCATGAACTCCGCCGCGAGCCAATCGAGCAATTCGGGGTGCGTGGGCTTTACTCCGTTGTGCCCGAAGTCACTCGGCGTTTCCACGAGTCCTGCACCGAAGTGTCCCAACCAGATCCGGTTCACCATCACTCGTGCGGTGAGCGGGTTTTTTGAGCTGGCGATCCAATCTGCAAGCGCTTTGCGGCGCTCCTGCTCGGGTGTGGCTTTCGGCAGCGTCAGCTCTCCAAATGCACTCAGAACAGCGGGCAAAACTTCACCTTTTGGCTGCTCGGGATCACCGCGGTTGAGCAGTCGGATTTCCTCCGGTTCGGTGAACATTCCACCGAAAACAACCGGACCTCGCGCCAACTCGGCCTTCCGCTTTTCGAACCGGGAAAACTCGGCGACTGCCCCCTTCAACCCGTCGCCTTCTTCGAGCACGAGAACATCCGCGGTGATTCCCGTGCCGGTCTTTCCGCCGCGCAAAATGATCCGGCTTTCGCGCCGAAGCTCCTGCACTCCCGCATCGCGCAATCCGCTCCACCGCGGGGTCTTTTCGGAGTCGCCTTCGGTGACATTTGCAAAGCGAAACTGGTCGGCGTTTCCGATCTCGGTCTGGTCGGTGCGCGTCGCGAGATCGCCATCGTGGTCGAGAACATACCGCGCATCGCGCGTGTGCACGCCGCTGCCGTGGACGCCCCACGAGAGCCACACGCGGAACCGACCTTCGACGCCGGGGTTCCAGGTAAATGTGTCGGCGTCGGGCACGTTGTCCCACCACGTGTAGCGACCGCGGCTGATGTTCGGAACCCAATCCGCGCCGCCTTCATCATCGCGATAGCCTCGCCCCTTGCCTGCGGGATTTTCGCCGTGGCCGTTCTTCTTTTTCAGCGATGTCGTGCGGGCGGAATCTTCGTCGTCGATAAATATCACGCGTCCCGTTCCGGCCTTCGTTTTCTTCAATTCGAGCTCCGCTAATTCCGTCTTTCTCAGCTCCTCCGAATGCTGATCGCGAATTGGCCGTTCGCCGTATTGAACGCCCGCGAAGAACGCCTGCATCGCGTAATAATCCTTCGCCGTGATCGGGTCGAACTTGTGATCGTGACAGCGTGCGCATCCGACACTCAGCCCGAGGAACGTCTGCCCGACATTGTTCACGATCTCGTCCAGCGAATCCTGTCGCGCCAGTCGCATGGACGGCGCGTCTTTGCCGATTTGGTCGGGCAGCAATGCGGAAGCTGTAACGAGAAATCCCGTCGCCGCATCCTCGCCCATGGCATCGCCGACGATCTGCTCTTTGATAAAGCGGTCGTACGGCGTGTCGTTGTTAAACGCGCGGATGACGTAGTCGCGGTATGGCCACGCGTTTGGGCGCTCGGTGTTCACTTCAAATCCGTGCGTGTCGGCAAAGCGCACGACGTCGAGCCAATGCTGCGCCCAGCGCTCGCCATAGCGCGGCGAAGCGAGGAAGTCGTCCGCGAGGCGTTGCAATGACGAGTGACGAATGACGAATGACGAGCCGTCGCGGCACTCCTCTACGAACGCTGAAACTCGCTCCGGCGTCGGCGGAAGACCGGTGAGATCGAAAGCGATGCGTCGAATCAGTGCGACCGGATCAGCGGGCGGCGAACGGCGCAGACCGTTCTCTCCGAGCTTCGCGTCGATGAACGCGTCGATGGAAAGTGGTTGCGGCTTTTCGACTGAAGCCGAAATCACTTTAAAGCTCCAGTGGTCGCGCTTGTCTGCGAGCTTCACACGGTCCACGCCATCCGGCCACGCGGCACCTTCATCGATCCAGCGTGTCAACGTGTCGATTTCCGCCACCGAGAGCCGTGCGCCTTTCGGCGGCATCACTTCATCCTCGTCGGTCGTGCTGACGAGATGAATGAGCGGACTCTCCTTCGCTTTTCCGGGAATGATATCCGGCCCGTGATTGTCGCCACCCTTCAAGGCCTCCGCCTTCACATCCAGCCGAAAGCCGGACTTCTGCTTCTTCTCCCCATGACACTCGATGCAGTGCTTCTCAAAAATCGGCCGCACATCGCGCACGAAGTCCACCGGCGCGGCAGCAGCGCAAGCGCCGAGGCACAGCGACAATACAAGCGCGTAGCTTCCGAGACTGGATTTCATCGCTGACAGATTGTCAGTTCATTCGCACGTTTCCCAGCATCAACTCTCGCCGGACTCACGCGAGGATTCCTTTGATGACGTGGCCATGAACGTCGGTAAGGCGGCGCTGCACGCCGTTATTGTAGAAGCTCAGTTTCTCATGATTCAACCCGAGCAAGTGCAGCGCGGTGGCGTGGAGGTCGTAGCAATAGGCGGGGTCCGCGGCGGCTTTGAATCCAAGCTCATCGGTCTCGCCGAATGACACGCCGCCTTTGGTCCCGCCGCCGGCCATCCACGCGGTGAAGGCTCCGGGATTGTGGTCGCGGCCTTTGCCTTGCGCGGCGGGCTGGCGGCCAAATTCGCTGGTGCAAATGACGAGCGTGCTGTCGAGCAGGCCGCGTGATTTCAGGTCGGCGAGCAGCGCGGCGGCACCCGTGTCGAGAATGGGTCCCCAATAGCCGTGGTCGCGCACGATGTCTTCGTGGCTGTCCCAATTAGGACGGACTTTTTTGGCCGTGGTATTTTCCGCGCCGCAGTAGATTTGCACAAAGCGCACGCCACGCTCGACGAGCCGACGCGCGAGCAGACATTGGCGGCCAAACGGTCCGATGTCCGCGTGGTCAAGGTCGTAGAGTTTCTTGGTGGCTTCGCTTTCGCCGCGCAGGTCGGTGGCCTCGGGAGCGCTGAGTTGCAGGCGGGCCGCGAGCTCGTAGGCGGCGATGCGGGCTTCGAGTTCCGTGTTGCCCGTGCGCTCGGCAGCGTGCGCGCGGTTAAGCGTTTGCAAAAAATCGCGGCTCGATTGCTCCGCCGCGCCGGTGAGGTGGGCGAAGTCTTTCTGCGGAAATAGATCGGCGATGGGCGGCAGCGCGGGGTCGGTGTTCAGCGTCGTGCCCTGATGGAGCGCCGGGAGAAAACCCGCGCCCCAATTGATGACACCGCCAGGCGGAAGTCCGCGCGGATCGGGCAGCACGACAAACGCCGGCAGGTCGTCGCTCACACTTCCGAGTCCATAGGTGACCCACGCGCCCATGCTCGGAAAGCCCGGCAGAATGAAGCCGCTGTTCGCCATGAACATCGCGGGACCGTGCAGCGCGGATTTGCTCTGCATGGAGTGGATGAATGCAATTTCGTCCACGCGTTGCGCGAGCTTTGGAAAGAGGTCGCTCATCCAGCGTCCGCACTGTCCGTGCTGGCGGAACGGCCAGTAGCTGCCCTGGCAGTTGCCGGGCTTCGACGCGAAGAATTGCACTTTTCCATCGGTATCGAATGGCTTGCCTTGGCGCTTCGCGAGTTCCGGTTTGTAGTCCCACGAATCCACGTGACTGAGCCCGCCGGGGCAGAAAATTTGGATGACGGCCTTGGCCTTCGCAGGATGATGCGCGGCTTTGGCTGCGAGTGGGTTCGTCGCCGCTTGTGCTTCATTCATCATGGCCGCGAGCGCGACGCCTCCGAGTCCGCCGCCGAGTTCCCAAAGGAAGTCGCGGCGGGTGACGGAGCGTTTTTGCTGATGGCAGGGAAAGGCTGGGTTCATGGAAGTGGAATGATAACTTGATGCCGCACACAATTATGTGCTAGCATGACGCTATGAAAATGGTTCTCGAAAAAGACATCGTCAGCCTCACGGACTTCGCCCGCCAGACACGCAAGCACACGGCGGAGCTGAAGAAGCACAACCGTCCGCGTGTGCTGACTCACAACGGCAAGGCAACGGCTGTCGTGATGTCGGTCGCGGCGTATGAGGAATTGATGCACGCAGCGGAGGAGTATCGGCTGGATATGGAACTGAAGGCTGCGCTGGAGGCGTATGACCGCGGAGAGAGGGGTAGACCTTTGGATGAGGCGTTCGGCGATCTTCGAAAACGGCTGTTTAAGCCAAAGCCGAACAAATGATCTATTCGGTAAAGCAAGCGTCGTCCGCGGACGCATGCGTAGCGGCCCAGGTGAACTGGTATCGCGAGAATGAACAGCACGGAGGCGAAGCACTTGCTCTTCGGTGGTTTGAATTGCTGCACCTTGCTCTGGCAACGCTCGGCAAGAATCCGACTCGGCACGGCTTCGCGGCTGAGAATGGCGAGTGGATGGAGCAATATGAGATCCGCCAGATGCTCTTTCGTCCTTGGAGGTCAGGCGCAGGATGGCGGGTGCTCTACACCATCGACGAAGCCCGGAAACTGGTGACGATACTCCAGATTCGCCATGAGCATCGGCGCTGGCTCTTCGAAGCCGAGGATGAGGAAGATCAGTCCACATAGATAAACTCGTTCGCGTTGATGAGCATCCGGCAAAGCGCGAACAGTCCCTGCTCGCCGACGAGCGGCGTTGCGGATTGCACTTCGGCGGCGGTGGCGTCGCGTTGGAACGTGAGGGCGAAAGCGCGGCGGATGGCCGTGTCCGAGTGCAATGCGGCTGAAGCCGCAGCCACTTTGGTTTCGTTTTCGATCCGCGTGACGAGATGCCGCGCTTGCTGGAGCATGAACTCGTTGTTGCTCAGCGTCAGCGCTTGCAAAGCGGTGGTCGTGTTCACCCGGGCGGGCGTGAGATTTGCCGGATCGGGGCAGTCGAGTGTGGTCATGAACCGGTGCGGCGTGGTGCGCACGATGAAGCGGTAGATGCTGCGCCGCCAGAGATCCGGTCTGTCCGGCGTGATGTAGTCGTAGATGGGCGCGTAGGCCTCGGTGTAATTAAAGTCGCGGAAGCCAGGACCGCCGCGTTCGAGGTTCAATTTTCCGCTCACCGCGAGCACGGCGTCGTGCAGCGATTCGGCGTCGAGACGGCGTGGGTTTTGCCGCCAGAGGAGACGGTTGGCGGAGTCCAAAGTAGTTGCCGCTTTAGCCGCATCGTTTCGGCTAAAGCCGAGCCCGCTTTGCTGCCGATACGCCGCGCTCGAGACTATGAGCTTGTGCATGTGCTTGAGTGACCAGCCGCTTTTCAAGAACTCGCCCGCGAGCCAGTCGAGTAACTCGGGGTGCGAGGGCTTGTCGCCGCCGAGTCCGAAGTCGCTCGGCGTGGTGACGAGGCCTTGGCCGAAGTGGTGATGCCAGAGCCGATTTACCAGCACGCGGCTCGTGAGCGGATTGCTGGGATGAGTGATCCACTCGGCGAGTGCGCGTCGGCGCGGACCTTCCGGCGTGGCGTTTTCGCCGAGGGCGACAGGCGCATGTTTTGCCCACGAGAATGCAGCGGGCACTACTTCCGCGCCTTCATCCTCGGGATTGCCGCGCCGCTGCATCTTAATGACGGGCGGCTTTCCTTCGGAGACAATCGCATAGACCTTTTCAGGCGAAGGAATGGCTTTGAGTTTGCCGTCGAGCTTTTGGGCTTCTGATTGGAGTCTTTTCAACTCTGCCGCTTCGGCATCCG
>JAYUSJ010000107.1:0-54817 GCA_043755735.1 Verrucomicrobiaceae bacterium | reverse complement strand
GCAGGCGGCGATACGTCCTCACTTACCGTATCGCGGAGCGCAACTTCGGGAATTATCAATGTCATCAATGCCGACGGGCTCGTCGTGAATAGCGGCGCGGACTCGGTAACAATTAATCTCGCCGGGGTGAACCCTGGACTGGGGCAACATGTCCTCATCGACTACGCGGGCAACTTGGGTGGAACAGGTTTCACTGCATTTAAAAAGGGCACGGTGCCCAATCGTGTCGGAGCAGCAGTGCTCGAAAACGATACGGTCAATTCGACGATTGTGCTCAATATCACTTCGTCTGAATTGCCGGTTTGGACAGGAAAGCAGACCACGGAGTGGAGCACGGCAATCATCCCGGCCCTGAAAAACTGGGGACTGGTCGGACAGGCCGGAACGACCGACTTCCTTCCGCTGGATAATGTGCTCTTTGACGACACCGCGACTACCACAACAGTGGACATCAGCGGTGGCGATATCACGCCCAACGCCGTGCGCTTTAACAACTCGGCGAAAACTTTTGTCGTCAACGGCCCCGGAGCCATCACGGGCGCTGCCAACATTGTAAAGGACGGCATCGAAGAAGTGACGATTTCCAGCGCCCACTCGTTCACAGGGCCCGTGACGCTCAATGCCGGAATTCTCTCAGTCCCCACAATCGATAACTCCGGGGTAAACTCACCCCTCGGCGCAGGAAACACAGTGGCGTTTAACGGAGGCACGCTGAATGTAGCTGGCGGCAGCACCGATCGCGCGTTCACGCTGGACGTGGGGAATGGAACCATCAAGACCGATGGGACTTTCACCTACGCCGGCCTGATTAGCGGCGCAGGAAACCTGTCGAAAACCGGCTTCGGCACGGCCGTATTCACGGGAGTGAGGACCGGCTTCAATAGCGGCCTTGTTCTCAAGGAGGGAACGGTCCAGTTCTCCACAGTGGATGCATTGGGCGGCCCGACCCAGACGGTTACGCTCGATGGTGGCGCGTTGGAATACACGGGAGCAGCAGCGCTGGACTGGGGCGTTGCAGCGCAAACGCGGACAATTAATTCACTTTCCGGCGGGACGATCCGGGTGACCCAAGGCGTGCCAGGGAATGGCCTGAGCCTTGGTCGCGCAGGTAGCCTCACCGGTGCAGGTGCGATCACCAAAGATGGTGTCGGGCCTCTTCGCATCTCTGGCGATAATGTGGGGCTGACCGGGAATTGGACAATTGCCGCCGGAGCGATTGATGCGCTTTCTGTAAATGCCCTCGGAAGCGGACACGTAACCGTGAATGGCGATCTCAACGGGATCGCCACACTTGTGACAAGAGGACAGGCCGCACCGAATACGTTTACACTGCCGAACAACATCACGCTCAATGGCGGCAGGCTCCAGGTACGGTCGGGTGACACAGGAACGTTCGGAGGCACCGTCGATGTCGTAGCGAATTCATTCGTGCGCCTGAGCAGTTTTACTTCTGCGGGGACTTTAAACATGACCATCAGCGGACCGCTCACCGGAAACATGTCGCTCACGATCGAAGGGATAGCCGCTGGCACGAAGGCGCTTATTTTGACGAATCCGGCCAACACCTTTAGCGGACAATTCATCGTGAATGCGGCGCAGGGACTCACCGCCCAGCCACCAGTCACGGGCAATCCTTTCGGCACGGCCAGTATCGCCCTTACGGATGCACGCCTCAGACTTCTGGATGATGGAACCAGCAGCAATGGGATCATCGCATACGGGAACAACGTGACCATCGCAGGAACTCTTGTCTCATCCATCGACGTGGACCGCTCAGGTGCAACCGCCACCACGACGGGCAACACCATTCGCCTCGGCAGTCTCGCGCTGACAGCGCCTACGATCGATATCACGGGCGCAAACGGATACGGGGTCGAATTCACCGGACCGAACGATCTGGGGCCGAACCCGACCATCAACGCATCCACCGGCAATATCACCCTCAGCGGCGCCACGACCGCAGCCGGACCACTCACCAAGAGCGGCGCAGGTCTGCTCGAGTTTGACGGTCTCGGCACGGTGACAATTGCCGGCAACGTAGCGGTGCAAGGCGGAATTCTTGCCGTCAACAACACGCTCGCCGACACGTCGAATGTGGACGTGATATCGGGAACCCTCAGCGGTTCGGGGACAGTGGCAGGCAATGTAAATGTCATCGCCGCAACCGGAATCATTGCTCCCGGCAATAGTGCTGGAATCCTCAGCGTTGGCGGCAATGTTTCGTTCTTTGCGGGCTCCGCGTTCAATGTGGAATTGACGCACCTCAGCGCAGGTGTGCCAGTCGCCGGAACGGACTACGATCAACTCAGCGTCGGCACCGGTCCACTCGACGGAACGGTGGATATCACCGGTGCAAATCTGAACATCACGACGGGCACCGGCTTCATTCCAAATGATCTGTTCTTCATCATCGTGAACGATGGAGTGGACGCAGTGACTGGAACGTTCGCCAACGTCCCGGCAGCGGGGACACCATTCATTGTCAACGGAGTCCAATTTGAAATCAGCTACGATGCGAACTTCGCCACAAGCGCGCTCCACGGCGGCAACGACGTCGCGCTCATCGTGCCGGAACCGGGCAGCGCAGTGCTCCTGCTAGGCAGCCTCGTAGTATTGGCGGCCCGCCGTCGCCGGACTGCGTAGGCGATTTACTTCCAGCTCTCGTCGAAAAAGCCCGCGTCCACGATCTGTCCCGGCCATTTTGGTCCGGGCGGCGTGGTGATGTCCACGATGGCCCAATCGGGCAGCTTCGGTGTCTGGTCGCTGTTGTTCAGCGCGGCGGCTTCGCGGAATGTCGGGCCGCTGTTGAGGACGATGTAACGCGAGGGGTTGAGCGGGTTCGGGTAGATCAAGATCGGCGCGTGATGAGTGGCGTCCACCTTCTGCGTGCCGAGGGCGAGCGTCGTGGCGTCCCATTTGAGCGGGAGTTTCGCGGCGATTGTGGCGAGATACTTGTTCGAGGAAACGTCGCCCCACGCGACGAGGTTCGCGTCGTTGGCCAAAGCGTCGGTGACTGCCGTGTCGTCCACGACCGTGACATCGCCGCGAAACACTGAGCGCCACCCCGCGATGGCGTGTTCCATTTCGGCCTTCGCCCATGCGCCGATTTCGTCGTTGAGCGGCTTGCCCGTCGGGCGGACGAAGATGAAGCGCGACATGAAGGCGTGGTCAATGGGGCCGCACGTTTCGGTGTTTTTCGCAATTTCTGGCGCACCTGAGAAACGAAAAAGTTTTCGGAATCCCTGTAGATGAAGGCCATAACTTACGTCCTTGATAGCCCAAAAGCCGTCGTCGCCGAGAAACAGTGTCACACCGGAAAAATCTTTTCCCATAACAGTTTGAGCGCCGAATTGAGTGTCCTTATCGACAATGACGCGACCATTCACCGTCACTTTTCCGACGGGAATGACATTGTCGTGTGGTGGGTCGGTCTGAGGAAAAAATTCGAGTGACACTTCTTCGATGTTGTGGGTTTTCACGTCCACAGTGCCGTCTTCGTAAGACGCCTCCAACTCGGCCTTCTCCCAGTGTTTTTTTAGTCGGTGGATTTTTACCCACGAAGCTGAGGGGTAAATCAATGAGTACGTCACGATCCTCACTTTTTTGGGAAACGGGTCGCGGCTTTTTGCGGCTGCCGCATCCACGAGCTTGTTGATCTCCGCCTTCGATGCGTCGTCGTACTTGTGCCCCATCTTCGCGCCGATGATGTGGGGGAAGGTGATGCCTTCCCGCGCGGCGTATTTCACCATGATGTCGGCGGCCTGCTTTTGACCGTCAATCTCGCCGGAGTAGGCGACGACGGCCGTGTTGGCGAGGTTCGCGGCCATCGTGGTGCAGTCATACCAGCGCCAGAGTTTTTGTTCCCACGCGGGCGGTGCTTCTTTTCCTGCGGCGAACACTTTGAAAAACTCCGCCGTCTCCGCGAAGCCCGCGCCCGGCGCGGCGGCGGCCCACATGCCGGGGAAGTGCGTGGCGAATTGCCAGCACGCCGCGCCGCCCATCGAGAAGCCGCGGATGACGAGGCGGCGCTCGTCTATCGGGTAGTGTTTCTTGATTTCGTCCAGCGCCTCGAAGAGGTCAGTCTCGCCGGCGAATTTGTTCGCGTTGCAGTAGCGCCCGTAGAGGTGGCAGACGATGGCGCCCTCGGGGACAAATTCGCCGGGGCTTTTCTGCCGGTCGGCGATGAAGGCGAGTTCGCTGAGCTTTTCGCCGCGACCGTGACACCAGAAATCGAGGCGGCGCTGCTTGCCGTCATCCGGTTTCCAGTCGGCGGGGATCACGAGCCCGTACGGCTGCACGCTGCCGTCAATCTTCGAGCGATACGCGCGGACGACGAGGCCGGTCTGTTTGTTCCATGGAGAGTCGCCGCCCGCGAGCGCGGAAGCGCGTTCGAGGCCCTGCTTGATGTGGTCCTTCGCGGTGGCGATTTGTTTTACGTCGAAGATTTCGTTGTAGCGCAGCGCCCAGTCGGCGGACTTGTGGAAGATTTCCACGTTGGGGATTTCGCCGGCGAGTTCCGGTTTCTTTTTCAGCAGAGTGATGGCGTTGCCGAGATTCTTCACGCCCTCTTCGATCTCGGTGCGGTCGGCGGCGGGAACTTCGATGCCCGGCGGCGGGATGCGGTTGACCTTGGGCGCTTGCTGGGCCGAGGCGGTGAGGACTGCGGCGAGGAGGAAGGTGACGGGTGCTTTCATGCGTGCGGAGACAACCCGCCCGCATCGAAAGTCAAAGTTCGTTCAGCGCGATCCGGCGAATAATTTCCGACGCCGCGATAAATCCGAACACGCCCGTGATGTGCGTCGCCGCGCCAAAGCCGCTCGCGCAATCCATCCGCAAGCTCGCGTCCTCCTCGGCGACAGCCTGACACGTGCCGTCTGCGTGCGGATAGACAGGATGCTCGGGCGAAAAGACACACGTCAGCCCCATCGCCGAAGCGTGCTTCCGTGCTCCGTGCGCCCAGCCGTATTCGCGCCGCAATTTCCTGCGCACCTGTCGCAGCAATTCGTCCTGTCCGGCAAAACCGAGATCGACCGCGCGTATGGCCATCGGGTCGCGCCGGCCGCCCGCCGCACCGCAAACGAGCACGCGTCGCCCGAGCTCGCGGCAGGTGTGAATGAGGTGCGTCTTCGTGGACATACGATCCACCGCATCCACGACAAAATCAAACGGCCCCGAGAGCATCTCGACTGCATTCGATTGGGTGAAAAATTCCGCTCGCGTCGTGACTGCGCAGCCCGGCCAGATGAGCCGCACGCGCTGCGCGAGCACATCCACTTTCGGCCGGCCCACCGTGTCGGTGAGTGCGGGAAGCTGACGGTTGATATTGGTCACGCACACGTCGTCTGCATCAATGAGCGTCAGCGCTCCGATGCCCGACCGTGCGAGCGCTTCGACAATCCACGAACCCACGCCGCCCACCCCGATGATGCACACGTGCGCAGCGCGGAGCCGTGGAAGCGCATCTGCGCCATACAGTCGCCCGATGCCGCTGAAGCGCTGGTTGTAATCGTCCTCCATTCCCTACTTCGCAGCGACGCTGGCTTCCATCGCCTCGCGTGTAATGACGTACTTTGCGCCGCAGCGAGGGCAACTCATGCGCAGGAGCGCTTCGTCTCCGAAAAGCGACTCCGGGTCCTTGCTAAAATGAGGCCCGAGCACGCGCATCATTTTCGTGTCCGTGCAGCCGCAATCCCACCGGTACAGGCGGCGCTCCAGCAGACTCAGTGTTTCCATTTTGTCGATATCACGGACGGACTCCTCGGTGAGCGCTTCGAACCACGCCATGTCGCAATCGGGATGCGCAGTCACCATCACGAAATCCTCATCCGAGTGCCGGAACAACCGCGCCGGGAGCTGCTCGCTCTGCGCGTAATACTGCTCCACGGCGTGGAAAACGTCCGGCTTGCTGATCTCCACAACGCTCCGACGCGGCAACGCCGTCCCACGCACCGTGTCGCAGTGGAAAAGATTGCGCCCATCCGCCTTCACATTTTCCGTGAAAAGCTGGCCCGCCACCGCACTGCGATTGTTATCTCCGGTGACGAAGAGATTCAGATTCAGCGGCGCAAAATGGATGGTCCATGCCGCGACTTCGTTCCAGGGACGCGACGCGCAATGCAGCGTGAGCGCCCCGAGCGCGTCCTTGAAAAGCGAGTCATCTTCGCGCTTGTGGGTGTAGCCGTGCTGGCCTTGATGCAGATAGTAATCGACGTAAAGATCGCTAAACAGCGCCCGCGCCACCATGGCGTTGCGTCCCCGGACAAAGTAAGTGCGCACTTCCAGTCCTTCTGCCGGTATTTCGGTTGGTTCGTTCATCTGCTGCAATGAACACGTTCGCGCCCGCATTCGCAAGCTGCCTGCGAGAATGGCCCCCGGTTTTACTTTAAGCACGCGAGCTGGCGATCGTGCAAGCGGGCAAGAAAAGCGACCGCGCACACGGCCCCGACGCCCGCGAGGAACATGTCGGTTTGCGTATCCCAGACATCGCCCTGCGTGCCGAGAAAGGAGTCCGATTTCTCGCCGATAATCAATGCGGTGCTCCATTCGATAAGTTCGTAGGTGGCACTGATTGCAAGGCAGATCGAGACGAGCAGGAAATTCATCCAGCCCCGCCGCGCAAGAACGTCCAGTCGAAGAAACAGTTCCCGGCCGATCATCGCAGGAACGAAGCCCTGTGCGAAATGGCCGAGCCGGTCATAGTGATTGCGGGACAGTCCGAATGTGTCGCGCGCCCAGTCGCCCGCCGGGACGAGCGCATAGGTGTAGTGCCCGCCGACCGCGAGGAGCATCATGTGCAACGCGATGAGAGTGGTCACGAGTGGTGTCAGCGGAAACGTGCGCCATTTCGCGGCCAGAACAAGAATCCCGACCAAGGCTGGCAAAACCTCCAGCACCCAAGTCAGGAAGTCAAACGGACGGATGCCCGACCACACAAGAACTGCGAGCACCAGCGCCAGCAGAACCGCAGGCCAGCGTGCCGCCGAAGAGTTTGTCACTTGAGAAGAATTCGAATCCCTTCGCATAAAGTATGGGGCACTCTCATCGGGCGACGACGCGAAGTTCGCAAGCCGGAAAGGGCGGGCGGATCTATTCGGAGTTCGATTTGAAAATAATCCAAAGCATGATGAGCGCGAGAGTGACGAACCCCACGCTACCGAGCCACGACGTGCGGGAGACGTAGTCGTGGTCCGACGCTTTGGTCATCACGAGATAAGTGATCTCATCCAGCACCAATCCGCTGCCGATTCCCAAAGCCACGCGCGCACTGATCGCGACCGACCGGCGGCGCGGCTCGAACGCCAAAATAAATGCGGCAGGAATCAGAATCAAAACCCCCGTAAACAAGTGATGCACCAAATACCCGCCGGGATACTCGTGCTGGACTTGCAAGAGGTGCAGATAGAGCCGCAGGAACCCGACGACGCCGAGCATCGGGAGCAAAATCAAAAGGAGCGTTTGCTTCGGCGGGAGTTGCGGACCGGGTTCGCTCACGCGAGCAGGTCCTTGATCACATGTCCGTGGACATCCGTAAGGCGGCGCTCGATGCCGTTGTGATAAAACGACAGGCGCTCGTGGTTGAGGCCGAGGATTTGCAGGATGGTGGCGTGGAAGTCGTACACGGTGGCGACGTTCTCCACGGCTTTGTAGCCAAATTCATCCGTCGCGCCGTAGCTGAATCCCGGCTTCACGCCCGCGCCCGCCATCCACGCGGTGAAGCCGCCGGGATTGTGGTCGCGACCGCTCGCGCCTTTTTGGAAAGTCGGCATCCGGCCAAACTCGGTGCACCACACGACGAGCGTGTCTTTCAAAAGGCCGCGTTGTTTCAGGTCTGCCAGCAGCGCGGCGGTCGGCTGGTCCATGACTTCGCCGTGCTTCACGTATTGCTCGGCGAGAACCTTATGGCCGTCCCAATTGCTCACGCCTTCGCCGCCGGTCTGATACGCGCCGTTGAAGAGCTGCACAAAGCGCACGCCCTTCTCAATGAGACGCCGCGCAAGGATGCAGTTTTTCGCGTAGGCCGCCTTGGTCTTTTTCGTGCCATCGCCGGTCTGGTCCGCGCCGTACATTTTCAAAACGTGCGCGGGCTCCGTAGAGATGTCCGCAACCTCCGGCACGGAAAGCTGCATCCGTGCTGCGAGCTCGTAGCTGGAGATGCGCGCAGCCAGTTCGGTGTCGCCGGGGAAGCGCTCCAGATGATGCCTATTTAGCGCGATGATGAAGTCGCGCGTCGCCTTGTCGGTCGCGGGCGAAAACGCCGAGGGACGCGACAGATTGCGCAGCGGATTCGATGCATTGAAATCCGTGCCTTGAAACGCCGCCGGCAAAAATCCCGAGCCCCAGAAATTGCCCGCCGACTGCGGCGCGCCACGCGGATCGGGAATCGCGACATACGCAGGCAGCGTGTCGTTTTCACTGCCGAGCGCGTAAGTCGTCCACGAGCCCATGCTCGGGAAGCCATCGAGCGTGAACCCTGTGCCCATAAAGTTTTCGCCCGGTCCGTGCGTGTTCGTTTTTCCCGTGAGCGAGTGGATGAAACACATATCGTCCACGAGCGCGCCGAGATTCGGAACGAGGTCCGAGACCATCTTGCCCGACTTCCCATACGGACGAAACTCCCACGGGCTCTTCGTGAGATTCCCCTGCTCGCCTTGAAACGTGATGATCTTATCGCCACCCGGCATCGGCTGCCCGTGCCGCTTGATGAGTTCCGGCTTGTAGTCAAACGTGTCCACCTGACTCACCGCGCCCGAGCAGAAAATCATGAGCACACGCTTCGCTTTCGGTTCGAAGTGCGTGATGCGTGGTGCGTTCGGATTGGCAGGATTGATCTCCGGCCGAATCGGCCCCGTGGCGGCAAACGAGTCGCGTCCGAGCAAATGGGCAAGCGCGATGCCGCCGAGGCCGGTAGCGGTTTGGGAAAGAAAATTGCGGCGGTTTAGAAATGGGTGCATGGTCGTAGTTAGCGATGAACTTCAAGTAAGCGGAGATTCGGAAACCACTCCCTTACGTAACCGCGATCGATCGCTGCGAGACGATGAGCATGGGTTTGTGCGTGAGCGGCGATCAGGAAATCCGGAACGAGATGCTGCCGTGGCCCGCCTGCTTTCCGGTAACGCTGAAATGTGGTTCCGGCGAGGTAGGCCGCAGCGGGCGAGATTGGCACATACGTGATTCCGAGTCCGGACAGATACGCAGTCAAACGAGCTTCACTTCCCGCAGACGGCGCGAGTTCCGCAAAGACCACGGGACTCACCACGAGAGACCCTTCGGACGCGGCCTCCGCCAGAGTCTCCAGCCAAAGTTCGTGTCCCGCTTCCTGTTTCACGATGGCCCACAAGACGGAAGAATCGAGCGCCGTGGTCATTTCTTTTTCATCCTCGCTTTGGGTTCCACTGGTCCGCCTCGGAGGTCATCGATGATCGCCGTCGAGGACTCGTTTTCCCAGGAATGACCTTTCAGTTCTTTCTTCGCAGCGGACTGCCAGTCGCTGACGGTCTTCTTCCATTTCGCGCGATCTACGACTCTCTTTGCGCACAGAATGGGTGCGTTCTCGTCGAACTCGATCTTGTCGCCGACGTTGAGATGAAGCTTTTTCCGCAACCGCAGCGGAATGGTGATTTGGCCTTTTGCTGTAATAGTCGCAGTCATGCGCAAAAAGTAAGCGGCGAAAGTAAGGAAAACAAGTTCGTCTTCATTGCGTTTTCAAAACACGAAAAGAAACTCGCTCGTATTGAACATCGCCCGCGCGAACGACTGCACGCCGTGGTCGCGAATCATCGCGGTGGATGACACGAGTTCCTTGCCATCCGGCATCCGCCCGTAGAATAGCCGGAATGCTAGCGCGGCTTGAGCTTCGGGTGCCGGGCCGGCTTCGGTGGCGAGCCGTTTTGCGAGGATGTCGGCTTGCTGCACGACGAATGTGCTGTTGAACAGATTCAGCGCCTGGAGAGGCGTGTTGGAGCGGCTGCGCTTCGGTGTCACCGAGCCGCCGTCCGGGCAGTCGAACGACCCGAAAAGGCTGTCGGTCGTTTGGCGGATTCGGAATTGATAGACCATCCGGCGGAACTCGGCGGGCGAGAACTTCTCCTTCGGGAAATAGTGCATCACGTTTTCCTCGACGACATCCATGAGGTAAAAGCCGGGCCCGCCCATGTTCAAATCGAGCGCGTCCGAGACGGCGAGCATCGAGTCGCGGATGGCCTCGGCTTCGAGCCGGCGCGGAGTGTAGCGCCAGAGCAGTCGCCCGCCGGAATCCACTTTTGCCGCATCGGCGCGCGGCGCTGAGGATTGCTGGAATGCCGCGGACAGCAGCAGCAGTCGCTGGACGTGTTTCACCGACCATCCGCTACGGACGAATTCATCCGCGAGCCAGTCGAGCAATTCCGGATGCGTCGGCGGCGTGCCGTTTTTGCCGAAGTCGCTCGGCGTATCCACGATGCCCGTTCCGAACGTGTATTGCCAAAGCCGGTTCACCATCACGCGTGCCGTGAGCGGATTCTTCGGACTCGCGATCCACTCGGCGAGCGCCACGCGGCGTTTCTGCTCCGGCTCCTCCACAGCGAGGCCGAGCGTGCCGAGGACGGTGAGCGCGTCCGGCGCTACGACTTCGCGTTTCTGCATCGGTTCGCCGCGATAAAGGCGGTTCGTTTTTCCCGGCTGGGAAAATGTCCCGAGCCAGCCGGTCTGCGAGCCGCTCAGTTTGGCGATGCGCTTTTGCACAGCGGCGAATTCGGCCTGCACTTTGCGCGCGGCGTCGGCGTCGGCGGGCGTGAGCTTTGCGAGAAATGCGTTGGCGTCGGACTTCCCGGCGAAAGGTGCACGGTCGTCCGAGCTGCTCACCGTCTGCCACTTGCCCGGTTCTGTCGCGGCTTCGATGACATACTTCGTGGCAACGCGGTCGCCATGTGGACCGCTCCGCGAGCGTCCCCACACGATGCGCGAGATGCGCGTCTTCGCGGGAAAATCGATCTGCACCCAGCCGCCGCCCGACGTGTTGGAAATCCAGCTCCAGTCGTTGCCATTCTTCCCGTCGTTGATGTGCTCCAGCTTGTGAATCGCATAACCCGGCAGCGTGCCCGACGCCGACGGCTTGGCGCCCAGCGCCACGTTTTTGCCCGCCGTGTCGAACACCTCCAGCTCATCAATGCAAGGCTCCGCGCCCGTCGTCGCGTGGATCGTGAACTTCACCGCCATCGCGTCCACCGGCGAAAACGTCTCTTCGTTCAACCGCGCATTCACCGCCGGACGCAGGGCCTTCGTTCCCGAAACCGCAGCCGCTTTCTTCCGGAAATCCTCCACCTTCGCCGCCAGCGTCGATTCTTCCACCCGAGCCGTGGCGATCTCTTTCTCCGCCGCCGCGTCCACCTTCTTCCGCACTGCGCGCTCGCCGTGATTCACCCCCGCGAACACCGCCTGCATCGCGTAATAGTCTTTCTGCAAAATCGGATCGAACTTGTGATTGTGACACCGCGCGCACCCCATCGTAAGCCCGAGAAACGCCGTGCCCGTCGTATTCACCATGTCCGCGAGTTCGTCCTGCCGCTGCATGAGCGTGAGGTTGATATCCGGGCTCTTCACGATGTCGTGCGGCCCCGCCACGAGAAAGCCAGTCGCCGCATCCGCACCCAGCGCATCACCCGCGATCTGCTCTTTAATAAACGCATCGTACGGCTTGTCGGCATTGAACGACTCCACCAGCCAGTCGCGATAAAAATACGCAGTCTTCCGCTCGCGATTCGTCTCAAATCCGTTCGAGTCCGCATACCGCGCCACGTCCATCCAATGCCGCGCCCAACGCTCCCCAAACCTTGGCGAAGCCAGCACCGAATCCACCAGCCGGGCGTACGCATCCGGACGCTTGTCATTTTGAAAAGCCGCGACGTCCTGCGGCGAAGGTGGCATCCCGTGCATCACCAAAAACAACCGCCGAATCAGCGTCGCGCGGTCCGCCGCAGCCGACATCGTCAGCGCATTTTCCTTCAGCTTCGCCGCCACGAATTCATCCACCGAAGCCCCCTCAGGACGCTTCACCGGCTGGAACGACCAGTGCGTCGTCGTCAGCTTCAGCGCCGCCCGCGCTTCATCGCTTCCCGGCATCTGCGCCCCGCCATCGATCCACGCCCGCAGCGTCTCCACCTGCGCCGCCGATAGACGCTCGCCCTTCGGCGGCATCACGTCCGCTTTAGTCTGCGTCGTGATACGCTTAAAAAGATAACTCTCCGCCGCCTTCCCCGCCACCACCAGCGGCTCGCCGGATTCGCCGCCGCGCAAAATCCCCGTCGCCGAGTCCAGCCGCATCCCGCTCTTCTGCTTCTCCTCGCCGTGGCAATCAAAACAATGGTCCTCCAAAATCGGACGCACGTCCTTTTCGAAGTTCACCTCGGCGCGAACCGCGGCGAGCGGAAGGCATGCAACGAGAAAATACCGGTAAGGAAAATGTGATGCCATGTGTCGCACAGAAATACTCTACGAGCGGGGATTCGTTAGCCCGGAGTTCCCGCAGAATGCCGCGCGGTCCGAAAAAAAGGGACGTCGCGCCCGGTTTGTGCGCCTTCCCCATCCGGCTGAAAGACGAACTTTCATGCCAAAGTCACCCAATATCCGATTACCCATACGATTCCGCTTGAAGCGAATGGCGTTAGGTAGATGATTCGCGTTGCCAAAGACGCGCCTCTTCCACAAGGCGCGCCACGGGGGACCCAATTGAGGGTGCGCAGGTCCAAACTGCCACCAGGGGCGCAGGTAGCCAGCAAAATGGCTGCCCGGTGACTTCCTTCACCGAGCCCGTCAGCTAACTCCGTCGGTATAGGGAAGGTGTCCTAGGGACACCGTATGCGGCTATCGCCGTGTACGGGGTCAACCGATGCCTGCAACATCATATTGCTTACTGGCATCGGCGGAAAAATACGCCGGCGGTGTCCGTTCGCGCACAGACACATACTAAATACAGAAAATGAGACATCATCTTCGTGGCCTGCTTGCCGCAGGCTTCATCATCGCCGCATCCACCGCCGACACCGTCTGGCTCGCATGGGCACAACCTCAACTTGCCACCGGCCTTGCGCTGGACCAGATCCATGGCGGCGCGCCTGCATGGCGCGAACTTCTCGCCTGGCAGGCGACTCATCAATGGCCGCACTTTGTCGCGCAGGCCGTCGTCGCCGCTACGATCGCGTGGTGGATACGGCCTATCGTGCTGACATTTCTCCGGGCGAAAAGCGCGCGGAAGAATCTGCTGCCGCTGCTCGTGGCCGCCAGCACGCTCACAGGCTGTGTGAAATCATACGACAAGCCGGAATACGTGGAGATCGACACCAGCGAGACGGGCTTCCTTATCCCGCTCGAAGGCAACACGATTGATCAGGCGAAATTCGAGAGCGTGGATTATCTCCAGGCTCGGAAAGTTGCAACGAAGCGCGTGCAGATTGTCCATCGTTGGAATCAGGAAGGCCGCCTTTCAAGTACTGGTCAGTGGTTCCCGATGGTGCGTCTTGTCAAAGTGAATCGCTCGCCGATCACTCGCGAGTGGACGGCCGAGGGCAAGCACACGCCGGGCGACAAGGCGATTTGGATCGAAAGTGCGGACAGCGTGGGCTTCAGCATGGGGTTCACCTGCACGGCGTTTATCGACGAGAAGGACGCTGCGACATTCCTCTATTGGTATCCGAGTGGGAGCCTCTCGAACGTGATGGATGGAGAAGTGCGCGGACGCATCCAGCAGGGGGCTGCGGAAGTTGCGGCTCGTTACCCGCTTGATGGCTTGCGCGCCAAAAAGCAGGAGATTGTCGATGCGGTGAAACTGGACATCACCGCGTTTTTTACGAAGCGGGGCATCACGATTACGACCGTGGGCATGTTCGGCGGTATGACGTATGAGAACCCGGCGATTCAGAAAGCGATCGACGAGACCTTTATCGCGCAGCAGCTCAAGGTCGTCTCTGCGGCGAAGCTTGAAGCGCAGCTCAAAGAGAACGAGCGTATCGAACTCGAAGCCACGGCTACCGCGGAGAAGTCGCGCCTCGAAGCCAAGGGTAAAGGCGATGCGCGCCTGGAAGAAGCCAAGGCGGAAGCCGAAGCGATCAACATGGTCAATAAAGCCGTGGTGGGCAGCGGACCGATGCTGATGCAGATCCGCCAGCTCGAAGTGGAGAAGGCGCGAGTGGAAAAATGGAACGGGCAGTTTCCGCAAATGATGCTGGGAACGAATCCGAACGTTCTTTTCACCATGCCGGCCACGGCTGCGAAATAACGGACCCGCGCGCAACCGCCGCCGCTCGAAAGATCGGCGGCGGTTTGTTGCATCCCGCATCCGGTTTCACGCAGCGGGACCGTGCAACTCGTATCAGATGATGCCCGCTTCTTTAAAACTAAAATATGGCGACCGCCCCGGTGCGGGGATGCCCAGAATGACGTGGTCGCAGAAGTTCACCTGAAGAATTCGAGCTGCCTCGGCGATTCGGATCGTGAGCCTGCGGTCGGCGTCGCTTGGCGAGGGATCGCCGCTGGGGTGGTTGTGGACGAGAATGAAGCCGTAAGCATTATGCTCGATTACGGTGCGGAAGATGTCGCGGGGATGGGCAATGCATTCGGCGAGGCTGCCGAGCGAGATCTCGGAGACTCGCAGGAGATGAAGACGCGTATCGAGGAGGACTACGCGGAGGCTTTCCTTGCCGAGTTGCCGAAGTTCCGCTCCGAGCAGATCGTAGATCAGTTCAGGGCGATTCATCGGCGTGCGTGCGAGGGTTTCCTTCGCGAGTCGTCCGGCGAGGCCGAATGCTGCTGCGAGTTGTACTGCTTTGGCGGGGCCGATGCCTTTGACCGAGGCGATCTCTTTGACGCTCGCGCGGGCCAGGCCGCCGAGGTTCTCAAATTGCTGGAGGAGCTTGCGACCGAGGTCGATGGCGCTCATTCCTTTCATCCCGACGCGGAGGAGGATGGCGATCAACTCGCTGTCGGCGAGCGCGCCTGCGCCGAGGTTCGCGAGTTTTTCGCGAGGGCGCTCGTCTTCGGGAAGTTCCTGGATGCGCGGGGATGCGCGATCCTCTCCTGCCACTGCTACAAGTCCTCCTTCTTGATGGGCGCGACCGTTTTGCCGGAGCCTTCGCCTTTGTTTGGGAGCATCGTTTCGTTGGTATATCGGACGACGACGGTGAGGGCATCTTCGGAGGTGGTGGAGCCGCCTTTTCCATCGGAGAGTTCGGCGACGACGGTGATGGACTCCTTGTCTTTCAGGGTCGGGGTGAATTTCCAAGTGGACATGCTGCCGAAATTGACACGGCGCTCATAGTTGGCGGGGCGGACGGCTTTCCCGGCGCCGAGCTTTTTCTCGGTCGTCGGGGAGCCGTATTTTTCGGCGAGTTTGCTGCGCAGGTCTTTATAGACCGATGTCGCGCCACCTTCGAGTTTTAGGATCACGGATGCCGAGGCGAGCCTGCGATCGGGGAAATCGAGGATCCACTTTGCAACGGGCTGCCCGGCGAATGTTCCGCCAGTGGGCTCCATGTGGTAGTCGTCGGTATTCTCGGGAAAGACCACGCCGGGACGGGCTGACAGTGCGCGCTTTGCCTCTTCGGGTGATGCGCCCCAAGGCAGGTTGATGAACGTCTTCGGACGCTCGGCGGCGGTGGCGAGCGAGGAGAGTGTAAAAAGGAAGAATAGCGCGCGTTTCATGGATGTATGGAGTCAGGCGTGTTCGTCTTTGTTAGCGGGTTTGCTGCCAAAGTCACTGCTTCATTCCGAGGGGGGAGCGCCGCCGACCGCTCGCGTCGTCGCCAATGAGGCAAAATTATCGTGCCATCATTCGGCGGGTCGTTTAGCCACTGCATATGGCAACTATCGCAATCCTCGGGACCATGGACACAAAAGGCGACGAACACGGTTACGTCGCACAACTCATCCGATCACGCGGCCACCAGACCCTGGTGATCGATGTCGGCACGGACCTGCCGCCGCGGCTGAATCCGGACATTTCCCGCGAGGAGGTCGCACGAATCGGCGGGCTGGATCTCGCCGGACTGCTCGTGCGTCGCGACCGCGGCGAATGTGTTGCGGCGATGGGAGAGGCGGCGGCTTTGGTGCTCGCGCAATTGCAGGCGACCGGGAGAATCGACGGCGTGATCTCGCTCGGCGGCGGCGGTGGCACCTCGATATGCACGACTGCGATGCGTGCTCTGCCGCTCGGTGTCCCGAAGGTGATGGTCTCCACGCTGGCGAGTGGAAACACCGCGCAATACGTCGGCGTAAAAGACATCGTGATGATGCCTGCGATTGTGGATGTCGCCGGGCTCAATCGCATCTCCCGCATCATCCTCGGCCGCGCCGCCGGTGCCATTTGCGGCATGGTGGAGACACAAATCCCAGCCGCCGAAGATCGCCCGATCATTGTCGCCAGCATGTTTGGAAATACCACGCAGTGCGTCCAATCGGCCAAATCCATCCTCGAAGACGAGGGCTTCGAAGTCCTGGTTTTCCACGCAACGGGCACCGGCGGACGGGCGATGGAATCGCTCATCGAAGCAGGCATGGCAGCGGGTGTCCTCGACATCACCACGACGGAATGGGCTGACGAATACGTCGGCGGAATTCTCGGAGCGGGCCCTGCGCGATTGGATGCCGCGGGCGTGACCGCCACTCCCGCCATCGTGACGCCCGGTTGTCTCGATATGGTGAATTTCGGATCGCGTGATTCGGTCCCCGCGAAGTTCGATGGCCGTGTATTTTACCAACACAATCCGCAGGTGACGCTCATGCGCACGAACGCTGCGGAATGCGCGGAATTGGGACGCATCCTTGCGGAAAAAGTGAATGCGTATCGCGGCCCGGTGACGGTGTTGTTGCCGCTGCGGGCAATCAGCGTCATTAGCGCACCTGGCCAGCCTTTCCATTCACCCGAGGCCGACAACGCGCTATTCGGAGCAATTCGGAAGCATCTGAAGCCAGGCATCCCGCTCGTAGAGTTGGATTGCGAAATCAACGCGCCGGAATTCGCGGAGGCCTGCGCGCGTGCGTTGCTCTCGTCGCTGAAAAAATAGGTCGATATCACTGGGCCACATTCGCCCGGTAGAAGCGCTTTTGCGTGGTGCCGATGGGTGTGGTTTCGCTTTCGATGATGAAGCCGGTATTTCCTCTTCCAGAGAAGCGAGTTTCAGCACAACCAGAATATCTTGCGGTTTCGTAGCGCCTGTATTCGTGATTCGCGAATTGCGAATATCGAGCTTTGACTGATGACCTATCGAGAGTCGGCGACGTTCGAGTGTTCCTGCCAGGAACTGCTCGAATACTCCACTCCGCCGCAATAGAGCAATCCCGAGCCCCTGAACAAACGTGATAGATTTGGGCGTGAGAGTTTGCCAACGAACGGTGGGAGCGATAGTGGAGCGGGCATGGCAGCGCCCAAAACACAATCCACACCAGCCAAACCAAGCCAGCCCAAGCACGGCTTGCCGCCAGCCACGGAGGAGGATGTGCGGGTGCGGGTGTTTGAAGGGCACACGAACTACGTATTGCGCGTGGCGATGCCGGAGGACGGGCGCTTGGCACTCACGAGTAGCGACGATGGCACGGTGCGCCGATGGGCGTTGGCGGAGGACGGGGCGAAGGGGGAGATCGTGTGCAAGGGGAAGGGGTTTATTGGCCTCGCGGTGACGGCGGATGGGAGCCGCGCGGCGGCGGGGGATGAGGCAGGAACCATCCGCGTCATTGAGGTCTCTACGGCCCGCGTGCTGCGCGAGTGGAAAGGGCACGCCAAGACCGTAGGAAATGTGGCCTTTCACGCCGGTGGCCGGGAACTGCTGAGCGCGGCGCTGGACGCCTATCTCCGTAGGTGGAATGCGGACACCGGTGCTCGCATCGCGCAGTGCAAGATGGCATTCGAGGCTCTCTACGGCGTCGCCGCCTCGGCAGATGGGAGTCGGATTGTCGCGGCCGGCCTTGGCGAAGAACTGGGCCTTTGGTCCGGGCACGAGGGCGCGGAACCAGTTGCTTTCAATGAGAATGTTGCCCGGCAGGCCCCCGTCAGCCTGCCCGCCGATGGCCGCTTCGCCTTCGTTGGCACCGGCGATGGCAAAGTGGCAAAATGGGATCTCTCCGAGGGCCGCCGCGTCGCGGCCTTCGAGGGACACAGCCGCGAGGTGAGTGCCGTGGCGGTGACGCCCGACGGGCGCTTCTGCGTCTCGGGTGGCGAGGACAAGACCGTCCGCCTCTGGGCGGCGGAGACCGGCGAGTGCCTCGCCGTTTTGCGCGGACACACGGGAGACGTGTTTGGCATCGCCATCACCCCCGACGCCCGTCGCATTGCCTCGGTCGGCGATGACAAGACCCTCCGCGTGTGGGACATCCCCGCGCCTATCCTTGCACGCGCCGCCATTTCCCGGAAGCGCGGGTATGTGAATGCCAAGGTGGTGCTGCTGGGCGAATCGCGTGTCGGAAAGACCGGAATAGCAAATCGGCTCTGGCACGACACGTGGAGAGTCACTGACAGCACTCATGGTATGGAAGTGCGGCGGGTGCAACTCACTGCGACGAGCGAGCACACCGAGATTGATCGCGAAATGTGGCTTTGGGATCTCGCCGGACAGCCCGAATACCGGCTCACACACCAGTTATTCATTGAGCAGACTACGCTTGCCGTTGTTGTCGTGGACCGGCAGCGCGATGACCTTTTTTCGTCCGCGAAGTATTGGCAGCAAGCGCTGGGCAAAGTGACCACCGCAGCGGATAGGCCGTATATTCTTGTGGCGGGGCGATGTGACGAGCCTGGCCAGCGTTGCACCGTGGAGGAAATGAAAGCTTGGGCTGCGCAGAATGGATTCTACGGCCCCATCCTCACCGCCGCCAAGAACAAGAAGGACCCCGGCGCGGCGGAACTGCGCGCGCTCATCGAGGAGCTGCTGCCGTGGGACAAGCTGGAATTTCGCAGCACGCAGGAGAACTTCCCCGCGCTGAAGGACGCCATCCTCGCCGTGCGCGATGCCAAAGGCCCCGGCGGCGTGGTGGTGAAGCCCGAGGAGCTGGAAGCCCGCGTGCGCAAGGCCGCGCCGCGGCTCACTTTCACCCCGGAAGACCTCCGCGCCGTGACGGGCCTGCTCGCTGGCGAGGGCGTGCTCCACGCGCTGCCCTACGGCGACCTCGTGGTGCTCAATCCCTGCTGGGTGAACAGCTACGCCTCCACACTCGTGAAGCTGGCCGGTGAGTCCGACAACAAGCTCGGCCACGTGCCGATGGAAACGATTCAGCCCGGCAAGCTGCCCGCCGACGGAACACCGCGCCTCTGCGCCGAAGACGAACAGCAGCTCCTGCCCGCGCTGGTCGCACTCTTTCTGGAAAGGGCGCTCGCGTGGAAGCAGGAGACCTCGAAGGGGACGATGCTGGTCTTCCCCAACTACGTCCGCCTGCCGCGCCCCGTGCCGCCGCCGCGTCCCGGACGGACGGTGAGGTATCGCTTCACCGGCCCGCTGGAGGAGATCTACTGCACGCTGGTCGTCCGCCTGCACTACAGCGGCATCTTTACCCCGGAACCGAAGCTTTATCGGCAGGCTGCGGACTTCACCACCGCGACGGGCAAGCTCGCCGCTCTGACCATGCGCGAAAGCGGCGAGCGCGGGGAACTCGACGTGTATTTCGGCGACAAGCTCGACGCCGATGTGCAGGCGGCCTTCCAGCAGTTCGTCCACGACCATCTCACGGCCAAGGCGAAGGATATGGAGCGGCTGCGGAATTACTTCTGCCCGAAGTGCAAAGAGGAAGTGACCGACCAGCGCGCCATCGACGCTGCCCTCGCGAAGAAGCGCACGAAGCTCGTCTGCAATTATTGCGACCCCGAGGACGCCGGGGTGATTGATTTGAAGGACGTGCTGGAGAAGCAATTGGAGAACAAGGAAGGCGAAGCGCAGGCCGACGAAGCGGGCCGCAAAGCAAACGCGGAGATTTCCAATTCCTCGAAGGAGCAAGTCATGGTCGGCGAAGTGATGGCGATTGTCGGCACGGCAGATCAGATATTTCGTCACCTGACCTTCCGGGACGAGGGATCAGACGGAGAACTCGAGTTCAACGACGACAAGGGACGCGGGACACGAACGAAGCTCGACCTGCAACTCAAGGCGGGCGATTCGCATCTCTACAAGCGCACCGATGGCACTGAAACCTTCGACATGAAGGGCCACTACGAGCGCTACTGGTCCGGCGAAGGGAAGCCGGATGTCTTGCTCATCATCCGCTCCAGCGAAGGCCGCATCCGCTACATGAACGCGACCAAGGCCATCCACGCCGCACAAAAGAAATCGCCCGGAAACCCGGTGAAGCAGCTCGTCTTCGTCGGCGAGGATTTTACGAAGGAAGCCGTGCTGAAGCTCCGTGACGAGCGGCTGAAATGAAAATGCAGGCACGTCGGCAAAGAGCTGCGACGGCTCGGCGGGCCTCGGGGCCTCGGGGGCCGGGATGACCTCTCTAATGGGTGCTTTTGAGCGGTCGTATAGTGCCGTCGGATGCTCTCAATTTGAGTCCGAAGACGACGCCATTCACTCGGAAGGCGGTTCTTTTGAGTCCGATGGTCAATCCAGTCGTTCCGATGATAATTCCATTGATTTCGATGGCATGTGCTTTAGTTCCGATGGCTTGGACTTTGATATCGGTAGCCACACCAGTGATTCCGACGAACGATCCAGCCGCAGGAATGAGATGTCGCCGCAGCGACACTTCATTATTTTGAAAGGAACTGCTATCCAACTCACCCGACATGAAGGCAAAACCAATGGATCACATACACAGAGAGGTGTCCGCGAATTTGAGTTCGCTGATTGAGCGAACGATTTCGCACTGGCGAGTGGCAAACTCGATGTTGCCGCCGCCGTTTCCGCTGGTTTTGTTTTCGGACACAACGCTCGAAGCAGCGGAGGCGCTGGTAGGAACGCTGAAGCCTCTGCGCGAGGCGGCGACGGTGCTGGCGGTGGAGTCGGACTTGGTGGCGGGCGGGCTGAGGGAGAAGCAGCACTCTTTGAGGGAGTGGCTTCGTTTTTACAGCAGTATGATTCGCGGCAATGTGCCGGGGACTAAGTGGGAGCGGCTGCTGGAGCGGCTGCCGCATGAAAAGGGTGCGCCGTTTTTGACTTGGGAGGCTGCTTTCGGGGCGTCGATCTATTGGGGGTATTTGGAGGAGGAGCCGCCGAGGGGCTGTCCGGTGCCGTTTACGCGGATGGATGGCTCTGGGCTGGCGGAGTTTCGCGCGGAGGTGCGGGCGTTTTCTGATGCGATGGAGGCGGCGATGAAGGCGCGCATCGCGGCGGAACATGCGGAGATCTACGTGGCGTGGACGAGGGAGCAATTGGCGGAGATTTGTCTGAGGTATCCGGGGGCGGTGAAGAGCCGGTTTCGGGCGGGGCACGGGTTGCTCGACTCGGTGCCAAAGCCGTGGCCACAGGAGAAGAAGAGCGAGGGCGCGTAAATCACCAACGGTGCCGCCTAACCCGCAGTTCTCACACCGTTTTCCAGCAGATTCAGGGAGGCCCGCAGATTATTTGCAGGCGGAAATCTGCGGGCCTCCTTGAATCTGCTGGAAAGCTAAATACGGGATGATGGGGCGCTTTTCAGACGCAGGCGCAAAAAGTCGGAAGCGCGGCGTAGCTCGACTTTCCAAAGTGGAGTATTGACGTTTCCATCAAGGAGAACGTCCCGCTTTTCCGTGCTCGTGACTCGACATTGGAATGTCGAGCTACGTTTTTGCGCACTCATCTTTTCAGAGTGTGAGAAACTCGAGCTAGAGGCGGAACTCCAAACGCTCTCGGGCACCTATTGCACCACGTTCGCGCGGTAGAAGCGCTTTTGCGTGGTGCCGATGGGTGTGGTTTCGCGGACGGTGATGCCGGTGGTGGTTTCGCTTTCGATGATGAAGCCGGTGTTTCCCCATGAGCCAGCGCCGAGTGTCGTGCTCGATTGCACGGTGGTGGTGACATCGGTGGCGGCTGGGTTTTTTGCGAAGGTGATGCGGATGTAGTCGCTGCCGCTGATGTTCACTTTGCTCATGACGCCGGGGTTTGGACTGCTGGCGTTCGGGTCTGTGGTGAGTGCGTATTCGAGCAGGTTTACGAGGCCGTCGAAGTCTGGGTCGAGCAGCGGAGCGGCGTTCGGATTTGATGCGCCGCCGGAGAAGTTCGCACTCTGCCAGTTCGCAAATGCGGATGTGTAAGTGAAGCTGAGATCGTCGAATGTTGAGGCGATTCCGTCGGTCGCGGTGAGGCGCAGGGTGTAGTCGCCCACGGCGCTGAATGTCGCGCTCGTGGAAGGCGCTGCGGCGTTTGCGAAGCTGATCGCGCCTGCGCTGACGGGGGCGCTCCATTCCATAGTGACGGGATCGGGCAGACCGTCATCGGTGACGTTTGCGGCGAGTGCGAGCGGCGATGTGATGGTGCCGGGGAGAACGCCGGAATCCACGATCGGCGCGGTGTTCAGCGGGACGATGCTGAGGCTGGTGAATTGCGCGACATTCAGTCCGACGCCTGCGCCGTTGCAAACCGCGAGGCCGGCCATGACGGTCGGCGTCATGAAGACGGATTGCGGCTGGCCGAGTTGCGCCCATGTGCCGGGGACGCCGGCGTTGTTTGGCGCGTGCAGCGCGGTGACTTGGTTGCCGCGCCGGATAAGTCGCAGCCAGCGCGTTTTTTGCGTGATGCCGTTGAGCCCGCCGGTGCTGCCGCCTGCGTTGGTGCGCCACACAAATGACGAGTATGAGCCGAAGGGATTGCGCCCGACGAAGGCCATCGCGCCGTTGTCCATACTGTCGCGAATCATCACGCCCGAGTAAGCGCTGTCGGCGTTCGACGTAGCGTCGAGTTGCAGCACGGTGAGGATGAAGTCGCCGCTGACCTGTTCGCCGCGGAAAATGCTCGCACTTTCGAGGCCGCCGGTCTTTCCACTGAGCGTGTGTTTGTTCGTCGCGGAGTCGTAGGCGTAAGTGCCGGTCTGCGTTCCAGCGCTGAAGTCTTCGAGCAACACTGCAGTGCCGACTGCGGCGGGCGTGAGCGCGAGGTTATCGAAAACTGCGGTGGAAGGAATGGTGTCGCTACCGCTGTTGCACGAGAGGCTGTAGTCGGCACCGTCGTCCATATCGACGACAGTCGGCGCGCCAATCGTCACCCATGCGCCCGGCGACCCGGCGGCATCCGGCGCGTATGAAGCAGTGATCGTGTCGTTCGCGGCATCGCGGTCTAGCTTCAGCCAAAGCGGCAGCGCGAGTCCGGAAACGGGCACCGGGGTGTCGTTCGTATTGCTCACGGTGCGCGTGCGGAATCGGAGCGTCTGACCGCTTGCGCTGTAGTGAAGCCCTGCGCGACGCGAGTAGCGGTGCATGGTGTCGCGAATGGTGATGCCGGCTTCGGCGGCAGTCTGGCCGTTTGTATTTAATGACGTGAGCCGTGCGACGATGGCTCCATTTCCGACGACCGGACGCGTGACGGTGTGTGCGCGGTCCGAGGTAGAAGCGTAGCCGGAACCAGCGCCGGTGAGCACCGACGTGCCATCGGTCGAGCCCGAGAACCCGCGGTAAGTCGCCGGACCCACGTCGGCGCTGATCCAGTCGGAAGGGGCGAGCGCAGTGGTTCCGCCTACGTTCACGGTGATTTGATCGCTCGCGGTAAATTGCCCGTCGTTCGCGGTGACGCGCAGCAAATACGTGCCCGGCGCGGAGAACGTGGCGTTGGCGATTCCGTCCGGGCTCGTCGCAGGCGCGAATGTCACCGAGCCCGGTCCCGCAAGTTTGCTCCATGTTGCCATGGCCACTTGCGGGAGATTGTCATCGGTCATTGTCGCGACGAGTCGAAGGCCGTTTGCCGGCGAAACGACGACGCCTTGTGCGCCGGGTGAACTGACAAAAATCGTCGGCGGCACATCGTTGTCCTGCAACGTGATGGTCGCGTATCCGTCGCCGCCGATATCGTAAGCGCCGGAGTTGATTTGCACGGTGATCACTTCATTGCCTTCCACAAATGCATCATTCACCGGCGCGAATGAAATCGTCCGCGAAGCCTGACCTGCAGAAAGGACGAAGCTCGTGATAGAGGTCGGCGTCGTCGCGTAATCGGTGACGTTTGTCGCCGTGCCGGTGACCGTGAGCGAAACCGTGAGCGAAGCCGTGGTGCTGCCTGTGCGCGAGACGGTGAGTTGCCCGGAGGTGCCGCCCTCCACAGCGGTCGGCGTGGTTGCGGTGATGGTCACGGTGTTTCGGTCATCGTCTAAAATCGAGAGCGTGACGGCGGACGGCGTGCCCGCGACGTAGCCGGTTCCGGCGGTCACCGTGAAGATGGCAGTCTCGGTTCCTTCCGACGTCGTATCCTGAATGGGAGTCAGGACGACATCCGCACTGGCTGCGCCAATCGGGATCGTCACGCTGCCCGTCGTGCCGGTGTAATCGGTGGTAACGGTCGCAGTGCCGGTGCGTGTGTAAGTCACCGTGAGCGCGCTGGTCGTCGGACCTGTGCGCGTAAATGTCGCAGTCGCAGTCGCGCTGCCTTCAGCCGCAGTCGGCGATGCGGACGTGACGGTCACAATCGCGCTATCGTCGTCCGTGATCGTGAGCACGTGCGCAGACAACGAACCGAGCGCACAACTCACCGGTGCGCTGAGCGTGATGTTTAAAGTTTCCGCAACCTCGATGATCGCTTCGTCCGTGATTGCGACCGGCACGTAAGCCACCGTCTGCCCCGCTGCAAACGTGAGCGTTCCCGTGGCCACGGTGAAGTCCGCCGCGTCCGCAGTTCCCGCTGTGAGCGCGTAATCCACCGACACGCTCGCGGTCGGTGTGACGCTGAGAACGACGGGCACTTGCACCGTTCCCGCGTTTTCCAAAACCGCGCTTGATGCCGCTGCAAAACCCACAAACGCCAGCGGCGGAGGCGTGTCGTCATCCGAAATCGCGATTGCGTGTTGTGAAGTGCCGAGCGCTGCGCCGTTGGAGTTGCGCAGCGTGATGGTGATGGTTTCGTCCGGCTCCGCGAGGTTGTCGTTCACGATGGTGAGCGGGATATTCTCCAACGTGGAGCCCGGCGCAAAAGTGAGCAGTCCCGATGCGAGCGTGAAGTCGATGCCCGTGCCGAGCGCAGTGCCGGTGCCGGTGTGACGCCAGACAAACGACGGTGCGACGCCTGCCCGCCCGCCGACAAACGCCATGCGTGCGCGGCGGTCGAGCGTCTGCCGGAGCATCAGCCCCGCTTGCGTGGAGCTCGGTCCGGTACTCGAAAGAATGCGTGCCGTGATCGTGAAATCGCCCGCGATGGGATGCGTCAGGAAAAAGCCATCGTCGCCCGTGCCGTTGAATCCATCGCCCGAGGCAGCGAGCGAATATACGCCGCCCGCTTCGCTGCCAGTTCCTTGCGTGGCGGAGAGCCCGACGGTGCGGCCTTCAAGCGCGCCGAGTGGTCCGGGCGAAAGCGTCACATTATCGATCTGCGCGGTCGCCAGCGTTCCTTCCGCGCCCGACGACATCCCGATTCCGGCGGATACTTCGACACCCATCGCGAGCGGAATGGTGCTTCCTACTTGCGTCCAAATCGTGCCGTCACCCGACTGAAACGCGCTCACATTTCCGCCCGTGCGCTGAAGCCGCACCCAGATGTTGGCGGGCGGATTGAACGTGATCTTCGCGTCCTGTCCGGCAGACGTGATGCGGTGATGAAACTCGAAGCCCGTGCCGGGTGTCGCGTTGGTATATCCGCGCACCACATTGTTCGTCGTGCTCTGCCGAATCATCACGCCGGCGGTCGCGCTGGCGTTGGCGTTCGACTGGCTGATGACGCGTGCGGTGATCGTGCAATTTGCGCTGTTGGTGATCGGCCAATAAACGAAGCGGCCTTGGTCCGTGGTGCCTGTCACATTGTCGCCGCCGCCATTGATCGTATAGATGCTTCCGGCGAGCGATGAACTGCCTGCGGGGGCTGTCGTACCGATATCCGCAGCGGTCTGCGCGCCTTGTGTTCCGCCAGCCGAAAGACCGGTGATGCTCACATTGTCAAACGTCGCCGTGCAAAGCGTCGAGGTATTGTACGAGCAAACATGCAGACCTGCGAGATAGCTCGCGGTGGTAAGCGGGATTGCCTGTGTGCCTACGACCGTCCACGTCACGCCGTCGGGCGAGGTGGAACTCGTCACGACACCGCCGACGAGCGAAGTGCGGACCCAGTAGGGCAACGGGGGAGGTGCCGTGCCGGTCGCGCTCGCTGTATCGTGCGTGCTGCGATCAACGAGATACTCGACCGTCACCGGCGCTCCGCTCGGGGCGCTCAGCGCGACGGGGATGTTCACATTACCTGCGCTTTCCAGCGCAGCGGTGCTCGGCGTGGGAAACTGCACGGACACTGCCGGTGTTTCGTTATCCGTGATGTAGAAAGTCGCCGGCGTTCCGCGACCGTAAGTGCCGGCCGTGAGCGTAAGTGTGACGGTTTCCACGCCTTCCGCGATCGTATCGTCGGTCGGTGTGATTTGCACATCCACACCCTGGGCGCCTGCGGGAATCGTGGCCGTGCCGCTCACCGTGGCGTAGTCTGTGCCATTCACCGCGGTGCCGGACATCGTGTAGTTTACATCGAGCGACGTGGTCGTGCTTCCGGTGCGGGAGAGATAGAACACTCCGCCGGTGCTGTTTTCCGCGAAGCTCGGCGGATAATTCGAGCTGCTCGCGTCCGCATAGACCGTCGGCTGATCGTCGTCGCGCAACTGGATCATCGCGCTGCTGCTCGGAGCGTAAATTCCGTAGCTCGCCGACGGCGTGATGCTGACGATGATCGACTCCAAATCTTCGCCGAGCGCCTCGTTTAGCGGAGTCACAGCGACTTCGACTACGTTGATTCCATTTCCGGAAATGCTCACAGTGCCCGGCAGAGCGGTGAAGTCCGTGCCGCTCGTCGCGGAGCCGCTGACGGTGTAGTTCACGGTCACCGGCGTCGCCGAGGAACCCTTGAGCGAAAAGCGGAAGCGGCCCAGCGTGGGCGATGCGCCCTCGACTGCGTTATCAATCCCGATGACCTCGACATACGGCGGATCGCCCGCGTCTTGAATCGTGATGGAAGCCGTGTTGTTTGCGCCGAGCTGGTAGTTGGTCGGACCCGCGCCGAGTTGCAGCGTGACGCTTTCCGAGCCCTCACCGATACCATCCCAGCGCGGGATGATCGTCACCGCCGCACTCGTCTGCCCCGCTGGAATAATCAGGACGCCGGGCAGCGTTTCGTAGTCCACGCCATGCAGCGCAGTCGCGACGCCGCCGGAGATGGAACCTGCGACAGCGTAGTAAACAGTGAGTGGGAGAGTCGTATCGCCGGCGCGCGAAATCATGAACGTCGCGGTGTCGGCAGCGGTTCCGGGAACCGTCAGATTTTTCTCCACGGCTACATCGTCGGTCGCGGCCACGGAGAGGATCTGCAAATCATCATCCACTACGGAAACCGTCGCCGAAGCGGCGCTTGGATTGATGACGTAAGCGGCGTTCGCCGTGGTTTGCAAAGTGACTGTTTCAAGGGTTTCAGACGCCGTGTCGTTGATCGAAGAAATCGCAACAACCGTGGACAACGAGCCCACGGGAATCGAAACCGTCCCGCTCAGCGAAGTGTAGTCCACGCCGTTCGTTGCGGTTCCGGAAACTGAGTAGTTCACACTCAGCGCCGCACCGGTCGCGCCGGTACGGCTGAGGGTGATCGTCGCCGGAACTCCCGAGCCTTCGATGGTTTTCGCCTCGGCGACCACCATGCTGATTTTCGGCAGCGCAGTGTCGTTATCGTCGATTGTGACGGTCGCCGTGCCTGCACCTGCGACCAAGTATCCGTCGCCCGCGACGAGCGAAACGATGAGCGTCTCCGGTCCTTCCGCGGCCGCGTCGTCGGCAGGCGCGATGAGCACTTCGATTTCGTTCTCACTTGCAGGAATGGTCACGGTGAAGCGTCCTTGCGAGCCCGATGCCGGAGCCGGTGTCGCGACGTAATCCGCCGCCGCCGCCGTACCCGAAAACGACGTGAGATACACGGTCAGCGGCTGCGATGCATCGCCTGTGCGCGAGATGATGAACTTCGCCGGAGTCGCGATTCCTTCTGCGGCAACCGGTACACTCGCAGCGAGCGAAACTCGCGCCGTGGTGTCCGCCTCGAAATTCGCTCCGGTAAAATTCGGACCGACGGTGACGCTGTTGTTGAAGAGCTCCGCAAACGCGTAGCCGTAAGCGAGCGGCGTCATGATGTAAGTACCGACCGCCAGGTTCGGAATCGTGTAGTACCCATCCGAATCCGTCTCCACGCCGTTGCTGCCGTTCGCATTCACGATGACTCCGGCGAGCCCCTGCCCTCCAATCGTCACGCGTCCGCTGACGTTGAATTTCCCGCCGCCGCTGCCGACCGTGATGACCTGACTGCGAGTGGCGCTGCCGCCTTTCATATCGGATACGGTGCACGTCACGACGTAAGTTCCCGACGTTGGGAACGTGCGCGTGATGACCGGCGAGTTCGTCGCGATGGTGCGATAGTTGGAGTCGCCAAAGTGCTGCCACGAATACGCGAGCGTGTCGCCGTCGAGGTCGGAGGAAGTCGCGGTGAAAGTGACCGGCACATTTGTCGGCACGACATTCGACGAAGCGACCATCGAAAGCGTCGGAGAATGATTGGTGAGAAAGTCGCCGAAGTTCACCTGCACATCGATGCTCTTCGGGTTTGTAGTGGTCGCCGCATTGACCGCGACCGTCGTGATGTGAATGCCCGCATCGGTATCGGAGAACGTTCGGCCAAGGCTGATCGGCGAATCCGTTTTTCCAAACGCAGAACCCGGCGTCGTATCGATGAGCTGAATGTTTGAGCCGCCGCCACTCGGGTATTTCCAGCCGAGGATGAGGCCTTTGTCTGCCCACGTATCCGTCGTGTTGCCGGTGTAGAGTCCGCGGAGTTCGCCCCAATAAGTGCGGAGATTGTCCTTCCGGATTTTCAGTGCGAACCGCTTGCCCGGATCGAGGATTGCCTGATCTTGCGCGAAGATTCGGTAAAGTCCGCTTGTCGTTGTCTCGGTGACGTAGTCGTTCGGCAGCCAGCGAATCTGGTTTTTTCCCTGCGCGTTGTAGTGCCCTGTCGGCACGCCGACGCCGCCCATCACATCGTAGTATCCACCGTATTCGCCGTTGGTGCCGACGCCGATTGCGCTCGTGCCCGCAGTGTCCCAATAGTTCGCATGAGCAAGGCCGAAGACGTGGCCGACTTCGTGCGCCGTGACACTCACGCTATCGCCGTAAATCCACACGCTGCGTCCCCCTCCCCAGCCGCCTGCGGGCCGCGCGCCGCCTTTCAGCCGTACCACGATACAGTCGTATTCGTCGTCGTCGAAACCCAGCTTGCGAGCCTCCGCGCGAGCGTGACTGTGCTCCAGCCCGAGGCCGTCGATGGGTCCGCCGTTCGACGAGTCTTTCTGGATATACCACGCTTCGCTGTGCGGCAGAGTGACCGGCGGCGTGACTGTGGAAATGAGCGTCAGTTTTCCATACGACGCCTTTGCGTAATGATCGCCGACATCGCGCATCATATTATAGAGCGCTGATTCCGTGGAAGGCGTGTCGTTTTGATCCTGAAACGTCATAGGGATCACGAGCACCTTGATATTGCCAATCGACGGCGTCGGAACTGCGGGCAGGATGCCCGTGAAAGTCTGCGGCCCGCCCGACGCACCTTCGCCGTAAATCAGCGTCTGCTGATGAATCATCGTGTGGCTCCCATCGCACAAATAGATGATCTCGCCATAAGCCTCCAACGCCGGAGTCGCCTCCGTGATGGGCTGGCCCTTGTCCTCTTCGGGGATCGAGTTTTTCCCCGAAACCGGGCAAATGGAAACGGCGACCTTGCCCGGATCGGGACGCTCGCCGACTTCCAAAACCCGCGCCGGGTTTTCGTTCACTGCGAGATCATTATCGATTGCCACGCCATTCACCGAAGCACCCGCAACCCACAGCACCGACTCCGTGCGGCGTCCATAGACGTGCGCCTGATAAGTCTTTCCGTTTTCCAATTCCGCGATGCGATGCGTCGGTGCCGGTCCCGTATTGTCCATGCCCACGCCCTGATAAACGCGAATCGCTCCACGACGGTTCACACGTTCTTCGAGATGCGCGACGACCTGCGCCGGCAATTCCTGACGCACCACCATCGGCACCGCCTCACGCAAAGCCTGCTCGGGATTTGTCTGAATAATCTCCCGAAGAACCGGACGCCGCTCCTGCGCGAGCTTCACGCCTTCCGCGATCAAAGCCGCACGTTTCTCAACTGGCGCGGCAATATACCGCTGCGCCCACGAACCAAACTCCGCGACGGGTTCGACTGCGGCGGTTGCCGCGGCAGACCGGGCTGATGGTTCCGCCGGGACCGCGGATGCCTCGTGCGCAACGGCCTCGTGCGCAACGGCCTCGTGCGCCACGGCCTTTTGCGATGGCTGTGCGATTGCCGGCGCGATAGTGCGCGGCGAGAGACTCCACCAGCAGAGGGCTGCGAGTAGAGACAAGGAGAATGTAATGATCTGAACAGGGCGGAGTAGTTTCATGCGGGCTATAGGAATCTTATCCAATTTACAGGAATACGCAAATGGCAATTCTGACGCCGCTGATTGGAGCACGCGGCGCGCCGTAGTCAACGTGTCTTGCCCCTACATTTGGGCATCCGCCCGGCCCGAACTACGGAATGCTCGTCCTAAGCACTTCCGTGCCGGGTTCCGCCGGGACGAGTGCACGATCCTCGGCGGCGGCTGGAAGGAGGAAAAAATCTCCGGCCCGGAAGGAGCGTCCGCAACATACGACCTCGCCGGAAATCACGGTGAAGATAACGCCCCGTTTGGAATGGTCCGCCCGGGCATAATCCAAGTTCCAGCGTTCGACTTTGAAAAACGGGCAATCCACCAGTTCTTCGCCGTTTTGCTCGATGAGCGTGGGTTCGTGATCGGTAAAATCGATCGAGTCGAGAGATTCGCCGATGTGGAGTTCCCGCGACTTTCCGTCGAGGCCGGTTCGGTTCCAATCAAAGACCCGGTAGGTGGTGTCGCTGTTTTGCTGGATTTCGATGATCAGGCATCCTGCGCCGATCGCGTGGCACCTTCCGCTCGGGATGAACATCGAGTCGCCCGCCTTCACCGGAACTTTATGCAAGAGGCACTCGACATCACCGGTGGAGAGACCTTCTTCGAAAGTTTGCTGGTGCACACCACCCCGGAAGCCGGCGTAGAGGGAGGCTCCGGGTTCCGCATCCAGGATGAACCACATCTCGGTTTTCGGCTCGCCATTGAGCTCTTCCGCTTTGTGCGCAGGAGGGTGAACTTGCAAGGACAAGGTGTCGGCGGCATCCAGAAGTTTCGCGAGGAGCGGGAAGCGCGGCGAGTCTGGAAGACCCGTACCGAAAACGGCGTCCCTCATGGTGATCCAGAGATCGTGGAGTGTGACGCCTTCGAGGTCGCCTTGGTTTACGACGCTCTGAACATCCTCGCGATCCACAAGCTCCCAGCTTTCTCCGATGGGTCCGGCACCGGGCAGTTTCCTGTGCAACTTCGTGCCGAGGCTGCGGCCTCCCCACACGCGCTCCATGTAGTGTGGTTCAAAAGTTAAAGGCTGCTGGAAACTCATGGGCTTGGATTTTATAAATGGCTGATTGTGCCGGATGCACGTTCAGCGACTCTCGTGCCAGCAAACATAAAGGGCGGCCACCCGTCAAGGTGGCCGCCCTCGTGTTAAATCACTCGTTCTACGGGATTAGAAGCCGAGGACGATCGAGGAAGTGAGCTGGATGTCGTTTTTGTCGAGGCCGAGCGGCGGCTCTGCGACATACCGATCGAGGAAGGACAGACGCACCTTGAGGTTGTCGGTCAGCGTGCTTTCGATTCCAGCTTCGAAGATGGCGATGTAGTTGCCGGTGTCGCTCACGTCGCTGGCGATTTCCGCGCTCTGGTAGAACTTTGCACCTTGAGCGAACTTGTAAGTGAAGGACTCACCGATTCGTGCGCGGAGCGAATCCTCGCTGGTGTTCGAGACGACTTTGTATTTCTCGTGGTAGTACGCGAGACCCGCTTCGACGTTGAGTTCAACGCTGTCCGTCTTTAAGAGATGAAAGCCTACGCCTGGGCCGACGCTGAGGCGGAAATCGAGGGCTGCCACTTCGTCATGTTCCATGCCGAGAGCTGCATACCAGTATGCAAATTTGCTGAAATCCTTCTGGTAGCCGACACCTGCGCGAATGAACTCGGTGTTCTTCGTGTCGTTGGTCTCTCCGTAAGCGCCGGTGAGGAACGCTTTGAATTTGTCGGTGTCGGTTTCCTTTTCGGCGCTGATGCCGCCGCTCACGGTGAGCGTATCGTTGTTGCCGCTGGTGAGGATGAGGCCGGCACTGAGCTGGCGGACCCATTCGTTCTTCGGCGTTACCTTCTTGAGTTTTGCGATTTCGGAGCGGAGCGCTTCGTTTTCAGCGCGGAGCTTCGAGTTTTCGGATTTGATGCTCTGAGCCTGGCTTGGAGCGACGACGGCCATCGCGGCGATGGCGATGGCGAGAGTTTGGACTTTGGTCATGTATTTTATTTTGTTTTTTGGTGACTTCGAATCGGGGTAGGCCGATTCGAGCGCGCGGTTTTCTAGATCATGTAACCCTCTGTAAAGCAAAACTTTCGCTGCGAATTTGGTCTGCCACATGCTGCCATATTCCGGCGGTTTTCGGCGATTGAAAGAAAACTCATCTTCCCTGTTGCGCGGAACTTACGGACGTTTACGGTGCTGGTTCTCACGTGAACCGGGGTTCGATGGTCGAGCCCGGGAAGTGAGGACAGACATGATACCTAGAGACGAACACATGCAAGACAACTCCGGACCAAGGATGGCGAGCGAACCCATCGCAACTGAAAAAGTGACGATTGATCGCAAAGTATTCTTCCTCGACTTGAAAGAAAACCAGCGTGGCCGTTTCCTGAAGATCACCGAGGATGTCGGCGGTCGGCGGGATACCGTCATGGTGCCGGCGGCGGCTTTTCAGGACTTCCTGGAAGCCTTCGGGCGGCTGGTTGAATACGAGTCGAAACTGTAGTTGCATCGACAGCGCTCCAGAGGCGCTCGAAATAAAAAACGTTTCCCAACAGAACGCTCCGGCTGTCTTTCAAGCCGGGGCGTTTTTTCTGCCGACGATCACGGCTTGAAATCGAACGCCAAAGCAGCTAGGTTCCCACTCCGCATGGCAAAAGAAGAGACAATCCAGCAGACGGGCATCGTGAAAGAAGTGCTCCCCGGGACGATGTTCCGCGTGGAGTTGACCAACGGGCACACGCTTCTGGCGCACATTTCCGGCAAGATGCGCAAGAACTTCATCCGCATTATCCCCGGCGATAAAGTGGAACTTGAACTTTCTCCTTACGACCTGACGAAAGCCCGTATAATCTTCCGGCAAAAATGAGCGACTCAACTGCAAAATCCGACGACAGCAAACACCACCTCGAATCCTCACAAGAGCACTTGCGCGCAGCGGCTGCGGATGTGCGGGATGCCGCAGCGGAAGCCGCGCGGGAGATCAAAGACCGCGCCAGCGAAGTCGCGGGCGAATGGAAAGGTATGGCGCGCGACTGGCAGGAGGATGCGGAGCATTACGTCCGGAAGCACCCGGCCAAGAGCGTGCTCGCCGCAGTGGGCGTAGGTTTTGTCATCGGCCTGCTCTGCCGGAAGTAGAAGGCAATGGCGCAACCAGATCAATCGCCGGAAGCGGACACGGCGGGGATCGTCCGGCCGATGCGTGCGTTCTTTGCCGCGTGCGCGGGGTATGCATCCGCCCGCCTCCGGCTGGCATCGCTGGAGGGAAAGGAAGCTTCCGTGGAAGCAGCGAAAGTCCTTCTGCTCGCGGGCGGGGCGCTTTTTATCGCGATCTTTGGGTGGCTTTTTCTTTGTCTGGCGGTGGTCTTTTTACTCGCGCGGGCCATGGGCGAGTATGGGTGGATTTGGGCGTCGCTGCTGATGGCGGTGGTGCATTTTGTGGTGGCAGTGGGACTGGGTCTAGTGCTGCGGTTGCGCGGGGGGAAAGGATTTTTCCCGCTCACGGCTGCGGAGTTTCAAAAAGACCGTGAATGGCTGGAGAAAGAGAAACCATGAACGATCACGATAAAGCAGCGCTGATAGCCGAGCTCGACACCGCCCGCGCAAAGATCGCCCAAACGGGAACATCGTTGCGAGAAGCGGGCGAGGACGTGCGGCGGAAATTCGACGTGTCGGCGCGTGTGAAAGAAAGCTTCAAAACCCACAGGCCGACCTGGCTCGGAGGAGCCGCGCTTTTCGGGCTGCTGCTCTCCAAGTTGCCTGCCAGAAAAACGACGGTTTTCGTCGGTCAAGCGAGCGGCGCGACTGGGAAACTGGGTGCCGCGTGGGGTGTGTTGAAATTTGCCGGAGGGCTGGCAAAGCCGTTTCTTGGCGACCTCGCCGCGAAGTGGCTCGCTGCCCGCATGGAGCCTACCGCTCCGCCGAAGGACAAGCCTTAGAGAAGCTCGCCTTCAAGCGCCCGATGTGCGTTTTGAGCGATACTTCTCCCCGGCGAAGAATGCCCCTGGCGATTGCTGCGACGGTCGCTTTCCTCCCGAGCCAGCCGACGCGAAGTCCGTGTCGCCGCGCGAGGTGAAAAGTTACTGCGGCGAAGGTGTAATCGCGACAATGTGCGCTTCGATGGTAGCTGAAATGGAACTCCAGCCGACGGCACGTATGCCCCGCTCGTACATGCTCCAGCGCCCACGCGTAGTCCTCCATCGTCACGATGGATTCGTCGAATTTGCACTGCTCCCAAAGCTCCCGCCGGATCATTCCGAAGCTGTTTGAGTAAATGGAACAAAAGCGGAGTCCGGTGCTCTCCAGTTCCTGCCACGTGATCGCGTCGCTCCAGTCATCGCGGAGTTTCCATTTCCCGCTCACGCACGCGGTGCCCTGGAGCTTCAGCGCATCAAGCATCGAAGCGAGCGTCGTCGGATCATGCAGCACGGTATGGGAGCTGAGAATCAAGACCGCCTCCTCGGTGCATTTCGAGATTCCGAAGTTCAGGCAGCGAGCGTGGTGATACTGCTCCTCCCAGCGGACGACGGTGCCGCCTGCATTGCGGATGAGCGAGTCGGAACCGTCGGTGCTGCCGGTATCCACGCCGATAATCTGGGCAGGCTTCAGCGTCTGTGCGGCGAGTGCGGCGAGCACTGCCGGCAGTGTGGATGCGCTGTTTTTGAATCGGATGATGACGGCTACTTTCATATCGACGTCGGGATAATCACTACGCGTGCAAGCTCGTAGGCCGAAATCTTCATACCAGTCGCTGACGCACAGTTTTAAAGCATTCCAGGAATCCATTGGCGAAATCGCCGGGACGCGCCGCGATCCAGCGGTCGATTTGTTCGAGGGTGAAAAAGCCGCCGCATTCGATCTCGGCAGGCGGCAGGCGAAACGGACCTTCATGCTGCGCACGATAAATCTTCACAAACTCCCAGCCCGTGCCTGCGCACGCGGAAACCGATCCGATTTCGGCAAGCGGTGCGTTCACGCCGAGTTCTTCTTCCAATTCGCGAGGTGCCGTGTCCGCGTAATCGTCACCAGAATTCACGTGGCCCGCCGCGCTGGAGTCCCAATCGCGTGGATGCATGTCCTTCCATTGCGAACGACGCTGGAGAAAAAGTTCGCCGCGTTTGTTGAAGACGAAAATGTGGACTGCGCGGTGCCGGAGTTTCTCGCGATGCACTTCGCCGCGCGGGCGCTGGCCGATCACATGATCATTCTCATCCACCACATCAAAGATCTCGCCGGTCAAATCCTGCGCCTTGGTCGAATGGTCCGCGGTTGCTCCAGCGGCGAAGTTTGTGAGCGTCACCCATTGCGCGAGACTCAATTCCTCAGCGCGTGCGGTCTCTGGAATGCCGACGGCGGCGCAGAGTTCCGTCCACCGGTCGAGCTGGAGAAGCTTTTTCATTTGCTTCCGCCGCTGGCTAAATGCGGCCTTCACCAACTTCGTGAACAGCGCGCCATCGCACTCCGGCAGCGCGGCGTCGTCGCGCGGTGTGAGGCTGATGACTGCGGACTCGACCTTTGGCACCGGCGTAAAAAGATGCGGCGGCAACAGGCGCAGGAGCTTCGCCTTCCATCGCCGTCCAATAAGGATGGTGATTGCGCCGTATTCCTTCGTGCCCGGCTTCGCGCACATCCGCTCCGCAAGTTCGCGCTGGAGCGTGAAGACCATTCCGCTCGCAGGACTCGGCTCCGAGGCAAAGAGGAACATAAGCTGGCTGGAAACGTAATACGGAAGATTGCCAAACACTTTCACAGGCCCGCGCTCGAACAATCCCCGTGGATCAAACTCCAGCGCGTCTCCGTGTACGACATCGAGCGCCGGGAATTGCCGCCTCAGCCACTCGATAATTCGGTCGTCTTTCTCCAGCAAGATGCCGTTCTTCGATCGCTCTAGTGCATACTCGGTGAGCGCTCCAAGTCCCGGACCAATTTCCAACCACGGCTCGCCACCGCCGATGCCGACTTGATCGACGATCCAGCGCGCCATGTTCTGGTCGTGCAGAAAATTCTGGCCGAGGCTTTGCGTCGGCTTCGCGCCGAGTTCGGCGAGTGTGGCTGCGATGGTGGATAGTTTCACTGCGCTATTCAGTGCCACGAGAAGAGGGGGCGTGACGATTGTTTTCCCCCGCCGCGCATTTAAGTCTCAACGATTGCCGCCGCTGCCTGCTGATTCCAACCCAGCGCTGGAACAAGCGTCCGGCCCGCGAGTGTGGCCGCGAGGACGACTTGCTGGAGGGCCGATGCTCCGATGGCTTCGCCGATGTTCGCTTTCGGGGAAATGCGGCGATCGCTCGGGCTGAATTCCGCGATTGCGGCGTCGATCCATGTGCCGTTTGCGCCATCGACAATGTGGTCGGGGGCCGGTCCACCGAGTGCCGTGATGGTCGCGCGCAGGGCGGCGGTGGCGAGGCGCCGGTTGGGGATGGTTTGGCCGGGAGTCGTCGTGAGTTTTGTGGCGTTTCCTTGGAGCGAAAGGACGGCTGCGGCTGAGCCTTCCGCGAGCAATGTGCCGCCGCCCGCGAAGGGACGGCACGTGCCGGTCCGGCTGGTGAGACGCCAAAGTCGGTGGCCTTCCGCAAGAATCCAGTCGAGTTCCTCTGCGGCTACGACGAGCACATTTTCGGCGTCGCCCATCGCCAGAAGTTGATTCGCGAAATGCAGCGCTTGCAGTCCTACGGTTGCGTCGCCGATGAGCGTGTAGGTCGCGCCGTCGAGCTTCAGCATCGAGGCGAGATGGCTCGCCGGGGCATTGTGGACGGTCTCGGGAAAGAGGAGAGGACTTGCGGTGTTTGCGCCGGTTTTGACGATCTGTTCGTAGAACCGCCGGGTGTATTGCGCGCAGCCGTTCGACACCCCGAGGACGAGCGCCGTGCGGCTGTCCGGCGTGATGCCGCTTTGTGCGATGGCAGCGTGTGCAGCGATGGCAGCGTGCATGCTGATATTGCTCGCACGGCGAAGTCGCGGCTCGCGGGCCAGGTGGGCGCTGAAGGCCGCGGGCACTGTAGCAATGAGGTGCTTGCTTGCGGTCCCGGGATTGGTGACCTCCGTGATGGGCGGCGGCCCGGCCGAAAATGCGACGTTGGTGCCGTGCGGTGTGACGATGCCGGTGCCGAGAATGTGGCTCGTGAGCGTGCTCATCGTGCGGCCTCCAAAATGATCGACGCATTCGTGCCGCCAAAGCCGAACGAATTCGAAAGAACGGCGCGTAGCTCTGCGTCACGGGAAGCGTTGGCGACGATATTCAAATCGAACGCCGGATCGGCTTCGCGGTAATTGATATTGGGCGGGAGGAAATGCTCATTCAGCGCGAGGATGCAGAACACGGCTTCGATCGCTCCCGCCGCGCCGAGCGAGTGGCCCATCATTCCCTTCGTGGAGCTCACAGGCACTCGCGGACCGAACACTTTACTGATGGCCACGCCTTCGCTGCTGTCGTTGAAGATCGTCGCCGTGCCGTGGGCGTTGATGTAGTCAATCTCAGCGGGCAATCGCCGCGCGTCGGCAAGCGCGCGAGTCATCGCCATCTCGGGTCCGATTCCGCTCGGGTGCGGCTGGGTGAGGTGATGGTTGTCGGTGGAGATTCCGTAGCCCGTGACTTCCGCAAGAATGGGCGCGCCGCGGCGTTGTGCGGAAGATAGTTCCTCCAGCGAGAGCAGTGCGGCGCCCTCGCTGAGAACCAGTCCGGTGCGAGTCCGATCAAACGGTCGCACTTTATCCGTGGTCGCCGCTTGCAACGAATCGAACCCGACAAAAACGAGCTCGCAAAGCGCATCATACCCGCCGGCGAGAACGCGGTCGTGAATGCCCGCGCGAATAAGGCGGAACGCGTGGCCAATCGCATTGCTGCCGGAAGCACAGGCATTCGCGATAATCTGCGCAGGCGCGCTGGACCCGATTGCGCGCAGCGCATCGACCACGGGACGTTGTGCGGGATAATTTGCGAGCAGCGCGGCCTGGCCGTGTTGGCGTTTGCTCTGCGAGCGATAGTAGAGCTCGCCATCCGACATTCCGCCGCTCGTCGTGCCGATCACGGCGCACTCCGGCGAAAAGCCCGGGTCGCCATTGCGAGCTTCCAGCGCGGCGGCAATCATCATGCGCGAAGCCGGGTGCAGGCGCTCATCTTCTGCCGGCAGACGGGGCGCGTGACCCGCGGTTTTCGAGCGGCATCTTGAGACATCAAACATCGTCACCTGTGCGACACAGTCGCGGGCTTCGCGTAAAGCGCGCGATGCTTCCGCGCAGCCGATTCCCAAGGGGCTCACGGTGCCCATCGAAGTGATGACGACCCGGCGGGCTGGATTGGCGGATACGGCGGGCACCTTACGCGAGCTGGATGCCGAAGAAGTCGCCGAAGACTTTTGTGTAAACGTCGATTTTCATCGGAGGCAGCCAGATTCTCCGAAACTCCGCGGGCGCAATCCACTTCCATCCGCGAAACTCCGGGATGGCTGTCGCCACGTTGATCTTCGAGTCATCCGCAAGAAAGTCGCATAGGAAGTAAGTCTGGTCCTTCCCTTCA
The DNA here is from genome assembly GCA_043755735.1 of Verrucomicrobiaceae bacterium. Lineage (GTDB taxonomy): Bacteria > Verrucomicrobiota > Verrucomicrobiia > Chthoniobacterales > Chthoniobacteraceae > SXWH01. The sequence continues at coordinate 15,761 of JAYUSJ010000107.1, read as the reverse complement.
AAGCCCTTCTTCCGCCCCGCTGGAAACATGTAGTGGTATCCCGTGCGCTTCTCGACGATTCGGAAATCGCCAGGCTCGATCCCGATCTCCTCGTGCAATTCACGGGTCAGAGCCTGTTCCAGCGTCTCGCCGTCATCCACGCCGCCCTGCGGAAACTGCCAGGCATTGCGAATGTGGATGCGCTCGCAAATGAGGATTTTGCCCTCGCGATTGCGGAGAATAGCCGCGACATTGGCGCGGAGCTTCGGCTCGTTTTTACTCATGGAAATTATTCGAAAATTCGGCGTGTGGTTTTGCTTGCTGGCTCTGTTTGCAGGCCTCGCGCTTTGGTGGTGGCTCCAGCCCGAGCGTCAGGTCCGCCGCGCGCAGACGAGACTCATCGCTGCCATTGAAGGCAAGGACTTTGCCGCGTTCGAGCGTTTGCTTGCCGATGAGTATCGCGACCGATGGGGGCACGACAAAGCAATTGTTGCGACCCGCACGAAGGCTGTCTTTCAGCAGTTTCTTTTCCTTACGATTGTCCGCGAAGAAAAGGGACTCGATTTTCGCGGAACTGATTGGGTGCTGCGCGAAAAAATGACGCTCAACGGCACCGGCGGCCCACTCGCCACATTTGCCAAAGACGAGGTGAATCGCCTCCGCGAGCCCTTCGCAATCACCTGGCAGCGGAACGGTGGCCCTACCGAGTGGGTCATCCGGGCGGTGGAGCAACCGGAGTTGGATCTACAGTAGCGCCGCGCAGCTTGCTTCCCGTGAACCGATTGGATAAGAAGCCGCCATGCCTCACCAAAAACCATTCGTGCTTGAAACGGCGCGTTCCTTCCTTTGAAAGCAGCTTTGATCCAACTTTGGGGTAATATTACAGGGCGCTGGAGAAAACGTATCGCTCGAAGCGTCGTGGTGCTTGTTTCAGGGTTCTGTATTGGACAGTTTGGCGTCTGGTTGATTGAGTCTTCAAGGTGGCTTGGGGTGCGGGACGAGGAACGCCCGAATTATCCGCATCCGAACTATCCGAATGATTCCGACCTTTTCACGCAGTTTGTAAGGATTCCAAGTAATACGTTTGCCGAGTTTCTCGCGCGGATGAGTTTTGATTTCCCTCAAATGTCTAGAAAGTCGAAGGCCCCCGCTGAAGCCTGCATTCTATACATGGATGAAGATTCGTCGCGAGAGCTCAAGCAGGGGGCAGCTTACGACCGAAAAGTCCACGCGGAGCTCGTGCGCAAGCTCACGGAGGCAGGTGCGAGGGCGGTATTTTTCGATATCGTTTTCGGCGGAGAACGCGGAGAGGTAGATACTCCTTCGGATATCGCTTTCGCTGGAGCGTTAAAGGATTGCGGAAACGCGTTTATTGGCGGCGGGATCGAGCAATCGCTTCGTGATAGAAGTAATAATGTGAAGGTGCTTCCGCCTAAGCCGGTGTTTCGGAAGGAAGGGATTCCTTGGGGACTGCTCGTGTTTCAACCGATTGATTCTGATTACGGGATTCGCGCAATGTATTCCGGAACAGAACAGGTCCCGTCATTGTCGTGGCGTCTTGCGGAAAAGCTCGACGCACCGCTCCCTAAATCTCCTGCGGAGCGAATGCAGTTGCGATGGCTCAACTATTACGGAAGGACCGGAACGATTGAGAATTATTCTTACTTTGAAGCCCTGAATCCTAACGGGAAAGTCGATGAGGACGGCGTTAAGCGAGGAGGGTTGCCCGACTCTACATTTAAGAACAAAATCGTGTTTGTCGGAGGCGGTGAGTCTCTCGCGGTTCGTGCAGCTCAGAAGAAAGACTCATTCCGCACGCCATACACGAGCTTGCCTGGTGGAAAGTTTGCGCCTGGAGTGGAGATTCACGCAACCGCTACGTTGAACCTTTTGCGAGGGGAGTGGCTTACCCGGGTCTCTATTGAAACCGAGAAACGTCTCGTATTCTGGCTCGGTTTCCTCCTGACAATCCTGCTCATGCCCCGAGCTCCCTGGTTGGTGATAACGAGTTGTGTAGTTGTGGCAGTCGCGGTGACTAATTTGGGTGCGAGCAGTATTGAGAAATGGCACATTTGGGGTAACTGGATCGTGCCAGCGATTGTGCTCCCATCATTAGTTGTTCTGGCCAACTACCTCTTTGAAGGTCGCCGCCGGAGCGCGATTACCAAGGCATTCGGCCTTTACCTCTCGCCGGAAATGGCTCGCCAGATCAGCACCCAAGACGTGGATCTAAAACCGGGCGGGAAGGTCATCGTTGGCACAATCATGTTTACCGACCTCGAAGGCTTCACTTCGCTTTCCGAGGAACTCGACGACCCCGCGCGACTCTCGCAAATTCTCGCGACTTACTTCACCCAATGTACCGGGCATGTCTTGGGGCTGAAGGGAACGATCTCGAAGTTTATCGGCGATGCGGTCGTAGCGGTATGGGGCGCTCCCGTGGCGGACAAGGTCCATGTTCGCAACGCCGTCCTCTCCGCATGGCGGCTACACAAAGACTCCGACATCGTCATCGACGGAAAACCACTCGTCGTTCGCGGCAAGAAGGTGCGGACGCGTGTCGGCGTTCATACCGGCAAGATGCTTGCGGGAAACCTCGGATCGGAGCAGCGCTTCGACTGGACCGTGATCGGCGACCCTGTGAACTTCGCCGCGCGGCTGGAATCGCTCAACAAACACCTCGGTACGAGTGTCCTCATTTCCGACGATGTCTTCCAAAAAATGGGTCCCGGCTTCACATCGCGGCGCCTCGGGACATTCATCATGAAAGGCAAAGCCACCCCTCTCGTCATCCACGAACTTCTAGGCGAAGTCGCTGTGGATGCGGTTCCGGAGTGGCTCCCGCTTTTTAACGAAGGCGTGGCCGCGTTCGAAAAAGGCGATGTTTCGGCAGCGCGCGACATCTTTCAAAAAGTCATTGCTGCGTGCGGTGGGACGGATGGTCCCTCCCACTTTTACCTCGACGAACTCGACCGCCGCGCCGCAGAGCCCGCTGCGAAGTGGCATTCGGTGATCCAATTGCACGAGAAGTAGTTTTCCCGCGCGGTGTAAGAAGGCTGCCGCGTTACTTGACGCTCAGCTTCTTCACGAAGTCGATGCACTGTGTCGCGTCGTCCACGTTCTTGTCCCAGTTGTATTCGTATTCAACGGAGATCGGGCCATCAAAGCCTTGCGCTTTGAACTCAGCGAGAATCCCAGGGACGTCGCTCACTCCGGTGCCGTAAATCACGTCGTGCCCGCTCGGGAGCGGTGCGTGCAGATCCTTCAGGTGGCTCGATACGATGCGGCCTTTCAGGATGCGGAGGCAATCAACGGGCTTCAGATTACTGCGAACCCAGTGGCCCGTGTCTGCGCAGGAGCCGATGCGGATATCTCGGTCCTTCACGACGGACAGAATGTAGTTCGGGTCCCACATTTTGTAGCCCGGGTTGTTTGGCTGCATCGGGTGGTCATGCAGGCCGACCTTGATGTCGAATTCCTTCACCAGTGTTTCGTAAGTGTCCATCGAATCGACCGACTCGGTGTTGATCACGCGGATGCCGAAGAACTTCGCGAATTCAAACACCTTGCGGCAGTCTTCGGCTTTCTTCGAGAGCCCGACGACACCGTACGCGAGCGGCGTGATACCCTGTTCTTTCAATTTTGCCGCCACTTTTTCCCACACTTCCTTCGGTGCATCGTGCCCAAATTTCACCGTGGGCTCCGCCGGTGAGAGCTTCTGGCCGGGGAAGAATTCGATGACTTTAGCGCCTGTCTGTTTCGTTTTTTCGATGGCTTCAAACACCGAGAACTTGTTGAAAGTCCACGCCTGGCAGCCGATGGCGAAGCCGTTGATCTTGAGCGAATCCGGCAGGGGCTGCGCTGCGAACGTGGTAAGGGTGAAGAGTGAAAGGACGAGCGGAAGGATGAATTTCATGTTTTTTGGAATACGCACGGATTTTGTGCGGCGAGTCAATTCAGGACGTTGTGAAATCTTAGCGGCGCGCATTGCCGCATGGCGCGGATTTACGCTAATCTTGCGCTCGCACACCGCTCAATCCGGGTGAGACTCTCTCTACCAACTGCAACATGAATCCATTGCTCGAATACCATCGTGATCTCACCCGCCGCCAGTTTTTCGGCGATGTCGGACTCCGTCTTGGAGGTGCCGCACTGGCAATGATGCTTCAGAATACCGCGCAGGCTGCGGCCGCTGTGGGTGGGCGGGTGCATCCCGCCTTGCCGGGGTTGCCGCATTTCAAGCCGAAGGCCAAATCGATCATCTACATGCACATGAATGGTGGTCCTTCGCAGATCGACACGTGGGACTACAAGCCGAAGCTCAACGAGTATTTCGACAAGGACATCCCGCCGAGCGTGCAAGGCGGACAGCGGCTTTCCACGATGACGAGCGGCCAGTCGCGATTCCCGGTGGCACCGTCCAAATTCAAGTTCGAGAAGATGGGGAAAGCCGGGACCTGGGTGAACACCGACCTGCTCCCTTACACGTCGAAAATCGTGGACGACATCGCCGTGGTGAAGACGGTGAACACGAACGCGATCAACCACGATCCTGCCTGCACATTCGTGATGACGGGGCGCGAAGTGCCCGGCTACGCGAGCATCGGCTCATGGCTCGCTTACGGTCTCGGCAGCGAAAACAACGACCTGCCCGCGTTCGTTGTATTCACCCCGAAATGGCCCGAAAGCGGAAACGGACAGGCGCTTTTCACGCGGATGTGGTCGAGTGGATTTCTGCCCACGAAGCACAGCGGCGTCGCATTTCGCGGAGCGGGCGACCCCGTGCTCTATCTTCCGAATCCGGACGGCGTGAGCGGTGGCGACCGCAGGACGATGCTCGACGCGGTCAATCAGCTAAACCAGCGCAACCTGGCCCGACTCGGCGACCCCGAAACCGCGACGCGAATCGCGCAATACGAGATGGCATTCCGGATGCAGACGAGCGTTCCCGAGCTGGTCGATATCAACAAAGAGCCGCAGAGCGTCCTCGATCTTTACGGGGAGAAAGTAAAGCAGCCCGGCTCGTTTGCACATAGCTGCCTGCTCGCCCGGCGGCTCGTGGAGCGCGGAGTGCGCGTGGTGCAGCTCTTTCACCGCGGCTGGGATTCCCACAGCTCGCTGCCCGCGCAACTTGGCGCTCAATGCAAAGACACCGATCAAGGCAGCGCCGCGCTCGTGATGGATCTGAAACAGCGCGGATTGCTCGACGACACGCTCGTCGTGTGGGGCGGCGAATTCGGGCGCACTGTCTATTCGCAAGGCACGCTGACCAAGAATGATTACGGACGCGACCATCATCCGCGCAACTTCTGCATGTGGCTCGCGGGTGGCGGAATCAAAGGCGGGCAGGTGTACGGGGAGACCGATGACTTCAGCTACAACATCGTCGAAAATCCCGTCCACGTGAACGATCTGAACGCCACTCTCCTCCATTGTCTCGGCATCGATCACAACCGGCTCAGCTACAAGTTCCAGGGCCTCGACGCGAAGCTCACCGGCGTCGAGGCGTCAAGAGTCGTGAAGGCTCTGCTCGCGTAGCGTTTGCTCGACGATACTCCGGATGCGGATCGCATCCCGCAACATCCTCCACGAGTCCCGGATCATATGGACCTTGCTGCCTTCCGCATTATGCCACTCCACCGGGAGGTCCTCCACCCGGTGCCCGAGGCGCTCGGCGAGGATGAGCAGCTCCACGTCGAACGCGAAACCCTCGATTTTCTGGCGAGGGAAAATCGCATCGCCCGCATTTTTTCGAAACGCCTTGAATCCACACTGTGTGTCTTTCACACGGATGCGGGCCGTCATTCGAAGGATGACATTGAACGTCTCTCCCATCTTTTGCCGGAGCCAGTTTTGCCGTTTCATGATGGCGCTCGCGGGGTGCTGGCGGTTCCCGATGAGGATGTCGATCTCCGGGTGCGTGGAAAAATGCGCGAGGAACCGGTCGATTTCCGCCAACGGTGTGGAGAGGTCCGCGTCCATAAAAAACGCGATCTCCCCGCGTGCGGCCTGCATCCCCGTCCGGACGGCGTGGCCCTTTCCGCGCTGGTCGTTGTTGCCGATCACTCGAAAGGCCTCCTGCCCCGCAGTGAGCTCGCGAGCCAGCTCCAGTGTGCCATCTGTACTTCGCTCGATGACAAGGATGACTTCGCAGAAACAACGCCGGGACGCGAGGAAGTCCCGCAATGCCCGGATACTCGCCGCGAGGCGATGTGCCTCATTGTAAACGGGAATGACGAGCGTTACGGATGGTGCGCCGCTGGATGTTGTGATGGGATTCAGAAACGAATCCATACCAGCCTGCCGCCTGTCGGTCAAAAACCATGAATGCCCAACCATGCAGCATCCCGCGAGGTGCGAAGTCCAACGCCATCCCGGCGCGCCGATGAGCATGTCGAAAAACTGGCTGCCGGTTTTGATTGTCGCCCTCGCGTTCCTCGTGCGCGTCTGGGCGCTGGATGCGAAACCGCCGCATTTCGATGAGGGCGTAAATGGCGCGTTTGCGGACGAGATGCGGCATCACTCTTCCTACCACTATAACCCGGAAAATTTCCACGGCCCCCTGCATTTCTACGCGCTGTTTACATCCACGCAGTTGCTTGGGCGTGGTGTGTGGGCGCTGCGATTTCCGACAGTGCTCATTGGTTCCGCAACGGTCGCGATGATGTTTGCGTTCCGGCGATTTTTTCCCGCGCGAGCCGTGCTGGTGGCCGCGCTGGCATGCGCGGTTTCACCGGGGATGATCTTCTATTCGCGCGACGCAATTCACGAAGCATGGCTGCCGTTTTTCGCGATGCTCGCGTGCTACGGTGCGTTCGGCATTTCCGGCGGTGAGCGTCGCATAGGTGATCTGTGGGCTGTCGGAGTCGGGCTCTCGGGGATGGTGCTGACAAAGGAGACTTACATTCTTCATTTTGCTGCGGCGTGGCTGGCATGGCTGGCCGGTCGCTGGATGAATCCAACGCCTCGGGAAGAGCGCGCGCGGCCGGCGGTGGTGTTTGGAATTCAGGAGCCGTCAACACCGGGCGCGGCGAAGTGTTTTGCGCGCGGAGATGTCGGGCTCGTGACGGGCATTTGTGTTTCTGTCGTGGTCGCGCTGTACTCCGGATTGTTCTTTTATTGGCGCGGCGTCGCGGGAATCTTTGAGACGTTCCACTGGATGGCGATCAAAGGCTGGACGGGCTCCGAAGGCGGCCACCACAAGGAGTTTCTCTACTACGTGAAGCTGCTCGGCACTTATGAATGGCCTGCGTTTATCGGCCTCGCGCTGGCTCCCGTGTACGCGTTCCGACGATCATTTATGGCCGGAGGAATCGCGGTGGCGCTCGGCGTTTTGATCGCGGTTTCGGGTTGGTTGTGGACCGCGGGACAGCCGATCTCGACGCATCCTTTTCATGCAATTGATCCGGTGTTGCGGACTGCGGGCGTGACCTGGAGCACGGTCGTCTCGATCGGCGTCTGCTCTGTACTTATCGGTATCTGCTGGATGGTCGCGATGCCTTTGAGGTGCCCGCGCCTGCGCTTTCTTGCGTTCTACGGATTGGCAAGTCTGGCCGCGTACACGTTCGTTTCCTACAAGACGCCGTGGTGCGTCATCAATCTGCTTTGGCCTTTCTATTTTCTGCTCGGTCATTTGTTCGATCGGATCACGGTCCACAGCGATGGTCGCGCAGTGGCTGTTCTCGGAGCGATCCTCTCCGTGGCTCCGATTGCGGATGCGTACCGAATCAACTTCGCCGACCCGGTGAATCCCGCCGAGCCCTACATCTACGTGCAACAACTCCGGGACTTGGACGATTTGACGAAGCCGGTTGTTCGGCTGCTCGCGGACGATCCTGTCTGGTGGAACCTTACCGGCGCCATCATCTGCAATTCGCCACAACCGCTCCCTTGGGCGCTCCCCGAGTTGCCGGGTGTGGCCCTCCAAAGTCACGAGGGAGAAATCGCGATCAAAGATGCCGACTTTTTGCTCGTCCACGAATCCCGCGTCGATGAGGTCGAGTCGCAGCTTCTCGACGTGTATTTCCGCAGCCGCTTCCGTTTCTACAATCCCCAAGACGAACATCGGCTCTACCTGCGAGCGGCGACCTTTCAGAACGTTGTGAGACCGGGGCGCGTGCCGGAGTTTCATCGCCGCATTCCGTTGGAAGAGATGAAGGAGGGCGGCGAACGATGAACTTCGCTGCAGCCATTCTTTACGCGATGAGCAGCTCGGTGTTGGTCGCCATCGTGCTTGGTTTCTTGCGCGGGGGACTCACTCCCGGGAGCGCGGTTGCTTCTCTGCTTGTCGGAATGGCCGTGGCGATTTTCTCGCTGTGGAAAGGACGCAAATCCTTTGCGCCGGCTCGCCGGCCGCGTGGCTGGGAATGGTTTGCAGTCGGTTTGTTCGCGTGGTTCTCGGTGCGTGCATTTCTGTGGCTGGTCACCATTGAGGGCGATGAGATCAAAACGGTCGTCTGGAATAATTGCGGCGATCTTTCCCTGCACCTCGGCTTCATTCGCTACCTCGCGAATGGCGCTCCGTTCTGGCCCGACAGCCAGATTTTTGCAGGCGGGAAGCTGACTTATTCCATCGGTTCAGATCTTTTCAACAGCCTGCTCGCGCTCATCGGACTCGATGTGTATCGCGGTCTTATTCTCGTCGGAGTTGTCTGTTCCGCGATTTCCGGAATGGCGCTGTGGCGATGGGGCAGGGGCTTTACGCTGATGGGTTTTTTGTGCAACGGCGGGCTCGCAGCCGGCGCACTTCTGCTGCCCCATCAAATCGCTCTCGCGATCGCCGGCAACCCCGTCGGATTTCCCAATGCGGCGGCATGGCCCGCACTCGCGGATATGCAAGGAGGCCTCGCCTGGAAGAGCATTCCGATTTCCATGCTCATCACGCAACGCGGATTCCTATTCGCGCTGCCTGCGGGCCTGCTGCTGCTTTGCTCCTGGAGGGCGCGCTTTTTTCACGGCGGAGAAAAAGACGAATGGCGGATGCCGCTTTGGGGCGAAGTTGTGCTCTACAGTGCGATGCCGATTTTTCATATCCACACGTTTATCGCGCTCTCGTTTATGCTCGCGGCATTCTGGCTTTCGCGGGTGCAGATCCGAAGCTCCATCGCGTGGCTGCTCGGGGTCTCATTCATCCCTGCAACTTCGCTGGTTTATCTCACGCTCGGCACCCTCAAGGCATCCCCGGAACCGTTGGTCACCGACATGTCCCAGATCGAGGAGCCGCCGTCCCGTCCGGGTCCGAAGGTGCTCGGATGGAAGCCCGGCTGGATGGTCGATGACGATGCAGCGAAGCAAGGATACGCAGTGCTCGGCGGCGATGGGGAAGGGCTCACATTTGGAGCAAGGCTGGGCCGGTTTGTGTATTTCTGGGCGCTCAATTTTGGCATCGCGCCGCTACTCGTGCTCGGTTTGATCGTGGTCGTGTTGCGCACGATGTTCCGGAGGAATTTCCGCTTTCGCAGTGCGTTGCTTTTTGCAGCAGTCGCGTCGGCGATGGCTGCGGCGATGGCTGGCTGGCGGGCTTACGAGCATGATTCGTTTTTTGCAGGCATGCGGGCCGACGGAAGAATTCCGCTCATCGCGATGCTTGCTGCAGTCGTTGCCGCGATTGCTGTGAAATTGCGCCATCAAGCACCCGTTGCGCATGCCGCGCGAGGCGGTCTCTTTGCGCTCGCCGCGCTCCTTGGCGTTTGCGCGACCCTGGCCGTTCTCACGGAATCGTTTTCGGGAGTGCGCTGGAACGCACTTCCGCTGCTGGCTGCGACGGCTCTGCTCGTCGTGCTGCTCGTGCGCCTGAGTCGCGATGAGCGCCCGTTGGTCTGGCCGGCTGCGTTCGTCCTGCCCGCGCTCTATCTTTTTTTTCTCGGCTGCAACGTGAAGTTTGCACCCTGGGAGTGGGATAATACGAAAGTCCTCGTCTGGGCGTATCTGATCGTGCTGCCGTTTTTGTGGGATCTCGTGATTGCTCGGTTCCATTTCTGGACGAGGGCGATTCTTTGCGAACTCCTGTTCTTCTCCGGCTTCATCACGCTCTTCGGAAGCCTGCGTCCGGATCTGCCCCACCGTACTTTCGCATCACGCTCAGAGCTGGAGATTACCGGGCGGGCGCTGCGGGATATTCCCGTCACCGAGCCGATTCTGACTCATCCTGCGCACGACCACCCTGTGCTCCTTGCCGGGCATCGTGTGGTGCTCGGCTACCCGGGCCATATCGCCAGCCACGGCTTGGAGCCCGGCCCACATGCGAGCAAGATCGAAGCAATCATGCGCGGAAATCCCGACTGGCGAATTCTCGCGGCCGAGGTCGGCGCGCGCTACATTTACTGGGGGCGTATGGAGCGCGCCGCGTACGGTGACGGGGAGCAGCCTTGGCGCTTCACCCGCCGCATCCGCGCAGGGCACGGCTTCGAGATCTACGACATCGACACGCCGTCTGTGCCGCTCGACGACGTGCCTACTGAATGAGCGGGAGCAGCTTGCCCGGCAGGTCGCTGATCTTCACGCGCTCCTGACTGCCATCATCCCGATAGCGCAGGGTCACGGTATCCTTCAGCTCTTCGCCTTTCTCGCCGAGAGTGTCGAAATCCACTGTCACGCAGAACGGCGTCCCTGCCTCGTCCTGCCGCGCATAGCGCCGGCCGATAGCGCCAGTCTCGTCGTAGAAGCAGTTCATGTGACGCTTCAGCGTTCCATAAATTTCCCGCGCTTTCGCCACGAGCTCCGGCTTGTTCTTCAGCAGTGGGAAAATGCCAAGTTTGATCGGAGCCACGCGGGGATGGAACTTCATGACCGTGAATGTTTCCACGGCTCCCTTTGCGTCAGTCTTCTCGACCTCCGTGTATGCGAGTGCGAGGACTGCGAGCGCCAGACGGTCGAGCCCGGCGCTCGGCTCGATGACGTGAGGGACGTAAGAGCCCTTGAAAAGTTTCTCGCACCATTTCTCGACATCAGCGTCCGAAAGTCCGCCGTTTTTCTTAGCGCGCTGCTCTGCTTTCTTTCGCTCCACCAGCCCAGCCCGCTGCTCGTCGGTCCACTTCGCGAACGCCTGCCGCACTTCGTCGTCAAAGACTTCCAGCGACTTGCCGCTCGCATTTTGATGCGCCGAAAGATCGAAATCGCCGCGTGCTGCGATGCCTTCCAGCTCCTCGGTGCCAAACGGAAATTTGCACAAAATATCCACGCAAGCCCGGGCGTAGTGCGCAAGCTCCTCTGGCTTCTGCCAGTAGTAATCCAGCATATCCGCGCCCAGCCCGATGCCGGCGTAGTAAGCCGTGCGCTGCGCCACCCAGTAGCGATGCCACATTTCCCATCCCCAGTTCGGGCGCGGCTCGGAAAGATCCGCGCCTTCGCTCCACGTAGCCACCGTGCCGGAAACTGCCTCGATGGCCTCGTCCGGCTTGATGAAAAACTCCAGCTCCATCTGCTCGAATTCACGCGAGCGGAATGTGAAATTACGCGGCGTCACCTCATTGCGAAACGCCTTGCCAATCTGCCCAATGCCAAACGGCACCGACTGACGCGAAGAATCCACGACATTCTTAAATTGAGCGAAAATCGCCTGCGCAGTCTCGGGCCGCAGATACGCCTTGTCCTCCGCCTTCGCAGTCGCGCCGACGAACGTGTGAAACATCAAATTAAACGGCACCGGCTCTGTGAGCTGCGCGCCATTCTCCGGATTGAAAGAGCGGGAGTTCTCGACCTTCGCCGTAGTCTCGCCTTGCAAAGCAGGATTCACGATCCCGCGGTTTGTGAAAAACTGCACACCCACCTTTCGCGCACTCTCCGGCGGCTTCCCCTGCGGCAGAAGGACGCTGAACGCATCCGTGCTCGCCGCGCCACCATCGCCTGTCGCCCCAGTCCATGAGTAAACAACACCCGACTGCGGATCCACATGGTCCGAGCGAAAGCGCTTTTGCGTCACCAGGCAATCGCTCATCGGATCGCTAAACGTATCCACATGCCCCGAAGCCTTCCAAATGGAGGGGTGCATGATGATCGTGGCATCCAGCGGCACCACGTCCTCACGCTCGCGCATCATCGCGCGCCACCAAGTGTCGCGCAGATTCCGCTTCAGCTCCGCGCCCAGCGGACCGTAATCCCAGAATCCATTGATTCCCCCATAGATCTCGGACGATTGAAAGATGAAGCCTTTGCGTTTGCAAAGGCTCACGATTTTTTCCATCAGCGGTGTTTCCTTGGTCTGGCTCATATAGGTGTAAAAAGGGGCGGAAGATGGGGACGTCCGACGCCATCCGCAAGCAGGAAGCCACCAATTCGAGAAGATTGCCGATTGACGCCATGCCGAACGTCCACTATCTACCGGCCCTCAATTTTACGGCGGGATAGCCAAGTGGTAAGGCCGGGGTCTGCAAAACCCCTATCCGCGGGTTCGATTCCCGCTCCCGCCTCTCCTCCCTCTGGATTCATCGAAAAACCGCGACACTTCGCCACCCTCAGAGTGACCTCCGAGGGAGTTTGGAAGCAGACAGGCCTCAGAGTATCCCCTCCCCTGCGGGCAACGGAAAACGCCCATCGTGCCCGCTCTTTCCTCTGCGCCTCCAATACCTTCGGCGATCCACCGGATCGCCGCGAACAAACCGATCGCCCTCAAGCACCCGAAGTGGCGGGCTTTGGCCTCCATTTGTTGCTCAAAGACTCCTGCACCGCTGTTTGCGCCTTCGGCAGGGCTAAAATGGCGGCCTCAGCCCGCCACTCCCGGTGCGCGCTCATGAACCGCACTCAAAGTAATCCTTGGTGATTGTGGACATCGACAGCGTCACCCAAGGCGGCGAAGACGGCCTGCAAGCCTTGGTGGATTGGGCCCCCGGCGGCGGCGAGCACGCCACGACCTCGAACCTGCGCTGGAAAGTGGAGGGCGTGGACGCGGACTTCACAAACAGCGTGCCCTTTGACCGCGCCGGCAACGCCATCGGCCCCTTCGAGGTCGGCCAAATCGTGCGCATGATCGGCGAATTTATCAACAGCACCGGCACGCGGACGACGGCGATCCGATCGCTGACCATCGGCGAGCCGATTGTGTGAGGGTGGGGCTTTTTTGGGGCTTGCTGGACGCGATGGACGGCATGGACGCGCTGGGCGGCGGCCTTTTGTCCTTTATGTCGGGTTTTGCTTTTCTAAACTCCGCCGATGCAAATGAAACTCCTCGTCGCAACATTCATCGCGCTACTTGCCGCTGACTCCCTGGGATCGTCGCTGGATGCAGCAGTCACCCGTCCCGCCGGTGTCGCGGATGTCGCGTGGGGCAGCTCCACCGAAGCGGCAAAAAAGGCGATGCTTGCGCGGCCCGAAGTGGTCTTGGTGTCGGGAACAAAGAGCAGGCTGGTTTTCTCCGGCGGAACTTTCGCAGAACACCCCGCCGAGACGTGGGAGTTGTTGTTTACCGGCGGCAGGTTTTCGGAGGGGTTTATCCGGCTGAAAGCGACGGACGCGCAGCGTCAATACGAGGACCTCTGCAAGCGCATCACGACAAAATATCGAAGGGCCGGACGTGAAGAACGGGAAGGTGCCGAACATCGCGCGACCTATTGGGAATATTCGCAGACGAGCGGCAAGTGGGGCATCGTGTGCGACGTAAGAATCCCCAAAAGCATCACGATCCGCTACAAAGACAAGTCGCCCGCAATCGTGCCCGCGAAGGGTTTTGGGAAGGACTTGTAGGAAGGCCACGGCAGGGTGTTTGCGGAAACGAAGGACGGCGGTGCCAACTTGAAAGGCCCTTTCAGATGCCGGTCCGCGTCCGCAGTTCCCCGACCAATGGACGGACGAACAAACCGATTGCCCGATGCGGGGATTTGCGAGAGAAACAACACCGATGAAACGAGGCCAACCAACTTCGCCGACCGTCGTAGATTTCGCGGACATTATAGAGTGGTATAACTCTCACTGCGATCAGTCGTGGGAGCATCAATATGGGGTGAGTCTTCAGACACTCGACAATCCAGGTTGGCTCCTGCGCGTTGACCTCATTCACACGGATTTGCAGGGCAGCACCATGACCGAGGTACGCGAAGGCATAGCGCCTCAAGGCCATCCCGTTTCCCCACGCTGGCTCCATTGTTTTGTCATCGATAATCAGTTCCGCGGCGCGTGCGACCCGACACAGGTTGCACGCCTGTTCCAGCTATTTCGCCAGTTCCGATGCAGCAAGAATTCTAAATAATCGCGGCGCCCCAGCGAAACGGCGAGAACAGCCCGCCGGGCAAAATTGATATTTTAACCTATGGACTCAGACCACGAAGACATCATCAAGCGGATGCGGGACCTTGTAGAGCACCTCAGGCCGAAGGCGGAGGCTTTGAGGGAGGAGGGTGACAGCCTGATAGTTGCCGCCCCAACCAGTGAGTTGAGGCTCTGCGGGACTTGGGGCAATTTCACGGCATGAGCACACTTCTTGAGGTCGAGAAACTGGCGTTTGAACTCCCTGAATCCCAACGGGCGACGCTTGCGGCGCATTTGCTCGAATCGCTTCCGGCAGTGATGCGCTCTGAGGCTGTGATCCGGGATGAGGAGTTGGACTGCAATCCGGAGGCCGGACTCTCCATAGAGGAACTTGATTGCCGGATTGCCAGTCGCCGCGAGCGCCGTGAACAGCAAAAGAGCATGGCATGCGAAGCGATGGGTTCTTTGGCCGGATGCGGAACGACCGAGGAGTTTCTCCGCTCGAAACACACCGCAGGAGAACGCTGGTGAATCAGCAGGTGGGTTTGCGGTCCAGTCGATAGGCGGCTTATGACTCTTCCGGAGCAAACGGCAATCATGCTGCAAGCAGGACAGTGGGGTTTCATACAGCCACCGGACGTTCAACAGTGGGCCTATTCCGTTATCGAGGCCACGACGCCTCACCCGCCGCTATGGATTATCGAACTCGCTACGACGCCAATACGCTTCATGGATGACATCTTCGCGACGTTGAAGGCGCATGCCTGTCCGCTGAGCCTGCGAAGGAGATTGCAGATTGTCATCCTGCGTCACACTACAGATTCGCGCCCCCTCCGAGACGCGCTGCCCGTGTTATTCCGTGTCGCATTTCTTGAGGAAGACGATTCAGACCAATCGGGTGATGGTCCAATTTTGGACGCACTGGCTGAATGGGACTGCCAGGATGATATTGCGGTCGTTCCAACCCAACTCGCCTCCAAATTTCAGTCAATCTTCGACGAATATCTCACGGACGCTTCAGATGTGGCGTCGCTCTTAGATCCGGCTAAACCGAACGTGCCCTAAACACTTCTGATGACGTCCGCGCGTAGCTGCGGTGTCATCGCGATTGCCCCGGCCCGAAGACCGCCGGCAACAAAAGGTGTGGAAGCCGTAGGGCGATTGACTTCGGGAGGTGCGGCTGGGCGGGGCGGTGTTTTTTTACCCCGTGGGGGCGCAATTTCGGAAGTTCGCCTTGCCCATTAGCGCGGTTTACCAAAAGGTGCGGACCTTTCACACATGATCGAGCCAGCAATCACCAAGGAAGCCATCGCGAAACACGGACTTACGGACGAGGAATTCAAACGTATCCAGGACATCCTCGGGCGTGATCCGAATTACACGGAACTGGGGATCTTCAGCGTGATGTGGAGCGAGCACTGTTCTTACAAGAACACGAAGCTGGAGCTGAAGAAGTTCCCGACGAGCGGGCCGGGCGTGATGGTGAAGGCGGGGGAGGAGAATGCGGGCGTGATCGATATCGGCGACGGCTGGGCGGTGTGCTTCAAGATGGAGTCGCACAATCATCCGAGCGCGATTGAGCCGTTTCAGGGCGCGGCGACGGG
>JAYUSJ010000106.1:0-21785 GCA_043755735.1 Verrucomicrobiaceae bacterium | reverse complement strand
TCCCATTTACCGTGAGCAATCCGCCGACGCAGGCGGAACTTCAGGCGGTGGTGGATAAGGTGAATGAGCTCATTGGCTCGCTGCAAAGGTAGGCGGCTTGAGACCCAATCGTGCGCGTGCGGCGTTTTTCCAAACAAAATTGTTTTTGGGAAGCAGGCGCGCGGACCGTGTCGCTCGCGCAAGGGGTATCTTACTTCCGTCCGAAGAACGCCGCAATTTCCGCCTGCATGGCCTCGGCGGCGGCGCGAGGATCGGCAGCGTTGCGGATGGGGCGGCCTACGACGATGTGGTCGGCTCCGGCTTCGAAGGCTTGTGTGAGCGTCATCGTGCGTTTTTGGTCGTCGCTCCCCTTCTCACTCGCGGCGCGGATGCCGGGGGTGATGATGAGCGGGCCGTCGCCCAGCTCCGCGCGGAGGCGGGCGGCTTCCAGACCGGAGCAAATGAGGCCGTCGATCCCGGCGGCGATGGCTTTTTTTGCGCGCATCGAGACGAGTTCCTCCACGGGGCCGCTCCAGCCGAGCTCGGCGATGTCGTCCTTGTCCATGCTGGTGAGGACGGTGACGGCGAGGAGTTTCATGTCGCCTTTAACCGGAACGGCACCGGCGTAAATCGACGAGACTCCGTGGAGCGTGCAGAACGTCGCGCCGCTGCGGGCGAGGTTTGCGACTGCGCCGCGCACGGTGGCTGGCACGTCGTAGAATTTGATGTCGGCAAAGACTTTCTTCCCCCGGGCGCGGAGCTCTTCGAGCAGCTCGAAGTAGTGGCCGCCCATGCAGAATTCGAGGCCGAGTTTGTAAAAGGTCACGGAGTCGCCGAGCCGGTCCACCCAGGCACGGGCGTCTTCGATGGTGGGAACGTCGAGGGCGAAAATGAGTCGGTCGCGGTTGTCGATGGCTTTTGGCATGATGCGGACGTGATGCCGGAACGACGGCGGGGTGGCAATGCAGTTTGCGCTTTCTCCGGCAGGGTTGGGGATGCAGAAGTGTGGGATGAATCCGATTATTATTACCCTGCTCATTGGTGCGCTCGGCGGCGTGATGGCGGCACTGTGCGGTGTAGGCGGCGGCGTGGTGATGGTGCCCGCTTTTGTCATGCTGCTGAAAATGGGGCAGAAGACCGCGGTGGCCACATCGCTCGCAGCGATCGTGCTGACGGCGACATTCACGACCGCAAAAAATCATGTAAACGGATTCATCGACTGGCGCACCGCGATCATTGCGGGCGTGGCTGGCGCGCTGGTGGGCTGGTTCGCGGCGGATTGGCTAAAGGCGCTTTCCGACACCACGCTAAAGCGATTCTTCGCCACGGCCATCATCGTCTTCGGGGTGCAGATGTGGATTCAGTCGTTCCAAAAGTAACGAGGCGTCTGGTTCGGGCTTTTACGTAGGGCGGTTGATTTCCGCCAATCGATGGCCGGAATGGTTGGGCCGCAGATGGTAGGATTAGCGCCACGAAACCTTCGCGTTCCATTGTGTCTTCACCACAGGCACGGCGATGGGAACAACCGCTGTCAGCCTAGCATAGTTCGGCATCCCCGCGCAGCGCGTGAGCAAACTGACCATCGGCACGACCAATCACCCGCTCACCCTCGCCGCGAACGACATCCTGCTCGACGCCACGAACAACGACTTCCGAGTCGTGGACTTCGCATAGGCGCGGCACCAAAACCGTAGGAAATCCGCGCACGATCACGGTCGCGGAGTAGCGCGGATACGCGCTCGCAAAAGACGGCGGGAACTGCCACGGTGCCCACACTATGAAAGCCACCGCCGACCTTCGCCGCTCGTCCACCATCGAAATCCTCGAAAGCCGCATCGCGCCTGCGTTTGCCTCCGTCATCGGTCTCGGCTCGCTCGCCGGAACGACCGGCTTCAAGCTCTCCGGCGTCGCGAACTACGACAATGCCGGCGGCTCCGTCAGCGACGCCGGGGACGTGAACGGCGACGGCTTTGACGACCTGATCATCGGCGCTCTTGGCGCGGACGAGGGCGGTACCAACCGCGGAGCGACCTATGTGGTCTTCGGCAAGGCAGGTGGCTTTCGCGCGAGCGTGGCGCTCTCGGCGCTGGACGGCCGCAACGGCTCCAAGCTCTCCGGCGTAGCGGACAACGACGCTGCCGGCAACTCGGTCAGCGCCGCTGGGGACGTGAACGGCGACGGCTTTGCCGACCTGATTATCGGCGCTTACCGCGCGGACGAGGGCGGCGCTAACAGCGGGGCGGGCTACGTGGTCTTTGGCAAGGCGGATTTCTCCGCCACCTTGAACGAGGGCAAACTGGATCTCTCCACGCTCAACGGAAGCAACGGCTTCAAACTCTCCGGCGTCGCGAATGGCGACGGTGCCGGCAACTCGGTCAGCGCCGCCGGCGACGTGAACGGCGACGGCTTTGACGACCTGATCATCGGCGCGGACGGGGCGGACGGGGGCACCGGCACCAACCCCGACCGCGGGGCGGGCTACGTGGTCTTTGGCAAGGCGGGCGCCTTTGGCGCGAGCGTCGCGCTCTCGGGGCTGAATGGCAGCAACGGCTTCAAGCTCTCCGGTGTCGCGGACAGCGACTATGCCGGCAGATCGGTCAGCGCCGCCGGGGACGTGAACGGCGACGACTTTGCCGACCTGATCATCGGCGCTTACCGCGCGGACGAGGGCGGCAACAACAGCGGGGCGGGCTACGTGGTCTTTGGCAAGGCGGGCGGCTTCGGCGCGAGCGTCGCGCTCTCGGGGCTGGACGGCAGCAACGGCTTCAAGCTCTCCGGCGTCGCGAACGACGACTATGCCGGCATCTCGGTCAGCGCCGCAGGGGACGTGAATGGCGACGGCTTTGCCGACCTGATCATCGGCGCTTACCGTGCGGACGAGAGCGGCTACGACAGCGGTGCGGGCTACGTGGTCTTTGGCAAGGCGGGCGGCTTTGGCGCGAGCGTCGCGCTCTCGGGGCTGGACGGCAGCAACGGCTTCAAGCTCTCAGGCGTCGCGGATGGCAACTTTGCCGGCAACTCGGTGAGCGCCGCCGGGGACGTGAACGGCGACGGCTTTGACGACCTGATCATCGGCGCGAGCGGCGCGACCGGGGGCGACACCTACAGCGGGGCGGCCTACGTGGTTTTCGGCCAGCGGGATGTCCCGGTGAAATTCTCCAACGGCGGCAAGACGGCCACCTTCACCGATGTGGACGGCGACCTCGTCACCGTAAAGACCACCGTCGGCACGTTCGACGACGCAAATTTCATCTTCTCGGAAGTGCCCGGCGCAGTGCCCGGCGGCGGGCAATTTAACAAACTGGATCTCACCGATGCGGAGTTTGGCAAGGCGAACATCACCATCACCGCCAAGCGCAGCCCCCTCGGCGGCAACGGGCTGGTGAATCTCGGCTTTCTCGACGCGACCGGCGTGGACCTCGGCGTGGTGAGCATCGCGGGCGACCTTGGGCGGCTCAGTGCCGGCACCGTCGGCGGCGATGCGAAAGTGCCCGCGCTCAAATCGCTCACGGTGCGGAGCCTCGGCCTGCTCGGCACGAGCACTCAGGGCGGCAGCGGCGGCGAACTCGTCGTCGACGTCCAGGGCGCGCTGCCCAAGCTGGTCGTGAAGGACGATCTCCGCGCGAACGTGAGCGTCAACGGCGCGACCGACGGCAGGCTCGGCTCGCTGACCGTCGGCGGCTCGATCGTCGCGACGAGCGACGTGCTCCTCAGCGCCCAAGCGGGCATCGGCGTGCTGAAAGTCGGCGGCGACATCCGCTCGACGAGCACCGGAGCTGTAAGCATCAGCGGCCTCGGCGGTGCGCTCGGCGCGATCACCGTCGGCGGCAGCATTATCGGCGCGGATGTCGGGCAACCCGTGGAAATCAGTGCGTTCGGCCAACTCGTCGCGCCCACCAAGGGCCCGGACCTCGCGCTCAAGACGCTCACCGTGAAAGGCAGCGTCGAACACCTGCTCGTCGCCGGCGGCGGCGGCGCTGGCAACGCGGACGCGTCGATCGGCTCGATCACCGTCGGCGGCGATTGGGTCGCGAGCACCGTGATCATGGGCGCGACCATCGGTGCGGACTTCAAGGCCGGCACCGCCGACGATGCGAAGGCGGGCGGGCGCGACAACCCCGCGATCTTTTCCACCATCGGCAGCTTGACAGTAAAGGGGCAGGCGCTTGGCACGGCGGACACGAACTCGGACATGTTCGGCATCGTCGCCGAGCGCATCGGGAAGGCGAAAGTCGGCGGGCGCACGTTCACGTTCACGAATGGCGCGACGCCCGAGGCGTTCTTCGCCGCGTCCACGCTCGACGGCGACGGCGCGGAAGATCCGATGTTCGACTTCACCATCCGCGAACTCGGCTCCACCACGCCCACCGTCGCGCTCGGCGGTGCGAATCTCGACATCTCCAGCGACGGCAAAACCGCGACCTTCACCGACGTGGACGGCGACCTCGTGACGGTAAAACGCACGGTCGGCACGTTCAGCCCTAGTGATTTCACCATCACCGCCGCAGCGAGCGGCGGCGGGTTGCTCCGGAAGCTCATCGTCAACCCCGCGCCAAACAACGTGGCGGTGAATCTTTCCATCACCGCCAAAGTCGGCCCCGGCGGTGGCAATGGCTTCGTGAACGTCGGCGAAATCGACGCCGACCAGACCGACCTCGGCACCGTCATCGTCGGCGGCGAATTGCAGGATTTGGACGTAGGCGACAACGGCAACAACCGCGTCGGCCTCGGCAGCCTCACGGTTCATTCCCTCGGCAGCGTGGCGGGCACTTCACCGACTGGCGACGAGATCAACAGCGCCCACGGCATCGGTAAAATCGCGGTGAAGACCGACATCCGCAACTTCCACATCTTCGCAAACAATCAGGACTCCGGGAACCTCGGCAGCCTCACCGTTGGCGGCTTCATGACCAACTCGGAAATCCAAGCGGCGGCAAACCTCGGCACCATCAAAATCGGCGGCGGCTTCCGCGACGGCGGGCAGATTCAAGCAACCAAAAGGATAGGCGCGATCACCATCGGCGGAGACATGATCGGCGGGACCATCGAGGCATTTGCAAACACCGCAGGCCCCACCAAAGGGCTGGACCTCGCGCTCAAGAGCTTCACCGTGAAAGGCAACGTCGAAGCTACGAGCATCATCATCGGTCGCAACAACAACGCCGACGCCTCGCTCGGCGCGATCAGCGTCGGTCGCTCGTGGCTCGCCAGTAGCGTGCTGGCTGGCGTGGCGGCTGGCGTGGACACTTTCACCGGCACTGCCGACGACGCCAAAACAATCGGCGCGATAGACGTGACCGGGCGCTTCTCGACCATCGCCAGCATCGTGATCAAAGGTCAGGCGCTCGGCAGCACTGCGGGCGGCGACAGCTTCGGCATCGTGGCCGAGCAGATTTTGAAAGCGAAGATCGGCACCGTGGTGCTGAAGTTCGACAAAGGCGAACGCGACGCAGCCGACGCTTTCGCCCTCGCCCCGACCGGCCCCGGTGCGACCGCGCTGGCGAGCGACTTCTTCATCCGCGAGATCACCATTTAAACAGTCACCAACTCACCATCGAACCTGTCGAAGCCCGCATCGCCTTGGCGACGCTCGTTGATCCACACACCGTCACGATCACCAAAGGCACGCTGATGACGGCGGATTTCACCTTCAATAATCCCGAACGCCGCGATTGCCTGTCGTAGTTCACGCGGCCGTCCGCGTGAGGCTCTTCACGCGAAGCGCAAATCCGCACTGTGTGACCCGCTGGGAAAGATGTGCGCTTCGCGATCGAGGGAAGCACGCGGAGGGCTCCCGACTTGTCGGGACTACGACGGCGGCTCGCGCCGCTCTCGTTCCGGGCCGCAGCAGCTTCAGTCGATCAATTTCGGCGGTGACGCCGAATATCACGGTCAATGCCAGAATGCGACGACCCATCGCTGCGCCGCCACTCTCGTCCGCGGTGGGGAAGTCGTGGATGGCGTAGTAGGGCAGGGGATCCTCGCCGTTGTTGGTTTCGTGATTTCCCATTGTGGACCATAGCGTCGTGTTGCGGAGAAAATCGGGATGCGTCTCGAAGACAGCGCGCTGGAATTCGTAGTCGTAGCCGGAGCCGTAGGCATTGTCGCCGAGCATGAGACACACGTCGGGGTGCTTGAAGTGCGGCGAGTTGTCGCGGGCGTGAGCTCGGTGAGCGTGATCTTGTGCTCTGTCGTCGCGTGCAGGGCGAGGTCGAAAGTGATGTCGTCCTCCGCATCGGCGGCGTGGTGGAGTTGCACGCAGCAAACGTACGAGCCCGCGACGAGCACGGAGGGATTAATCGCGAGTTCATGAATTGATTCTCCGCCGCGCTCGTGATCGCATTTGGCGCGACCGCGCCGAACGCCGGGATGCCGTCGGGAAAGTCGCTCGTGAAAACGAGCGCACCGTTGATCCACACGAGCGCCGCGTGACGGCGGTGTAGCCGGTTGGATTCTCCACCATGAATGAGCGGCGAAAATAGACCGTCGCTCCCGCGGGCGGCGACAGAGTTGTGAGTTCATCGCCATTGTTTCGCCCGAGCGGTGCGCGTCCAAACGACCCGCAGGAGTCCGGGTAGCCGGGCTGCCGCCACGCGATGCCGAGCTCGGAGCCGTCAGCGCGATAGCGCCAGATGCCGGTCCCGGCGATGAGAGCTTCGGACTGCGCGAGTGATGTTGTGGCGAGTGTGAGGATCGCGAGGAGAGTGCGTATCATGTTCAGCAGGCGAGTCGTGTTTTGGTTGGTGATCGCGTTTGCAACGCTCATTTCCTGGATCGGTGGGGGCGTTTGATTTCGGCGAGCAGTGCCCGAACAGCGGGGAAGGTTGTCGTCCAACAGGGAGGAAAGGCAGCGTGCCTTCACAACCAAACAATTGGTTACGATTGAAAACAAGCAAGTCATTGACGCGAATCGGCAAAATTTATAATTTGAATCCTAGTTAAAGCAGAGCATCCCAGCACACTAATTAGTTTCCCCAGACAAGTTCGAGCCCGGCTTATATGTATCCGGATATTCTCACGTATAATTTCAATCGAAATACACCCATGAACTCAAAACCCACCATGAACGCAATCCACCGAATCAGTGCTGTAACTGTACTGTTACTCACACCAACGTTGGCTGTCCCGCCAATCCCTATCACCGACAGCTTCGCTGATGTCTATGAGGACATTCAATACTTCGCGCCTGTTCCGGGCGTGCTGGGGAACGACGACTTCGCAGGCCACCCGGCCATCGAGGCCATCGGCGTCACGCAACCTACGCACGGCACCGTCACTGTGAACGCGAATGGCTCGTTCGTCTATACGCCGACAAATTTGAACTACTCGGGGCCCGACTCGTTCACCTACAAGGCGCGCCGGGCCGTCCCACCCATGCAATTTGCGGTGGACGAGGTGCAGTCCGCCAACACGGTTACCATCACGGTGAATTACGATCAGGACGGCAGCGAAGGGGCGACACCTCCCGTGATGGTTTCCGACACCGCGATTACCAGGTTGGATGGCACAGTCTCCGTCGGTTTGCTAAACCCGCGCGCTGCATCCGGCCCTTTTAACAGGATCAATGTCACCGGCTCCCATATCATCCTCAAGGATCGCATGGATTGGGACATGGGCGCGGAGGGAGTGGGCAATGTTCACATCA
Organism: Verrucomicrobiaceae bacterium; assembly: GCA_043755735.1. Classification (GTDB taxonomy): domain Bacteria; phylum Verrucomicrobiota; class Verrucomicrobiia; order Chthoniobacterales; family Chthoniobacteraceae; genus SXWH01. The sequence goes on along the minus strand of JAYUSJ010000106.1, from coordinate 14,161 downwards.
ACTCATGGCCGGAGGGCGATCCCGCAATCGACCACCTCAACTCCACGCTCGCCATGCCCAGGGCAGCCGGGCCGGGCGCGTCACCGCCGGTGAATGTCGATCCTTCGACAGGGCGGTTTGCACAACTCAACAACAAGGCAGGCCTGACCGGCGACTTCTTTTACGACTACGTAATCACAGGCGTCGAAAGTGGCACCGGCACGCTTCACTTGGTTGACTCGGAATTCATAGTGGACTACACCAATGAACTTCTCGACTCGCCGCGGAGTAACATCCAGTCCGACGGCACGACGCTCACCCTCACCCTGAAGTTCAAGTCCACATACACTGCCATCGTCCAGGGCACACCGGGGAACACGAGCACTTACACCTTCGCCACCATCGTCAGCGATGGCACAATCGTCGCCACCTTCACGCCGGCCAGTGAGAATATCGCCGAGGAATCCGCCCCAGCCACCGTGAATCTGACCATCAATCCGGTCAACGATGCCCCGGTGGGAGTTGCAGATTCCTATTTCACGCGCCAAGGAGCGCGACTCACGGTGGGCGCGAATCCCAGCCAGACCACGGAGACTTTCATCACTACTGGCCCCACAGCCAGTGCTCTTTCAAAGTGGGACTATCTATATGACGGAACCAACCCTGGCACGACATGGAAGGAATGGTACTTCACAGCGGCTGCGCCCTGGCAGTTGAGCAAGGAAACCCCGATAGGCTGGAGCACGACCGGCCATCCGACAGGGAATAACCTTCGCCCTAATCTCTTTGCTAATAACAACTACCAGACTGTCTTTCTCAGAAAAGACTTCACTGTCAACAACAGTCTCAACACTGCCGGCAATGCGACGCTTAGTTTGATCCGACAGCATGGGGCGGCTGTATACCTAAATGGCACAGAGATATATCGCGACGCCAACCTTCCGGAAAACGCTGCCTATAACACTTACGCCACGTCCAGCAGCACTGCCACGCCCATTAACATTCCCATCGCGCCGGAGTTCATCTGGGAGGGAAGGAATGTCCTGGCTGTCGAAGTCCACGAAACCTCCACTGCCAGCAGCCTTGAATTCAATGCCGGTCTCACACGCACGGTCGGTGTGAAGGGGCTTCTGGTGAATGACACCGACATTGACAGTACGGTGCCCGGCGAACTCACTGCGAGCCTTCTCATGCAGCCGGCGAACGGCACTGCCACGGTCAATACCGATGGCTCCTTCACCTATGAGCCTGCACCAGGCTTCACCGGCACGGATAGCTTTACTTACCGCGTCGGCGACGAGGATTCGCACGGAAGCATCGCAACCCTCATTGCCACCGGCAGCACATGGAAATACCTCGCGGACGGCAGCGACCAGGGCACCGCATGGCGCGAATCCGCCTTTAACGACACCGCATGGCCGAGCGGCCGCGCAGAGCTGGGCTATGGCGATGGCCCCGAGGCGACCAATATCCAGAATGGCAACCCCATCTAAGCCACCTATTACTTCCGCAAGAAGTTCACCATACCGGGTGACGCAGATTCTGTCGCTGTGATTTCCGCCGGTGTTCTGAGGGATGATGCCGCGGCTGTGTATGTTAACGGCATCGAGGTTTATCGCGACACAAATCTCGCGGCGAATGCCACCTACGCGGACTATACGATTGGCAACCAAGTCACTCCCAGTGAGACGGATTTCGCCAGCTTCAACATCCCGCCGGGCCTCCTGGTCAACGGCGAGAATACGATCGCCGTGGAAATCCACCAGGCCAGCCCCACAAGTTCCGATGTCAGTTTCGACCTGCAAGCCTATGCCACCATCGTCCCCGCCGCCCGTGCGACGATCACCGTCATTGGCGATGACAACGACAACGACGGAATGGCGGACACATGGGAGCGTGCGAACCTTTTCGACTTTAACAACGGTGCCGATGCGACGCTTGATTTCGACGGCGATGGTATCATCAACCGCCTCGAATTCCTGGCGCTCACCAACCCGAAGGACAGCACTGATCACTTGCGGCCCGGTGCGGTGACCTTGAGCGGAGGCAACCTGAGCCTGACCTTCCACAGCCTGAGCCCGATGCGGAATTATCAGCTTGAAAGCACGTCGCTGCTGGCGTCACCGACGACTTGGAATCCTGCGGGCGCTCCATTCGCGGCACCAGGCGGAACCGTTACTCTCGATGTGCCGTTTAATCCCGCCGACCCGCGCGCTTTCTACCGCCTGCGGGTGGACTATGGGTTCTGAGCGTCGCGAAACTGTCTGGGTCGGTTTTCGCGCCGGAACTGGCGCTCGAATAGGCGCGGCCCTGTGAGTGTGACCGGGCCGCCGGGCGTGGCGAGGGCGTTGTTGCCGGGCACGTCCCACACGCTCCACGTTTGCAGGTCGAGCGAGGTTTCGATTTGGAAGCTGCGGTTCGCGGTTCGCGGGCAGCGTGAGCGTGAGCGTGAGGGAGATGTCGTTGCCGAAATTCGCGATGCGCCATTGCGTGTAGGTCTGCTGCGACGGGTGCGCGTTTATCCACTCGGTGAGCAGCGCGATGCTGGCGGCGTGTCGCCGGGGACGATGAGGCGTTTTGCGTGGCGTTGCCGTTCATGAGGTTCGTCAGCGCCAGTGTGAGGTGTGCGCGGGAGTCCCACGGAGGCGGAGCGGAGCCGCCGGGGCGGTGGCAGTTCGCGCAATTCACGTCGGGGTAGCTGCGCACTCGGGCCTCGATGGGGAAGGCGGTAGCTCACGACGTAGCTTTTTCACGAGCAATCGCGTCTCGATGCGCTGCGAGGTCGCTGGGTTTACGCGCGTGGTTTCGAGGTCGAAGTGCTTAACTCAAATTGTGCCGTCGGGATACGCCCACACGCCGTCGCGGCAACACGTCCGCAAACTACACGCAGCGCGGTGGCGCATGGAAGCGGGACGCCACGCTGGAATGGTTCGAGCCCGGCGGCGCGTTTGCATTTATCAAGCCGCCGGTAATCGACATCCAAGGCCAGTCATCACGCTCATTCCGGCAGAAGAACTTTGGGCTGAAAGCGCGCGGCACCGAGACGCCCGTCGATACCTTCACGTCGCCGGTTTTTCACGGCCTGCAAAAGCTCGATGGCTCCGGCCCGCTCACGAAATTCCGCAGTGCGCGGCTGCGCAATTTTCCAACTCGCGAGGCCCGAATGTTCGCACGCATTTCATCAATCAGTTTGGTCTCGGCGGCAGTTCGCCACTCACGCTGAACGTGAACAATCCGGCGCGCGGCACGATCCAAATCAACCGCATCACCGTGAGGCCCGAACTTCCCGGCGCAAACGCTGGCGGCCCGTTTCCGTGGACCGGCACGTATTTTAACAACGTCCCGATTTCGCTCACCGTTTTGCCCAAGCCCGGCTACCGCTTCGTCGGTTGGACTGGCGTGACGTCGCCGACAGCCACCGCGTCCATCACCCTCAACGGAAGCGCCGCCGTAACCGCGATTTTCATTCCCGAACTCCGGACGAACTCACACTGGAACTCACCGTCACGGCCGATGCCGACTACACGCTCCAAAGCTCCATCGACCTGATCACCTGGACCGACGTCACCATTTTCACACCCGACATCAACACCGGCCAAGTCGTCGTAGTCCATCCCACCACCGACGCGAAACGGTTTTACCGTGCGGTCTCGAAGCCGTGAGCGCCGTCGTCACTCCACGATGAGCATGCCCCTCATCACGGCCCAATGGCCCGGGAATGTGCAGATGTAAGGATAACGTCCGGCCTGCGCGGGCGCGTTGAAGTGGATGGTCGTCGTCTTCTGCGGATCGACGACGCGGGTGTTGAGGATGACATCCGGCGAATCGGGGACGTAATTCCGCGAGAGGGCGTCGGGCGCGGAGATCATTTTGTTCGCGAGTTCGCCGACACGCTCGGCGGAATCGGGTTTTAAAAGCACCCAGTTGTGCTGCATTACGTCGGGGTTTTCGAGGACGAGCGAGAGGCGTTCGCCCGCTTTGGCGCGCAGCTCCTTTTGCACAAACTGCAACGCGGCAGCGGTCTGGATGCGCAACTCGCGTCCGGGCGCTCCTTGCTCCCATTTTACCGGCTGCGCGGCCACGTTCGCTGCGGGTGCATGGGCGGCGTGCGTTGTCTTCGCGATGGCCACGAAGCCGGGAAATTCAGTGAACGGCGAGCCGAGTTGATGCACGGTAAAGAAGATGTCGCGCGGGACCAGTCCGGCGAGGTCGCAGCGGAGATGCAGCATGTGCGCGGGCTGGAGTTGCGGGATCTCGAGAAAGAGCTGGCGACCGTCGCCGAGCACGTGTGTGGCCTTGATTTCGAGCACGTCGTGTCCGGCTTTGTCGGGCTGACTGAGCGAGTATTCCTTCGAGCCGTAGGACTGGCTGTAGCGGTAGTTCCACGTCTGCGCGAAGTAACTCCCGGCTGCGGCGGGCTTCCCGGAAAAGGTCAGCAGCACGCCGTTGTCGCGCGCTTCGATGGCTGTGGGAATCTGAACCTGACCACCGGTGTAGCGCACCCGCTGAAGGCATCCGTCGTCCGGCGTGTAAGTTCCCCAGCCGGTCATTCCGCTTACGTAAAGCTGACCATCCTTCGGGCTAAATCGCGCGCGATGCGCTCCGGCGTTGAAGTCGCCCGGCAGGGGAATCGCAGCGCCCTGCCACACGTCCTTCACTTTCTGCCGAAGGACCAGGAAATGCGTGCCAGCGCCGTAGCTGAAATGGAGCATCTGCCCGCGCATCGGTCCCCAGCGGTCGTCCGGCACCCACGTTTGTCCGCCGGCGGAATTGTCCTCGCCGCGCGGCAGCCACACCAGCGGTTGCAGGGTTGGCGAGCCTGCGCGCGGGCCGGGATAGCCATAGTAGCCGCCGGGCACGATTTGCGCGATGGCGCTGGTCGGAGTCCATTCACCTTCCGAATACGGAACGGTCAATGTGCCGTCCGGCGCGAGACCGAGACCATCCGGATTGCGAAATCCACTCGCCATCACGTCCGCTTTTTTGCCCGGCAAAATTCGCAGCAATCCCTCTTTTCCAGACACTGTGTAGAAGTTCCCGAGCGCATCGCGCTCCAGCCCGCACATAAAATCGTGCCCGCCCGTCGGCGTTGTGAACTCGTTGCTGAGGCATTCGTAAAAGTCCGCTTCGCCGTCGCCGTTGAGGTCGTGGAGTCGCGTAATTTGATCGCGCCCAAGCACACACACTTTGTCCTCCACGACGACGAGTCCGAGCGGCTGATGCAGCCCCGTAGCCATTCGTTTCCAGCGCAGTTTGGAAAGCGTGGCGTCCACTCCGCTCACGCGCCAGACGTCGCCGGTCATCGTGCAAATCGCGATGTCGCCGTTTGCAAAAAAGTCGTGTCCGCCAATGAAGAAAAGCGCGCGCCATGGATTCTCGAACGGCAGCGTGAGCGTATCCACAACGTACGGCCAGCCCTGCACCGGCTTGCCGGGCGAGCCCTGCGTTTCCAAAATCTGCGGCCACAGTGATGGCCCGCCTTTGGTCAACTTCCGCAGGGAGTCGCCGGTTTCGAGCTGCACTTTTCCATCCTCGAATTTCGCCGACATCAGCTCCTCCGTCCCGTTCACATCGAACGCGAATACCGTCCGCTCTCCGTGCTGATAGAACCCGCGGTATTTCCGCGGGGCGCCGGGCGCTTTTGGCAGGACGTCGGCGGTCAGCTTCCCAGCCATCGGCAGCCCGTCCATGAGCCCGTGCCGCGTGGCGCTGAACTTGATGAATCCACCCTCCCAAACAGCACGCCATTCATCGGCGACGGGATCGTAGCACGCCGAGCGTTCGCCTTTTGCGCCGAGCCTCACGCACACGGCTTTCGGAACGTTGATTCCCGCGCCGTGAAAGACACCGGCGAGACGCCATCCGATGTCCATTTGGTTCCATCGTCCATCGCTCCACGCGCCTTCGTTCTGGTTTCCCCAATGCCCGTATCGACCGGTGTCGAGGCCAGGATATTCCGGTAGCAGCGGTCTCGGATTTGCGCGCCAGTCGCGCGCCTGCTTCGCGTAGAAATCGTAGATGCGATCGCGATTCACGGGATGCCCTTGCAGCGGATGCGCAGCGGCGATGAGCGGCTCGCGATCGGGCAAAATCGCGGCGGTTGTCTTTGGCAGTTCGTCGAGCGACCACAGGCCCAGCGTCGCGTCATCGCGAGTCAGCGCCGCGGCGGGAACGGCGGATATCTCCCGCACACCGCGAGAGATGCGCACATCGTCCACCAATCCATCGCAGCCAACGCCGTCCTCCACCGTCCGCCCGATTCCCAAATCACCCGGCACGACCGCTTTCACACGCGGCGGAAGCGGCTGCTCTTTCACGAGTCTGCCGTCCACGAAAAGCCGCACGCGCTCCTTCTCCAGCACCATCGCGAGATGATGCCACGCGTCATCGCAAATCGCCGCTCCGCTCCGCACCTCGCCGCCCTGCCCCGGCAGATACACGGAAAAATCACCCGCGCCCGCGTAAGAATAAATCTCCCAGTGCGCGCCGGACGCCTTCGTGTCGCTTGCGACGATCACGTTGAAAGTTTTCGTGCTTCGCAGCTTTGTCCACGCTTCCACGGTGATGGGAGCCGTGCGCCATTTATCATTGCCCGCGACGAGCAATCCGCCCGTGCCCGCGCTCAGCGCTTTGCCGAATTTTCCCGGTGCGAGCTCTTTTCCTTGCACACGTTCGGGGGCTGCGGTCTTGGGTTTCGGCCCGCCGGAACCCGCTTGCACGAGCTCCTTCCGCAGCCACTCCAGACCGCGGAGATTTGCCCGGAGCGTTACTTCGCTGTCGGTCTCTTCGCGGTGATCGATGATGCCGACCGGACCGCGCCAGCCGCTTTGCTCAATGATTCGCATCATCTCCAGTTCACGATCGCCCTCGCCGAGATGCAGGATTTTGCGGCCTTTCGTATCGCCTCCGACTTCCATGCCGTTGAGATTTACCGCGAACAAATACGGCTGCATCACCTTCCACTTTTCTGCGAACTTCTCGATGTGCGCGTGGCCGTGGTGAAAGTTGTAAACGATGCCTACGTGCGGCGCTGCGTGGTGTTTTCGTAGATGCTCCGCGATTGCGGCCATGTTTTCCGGTTCACCGTTCCATCCGCCGTGATTATAGAGCGCGAGCTTCGATCCGATCTTTCGCGTCTGCTCCACTTCGGGCAGCAGCGATTCCGCGGCGAGCTTCACTTTCTCCTCGTTCGTCGGCGCGCTGGGATTGGGAGCCATTAGCCAGACTTGCGGGCTCAATTTATATTTTGCGAACAGCTCGAACGCCTTTGGATGCACACCCCAAAAGGCGAAGAACTCGATGCCGTGCTTTTGATACTCGATGATTTCTTCCTCAAACTCGGCGACATGTTTTTCGCGCCAGTCATACGCCACGCGTTTCAGTCCCAGCCCTACGATCATCTCGGAACGCTGCTTCGGTGTCCGCTGCTTCGCGTCAAACGGAACGATGCACCACGCGTCAATGTTGGATAAAGAATAGAGCCCCGGCTGCTTCGCGGGCTCTGCGTAGAGCGCCACGCATGGAGCCAGTGTGAGAAGGAAAATGAGAAATCGTTTCACCTCGAAGCAGACCGGGCCGTTTGGGCATCCTTAGCCGGAGTGTTCGACGGCGATTCCTCTTGCTGCGGAGCGGCGTTTTTCCGCACGAATACCGCACGATGCATTCGCCCATTATTGAGTCTCCGCTTCCGCCTTCTCCGGGTGCCAAGCCGATCTATCTGAAGGACCTCGACTTCGGGGTGCTCGCTCAATGCATTCATTGCGGGCTGTGTTTGCCGACGTGTCCGACCTACGACGATACGAAGCTCGAGCGCCATAGCCCGCGAGGACGCATCCAGCTCATGAAGAACGTCGCGGAGGGAAGGCTCGATGTGACGAAGACGTTCGCCGAGGAAATGTACTTCTGCCTGGGCTGCCTCGCGTGTGAAACGGCGTGTCCTGCCGGTGTGGATTACACGCGGATGTTTGAGGAGGCGCGCGGAGATATTGAGCGCACTGGCGCGCTCAATACCGAGAGCCGCTCGTGGATTCGGGGCTCGCTGCTTCGGGGTGTTTTTACGCGGCCTTGGCTGTTGCGTTTGATCGGGCGAGGGATGCGCATTTATCAGACAAGCGGAGCGGAGTGGCTCGCGCGCAAGATGGGACTCATCAATCTCGCGCCCAAGAATCTCCGCGAACTGGAGCCGCTCGCGCCGCGAATCCGTCCGGATTTTTCCGACGACTTGATCGGTGAAATTGAAACTCCCGATGCCAGGGCGCGTGCCCGAGTGGGGATGCTTACCGGATGCGTGCAGGATCTCACTTACTCGCACGTGAATCGCGACACCGTGGATGTGCTCCTCGCGAACGGATGCGAGGTCGTCACCCCGCGGATGCAGCATTGTTGCGGATCGCTGCACGGGCATAACGGAGAAATCGAGATCGCCAGGGAAATGGCGCGGCGCAACATCGACGCAATGGAGCGCAGCGCGGGTTCTCTCGATGACCTCGACGCCATCCTGACTAATGCCGGTGGCTGCGGTTCACACTTGAAGCACTACGATCATCTTCTCCACGACGATCCACGCTACGCCGCGCGCGCCGTTCAGTGGTCGGCGAAAGTGAAGGACATCCACGAATTCCTCATCTCGCTCGGAGTCGTGAAGCCGACGCATTCGCTCGCCGAATCGGACGGCCGGCTTTTGGAGATCACCTACCACGAAAGCTGCCATCTTTGCCACGGTCAGAAGATTACCAAACAGCCGCGGGACCTGCTCAAACTCATCCCCGGCGTGAAGCTGGTCGAATTGCCCGAAAGCTCGTGGTGCTGCGGGAGCGCGGGCGTTTACAACATCACCCAGCCGGAGATGAGTATGAAGCTGCTCGAACGCAAAATGGGCAATGTCGCGAAGACAAAAGCCTCGGTGGTCGCCAACGGAAATCCCGGCTGCTCCGTGCAACTCGAGTTCGGCACGCGCAAGCACGGCAACGATGTGGAAATCGCACACCCGATGACGCTCCTTGCGCGGTCGTATCGCGGGGTGAAGTAGCGGCGAATCAGTGTGCAGTCTGCCCGTTTTCGAGCGGAGATTCCGGCGGACGCCCGCCGCCAAAAATGCGCAGGGAAAGGATGAGCATCGCAATACCGAAGATCGTAAGTGCCGTGGAAAAAACGAACCCGTTTCGGATCGCCTTGACGCGATCGGGCATCGTCGCCATTCCGTCGCGAGACGTCCCGCTGATCGATAGTTTCCGCGCAGCTAATGCAGGTGCCATGATATCTTTGAACTGCCTCTCGGCATTCTCGATATTTGAGTAGCTCGTGCTTTCGAGTGCAACCACGAGGACGCCTTTCTTTTCACGCTCCATGCGGTCCATCGGAAAACCCAATTTCAGCGCCTCTACATAAAGCGCATCCAGATCCTGCGGTGTTGCGGACGGAATTGTCAGCGATATCTGCTGAAAATACCGGCGCTCAAAGTCGTAAGTCTTGATGCCATGCCATCCCGCGGCAACGATCAAGAGCGCCACGAGACGCACGAGGATGATTCGTGCGATACCCATTTATGCAGCGGCTTCCTCGAGGAACGTGCGGCAGCCCGATTCATCCGCGCCCCACACGAGACGACGGGATTCTCCGCCGGCCCGCGAAAAAGTGAGCGTCACGGAACTGAGGGTGTTCATGAACTGCAACAGCCCGTAGTCGTTCGTCAGTTCATGCAGGAAATGTTTGAAAATGGCCTCTTCGGAGGTTAGCGGCGCGAAGCATGTGATGGAGACAGCGCTGCAACGCTTGCTGTATTTCGTTTTCCAAATCGACAGCCGTGCGAGAAAGCGGCGCACTTTTTCGTCAGGAGTCTCGCCTTGGGCAAAGCCGAGCCGTGCAGTGAGTTGCTGTTTACCGGAAAATGCGCCGTCATCCGTCACGTCCTCACGCACATCGAAAAGACTGGCCGCATTGGCCACGGGAAGATGCGTGATTTTCGAAGACGATGGCGCAACAAAAGGGATTGGCGGCGAGAGCGGCTCCTCTCCGGGAATGGGCGGCGGGAGCGTGGTGTCGTCGATCGCATTGAGCGTATGCGCGCGGAAATTCGAGTATCGCGATGCGCCGCTGAAGCCCGGCGCGGCGATGCCGGAAGCCTCCATGAGTGCGAGTCCGCGCGATTCCGCATAGGAGATTGCACGGTTCAACGAATCAAAAGCCTCCGGAGTGAGAATTTGATCCGCCAATCCGGGCAGAGTCTCTTTTTTAAGCCCCAAAAATCGGGAGTGTGTTCTTGGTTTTTTGAGCCGTGCGAGCTCTTGCTTGAGCGCTCCCAAATCGGTGATTACGCCGCTGCCCGCCTCGCCATCGACGCACAGGCCTTTCGAGCGATCGGGCACGGTATTGAGGCGGCCGGTTCCGCATTTTCCGAGCGGCTTGAACAGGCGCGCGATGGCGTCGTCTGCCTTGGCGAGCTCGGTGAGGCCTGAATCGCCTGCATACCAGTAAGGGTGGCGAAAGCCTGCGATGATCGCCATCGTCCGCGCATAAGTGTTTGCGAAAGTGATCTCGCCCAGCCCTTCACGGCGCGGCACTTCAGCCCTCCACACAAGGAACTCCTTATAGAGGTTCGATACCTTCTTTTTCTCGTGTTCCGAAGGCAGTAAATCCATCGCCCGTGTCGCAGCCAGCGGGAGATGGTCGGCTACATCGAACAGGAAACGCTGGACATCGCCAGGCGCCACGGGATGAAAGGTAATGCCCATCAGCGTTTAGGGATGACCAACGTGGATTTACTGCCGACCTGCTGGACTACGACTTGGTCGGCGCGCAGCTCTACGACCACGAACTGTTTGCCAGGGTGGCCGGCGAGGGTGAATGTTTCGTCGAAATGAATCTGCTGCTCCTTGCCGTCCGCGCCCACGATGACGGCGTGGGTCTGACTGCTGCGCGCGGGCAGGTCGCGAACGAGGAAGACGGTCTCCTTGCTTTCAGGGTTCTCCAGCGTGACTTGGGACATGTCGGTGAGCACGCCGTGCTTGTCCGTTTTCATCTGGTATTTCACGGCCTTCACGCGGAACGGCGAGCCTTTCGGCGTCGCTCCCGCGGAGAGGGTCTCTTTGGTTCCGCCCGTATGTTCGATGCTCGCCGTGATGCTGTCCTTCGAAACTTCGCGGAGAATAATGGGCACAGGAACCTCGACCATTGATTTCATCACGACGCCTTCCATCACGCCGGGAAGTGAATTCGGATCGCGAGGATTCGTATCGGCGAGAAACTCTTCGCGATTGGAGTAACCATCGCCATCCGAATCGGCGACGAGTTGAGCGGCATCGTTCGGGTCGAGATTGTATTTCTTCCACCATGCCTCGAGCTGCGATGCATCCTCGGTGGAAAGTGCGGAGGGAGCCGCTGCTGGGGCGGGGTCTGTGGTCGCGGCGGCCTCGGGCAGCGGCTGGGTTGACTCCACGACAGTTGTCTCCTGCTTTCCGCACGATGCAAGTGCGGCGGCGAGCGCCAAAGGCAGAAGTGATGAAAATTTCATGAGTGTTACAAATACGCAGGGTTGCCCTGTGTGCAATCCCGACATTCAAATATTATTTGCGCGTTTTCGCGGGCCTCGTCTGTCACACTGCAGGAAAACCTCATGCGACTTGCTCATTTCAGTATCAACGGAGAGTGCCGGGGCGCAATTCTTCGTTGATAAAAATAACTTCTAGCCGGAGTGGCGCCTCTGTCATGGCATCTTTGTCACATCGAGAATCAATGCGCGGTAACGATCCGCCATCTCGGAAATCGCGAATTCCTTTTTCATGTGCAGCCGCGCTGCCCGTCCCATTTCCGCGCGCCCTGCGGGATCTTTTGCGAGGCCCGCCAAGGCTGCTGCGAACGATTGCGAATCACCTCGCGGGCAAATCCGTCCGGTGACGCCATCGATCACGAGTTCACGCGCGCCGCCATGATCGGTCGCGATGACCGGGAGGCTGGCGGCGCATGCTTCGAGGATTGCGTTCGGGCATCCGGCCGGTTCGGAGATCATCGCGAAAATATCGAGCCCGCCGAGGAACGACGGAATATCCGCGACCTCGCCCATCCATTCCACCGGTAGTTCAGCGGCCAGCTCCCGCAACTCGGAGGCGTGTGCGGGGAAATCGCGCTCGGGACCGCCGGCGATGCGCAGCACGAAGCGCGGCATCTGCGGCGCGGCGAGGCGAACAGCGGCGAGCAAATCGCCCAGCTTCTTGTCCGGCGAAAGTCGGGCGGCGGTTCCCAAAACAACTACCGCGCCCGGCCTCCTGGCCGCGACCGGCAATAGAGGGACGCCATTGCGGATGACATGCACCGGGCAGCCGAGCTCTGCGGCGCGACCCGCTTCAGCGTGATACTTCACGACCATCCCCGCGAGCCGCGAGCCGTAGTCCGTTGCGGTGCGATAGGGCAGACCTGCGGGCGGATCTTCAAAGTAGCGATTGAGCGAGGAAAAAAGCATCTCGCCGGGACTGATGTCGAAGACGCGCATACCGAGCAGCGCATCGGCGAGCAGGATTTTCCAACTCGCGATCGCGTTCCAAAAGAACACCGCCCCTGGCGGATCGCGCTCGATCGCGTCCAACAGCGCCTCTGCGGATTGCACGGCGATCACCGGAACTCCTGCATCCTCCAGCGCGCGGCGACCCGGCGTAGGAAACTTCGGCTGCTCCTGAATCACTGCTGCGCGCACTCGCACGCCGCTATCCTTGAGCGCGAGCAACAGCCGCCGCGCGCTCGATTGCGCGCCGCCCGTGGAGAAATTATTCGCGATGAGCCAGAGCCCGTCGCCCTTTCCCCGCCGCTCGCGCCGCACGACTGCGGATGCGAGCCACGCCGCCCGCGCCGCCATTTTGTGCCGCGAGAAGCTCGCAGGCAGCGCGGCCGTTCCGCTCTTGCACGCGGCGAGGGCATTCGCGAACTGTGTCGCGGAAGCATCGCGCGGAAGAATGGTCACAGCGTCGGATTGCGCCGCAATTTCGCTCGTTCCGCCGGCATCGGTCGCGACGAGAGGAACGCCCGCCGCAAGCGCTTCAAGATGCGCGAGACTAAGGCCTTCGTAGGCGCTCACGCTGAGCATCGCATCGGCTTCTGCAAGGAGTGCCGCGGTATCTGCGACGAGCCCTGGGCGCTCGACGATGCCGCCTGCATCGTGCTCCGCAATCGCGGCATCCAGGGCAGCGATCGCTTCCGCGGAGTCCGCGCTGTAGGGCTCGCGCGCACCGGCGATTACGAATCTCACGCGACGTGGAGCGAGCAACAGCGAAGTGGCCCGGGCGATCCCTGGAATCCGATCGAGTCGCTTTTGCAGACGGGGATTTGCCAGCGTGACGACGGTAAATGCACCCCGCGCAGGCGCCGGCAAAGCAGGGGATGACGCGATTCCGTTCCAGATCGTTCGTGCGGACATGTGCGGAAGCAGGCGCACGACTTCGCGCTCCACTTTTTGCGCGCAGGGCAAAAGCACAGTCGCGTCTCCCGGTGAAAGCCCGCCGTAATCGGGCGGCCAGCCCGCGGGGAAGTTATGAATATGGAGCATGAGCGGGAGCCCCGTCGCGCGGATCGCACGCGCCTCGGCTGCGCGAATGAGATGCGCGTGCACGACATCTGCCCCAAACTCCAGAGCGACCCGCCGAACGCCCTCCGCAACAGCAGCGGGATCTTTGCGGGAAGCCGACAAACTGACGAACCCGGACGGAGCCGTAAACGCTTCGCGCATCGGCTTTCCGAGCGCGACCACCAGCGATGCAACCCCGTGCGAAGGAAGTGCCGCAGCCAGATCGAGCGCCACACGCTCGGCACCGCCGATTTGAATGCTCGTCACGACCTGAAGTCCCCGCAGGCCGTCGGAAAAATACGCATCAAATTCCGCCAAATGCACCGCACGGACCTCGGCGCGGAACATCGCCAGCCACGCCTTCTCCATGCTTCCGCACGGACCGAGGATCGCCCCGAATCGCCGGGCTGCACTCCGGGAGAGCAGGATTGCAGGCGGTGCGGACGGTCGTTTTTTCCACCACGGGAGCCGCGACAAATCACCACCGCATCGAGCGAGTGCCCGCGCCCATTCTTCTGCGCCTTTATGCCCGCCCAGCCAGGCGCCGGCGGCCATCCATTCGCCGTCCGCAGGAAAGTCCGGAATCGTGCACACACGCGGGAACCAGACGCCCGCCTGGGCAAATGCCACATT
>JAYUSJ010000105.1:0-21815 GCA_043755735.1 Verrucomicrobiaceae bacterium | reverse complement strand
GCAGCCGGAAGCGAGCGCTTCTTCAAAAGTAAGGTCCGTCGAGCCGTCGTCCACGGCGAGCACGAGGTCGAGTTGCTTCATCGCGCGCCCCGCGACTTGGCGGATGTTCTTCTCCTCAAAGTAACACGGAATGAGCGCGGCGACGTTGGCGCGGTGGGCGATGGGCTGTGACATACGCCCCTCTCTATTGAAAGAACCGTGCGAGCCGCGAACAACAAAAAGCCCCGCTCTCTCGCGAGAGCGGGGCTTCTGTGATTTTCTAACCGGATTTCGTGTTAGTTCGCCGATGGCAGGCTGATCTCGATCCGTCCGCCCACGAGCGGTCCGGCAACATATCCCCACGCCGTGTTGGTCTTTTGGAGGAAGATACCCGAGACACGCGCACCAAGCGGAGCCACAGGCGTCTTCAACGCACCGATGAATACTCCCTTCACTGGATAGGTAACCCAGAATGGAATGGCTGGAATCTTGTTCGGAGCGCCCAACGCCAGCGTCGAAGCAATGTCGAAGGGAGCCGCGAGGCCTCCCCCAGTGAGGTGCATGGTTGCATTTCCCGATGGGAGCGGGATGGCCGAATTATAGACGCAACCGTTGGCGGTGAGCGTGGTGGTCAGTCCCGCAGCGTGCGTGCCGCGTGCTTGCGGAGGCAGCACCCATTTCAATTCTCCCGTGACGTCCGTCGAGGTGAGGTTCGCGAGGATGAACTCGCCGCCGATGAAGCCGCGCGGGTTCGTTCCGATAATTGTGCGATAGAGAACAAAGCTCCCGTTATCGCGGACCATGGCGTTGCCAAAGAGGATGCGTCCGTCCGGCAGTTTGCCGCCGAAGCTCACTCGTGCCGCTCCAGACGTCGTCGCACGAGCCCATCCGCCGCCGGGGATGGTGGCCGGGGTGATGCTCGCGAGAGCGATGTTGTGTTTGCGGGCAGTCGTGGTGTTTTTGCCGGGACGAAGGTCGCCGGTGTAGGTATTTCCGCCGCTGACGAGCGTAAAGATGAGATGCTTATCCGCATTCACCGACGCGTTGACCGTTCCAAGTGGCACCGCGAGTCCGGAGGCTCCCGTGACTGGGAAGATAGCCGCTCCACTGCCCGCTCCGAGCTGGATGGTGGCGACGATTTTCGTCGTGGCCTTGCTCGCGGTCACGCGGCCTGAGATTTCGCCAGCGCTGTTGTAGAGGAGGCCCTGCCATTTGAGAGGCGAAGCGATGGAAGTGCCTGCGGTGACGTCCACATTTGCACCGCCGACTTCAACGCCGTCGGTGATCGTGTAGCTGAAGGTGCCAAGGTAGCCCGCTGGAATCTCCAGTGCCCGTCCTTTAATCACCACAGTGGGTTCGCTCGTTGAGACGATCGACAACAGATTGCCGAAAGCCGAGCGGTCGTTTGCCAAGGGATAGACCAGCGTCACGCCGTCCACCGCTTGCACGGCATCGTCCACTCCTACGAGGCTTGGCTGCACGGTGACCGTGAAGCTTGCGCTGTTGCTGTTGCTCGCTGCATCGCTCGCCGAGACATTCACCAGGGTCGTGCCGATTGGGAAGAGGCTGCCGCTCGCTGGCGATGCGGTTGCCGTCACGGCTCCGTCCACACTGTCAGTGGCAGAAACACTGAAGGTGACTACTGATCCGGCTGCGCTTGCGGCGATGACCGTGATGTTTGCAGGGGCCGTCACCACGGGTGGTGTCGTATCTTGCACTGTCACAGAGAAGCTCGCCGTGGAGGGATTTCCTGCGGCATCGACTGCAGAGACACTAACCATTGTCGTGCCGATTGGGAATACGCTGCCGCTTGCAGGCGTCGCCACCGGGGTGACTTCGCTCACTGCGTCAGTTGCGCCCACACTGAAGGTGACCACTGCACCTGCGGCGCTCGTCGCCTCGGCCACGATTGGGCCGGGGACTGTGAGAGTGGGCGCGGTCGTGTCCTGCACTCGCACCACAAAGCTGCCAGTTGTCGTCGCACTTGCGGTATCCGTGGCGCTGACGCTGACCGTCGTATCGCCGAGCGGGAACACGCTGCCGCTTGCAGGCGTCGCGATTGCAGGCGCTGTGCCATCCTGGGCATCCGTCGCGCTGACGCTGAATGTGACTGCTGCACCTAGAGCGCTCGTTGCTTCCGCAACCACCGGCGAAGCCGGGAGCACGAGCACTGGCGGCGTGTTGGCCGAGGTGATCGTGACCGTGACCGTCGCTTCATTGGAAAACGCCGTGCCGTCAAACGCTTTGAACGTGAACGAATCCGGGCCCGAGTAGCCGAGCACCGATGTGTAGGTGAATGCCCCTGTCGCCGAGTTCGTGATGACCGCTGTGCCATGGAGGCCCTGCGTTTCGACCGAGTAGATGAGTCCGCTCGTATTTGGCGTGTTGTCCGCATCCGTTGCAGTCAGGAAACCGTTGTAAGGAACGGCCTCGACGGTCATAAACGAACCACCGGTCGCGACTGGAGCGACGTTTGCAATCTGCGTGAACGACGAAATCGTCGAAATCGAAGACAGAGTTCCCGCCGTGGATACCACTTGATAGTAGTAGGTCGCACCGCCCGTAAGGTTGGTAAGCACATATGAGAGGGGCGAATCAGGGAGCGCAACTTCCGTCAAACCCGACATCTGCGGGTTTGTCGCATAGCGCAGGCGGTAACCCGTAGGCTCCGTGCCCAGCGAGCCGACCGACCACGATACAGTGGCCGAAGTAAGAACCGGCGTGCTCGGAGCGGCGGAAAGGTCCGTAGGGACCTTTGGCGCATCCGTGGCGGAGAGGAAATACGTCGGGATTGCAGCCGTTGTGGCAGGAGTGACGAATTGTTCGGTTACTGTGTAAGGAGCGAGACCACCCGCGGCCGGCGTGTACGTGAGGAGTTTTCCTTCTGTCGCTACAGGCGAGTTAATCGAATACTCGGTCGTGTAGGCCCCCGCAACGAGTCCAATCGTCGCACTCTGGCCGTACCGCCGGCCGACGTTTACGCCGAGCATGTTACGGTAATAGATGTCAATCTGGTTCGAACCCTCGTAAAGGACTACGTTAAACGTGCCGACTTCAAACCCATCGGCAAACCCGTAGTAGGCAGTCCATTGCATGATGAACACCCGGCTTCCACTCACACCATCAGTGTGATAGAGCGAGCGCGAGAGGGATTCGTTATTGCCAGGCCCGAGGTAAAGGTCGTCCCACAACGCATAAACCCCGTTTCCTAAGCCGGTGCTCAAACTACCATTGGTGTAATTGGCGTTTGCACCCGTGAAAAACATGATGCCGTTCGTGCTCATTCTCACGTTCGTGTAATCCGCCCCGTTGAAACGGAACGTGAATCCAATCGGAATGTCACTTGCCGAAAAAGCGTCATCTGCATTGCTAAAGCTTCCGTTTGCCACCGTGAGGAGGTTCGGCGTTACAATTTGTGTTTCGACGGCTCGCGATACGCTGCCTGCCCCGATAAAGAGCGCGACGATCGCGATGATTTGAGACAGCCAGAGGGAGATTCCCCCTCGCCGTCCGAGTTTCCGACCGCCCGCTGAGTGAGCGGCGGCAGGGTTGGTTTCTTGCATTAGTTTCATTGTTTTTATTGTTTTTATTGTTTGCCGGTTTCGTCCCTTCGAGTTCAGAGCCCTCGGACGCAGAAAAAACCGTAACTTGCTTGTATGTTTTTGGCGCGCCGAGTCAACGACAATGATAACAGCGTTTTAAGTTAATCAATGCGTCCAAGAGCGGGAGCAAGCGAGGGGAGTAAGAGGTCCTGTCGCCCGGTATGTCTTCCCGAAGGTTTACGGGACCCCACCAGCCGTCATCAACAGCACGCCCGCAACCATTCGCTCCGACCCCGTCCAGTCCATGACGCCCGGCGGATACCACTTCCCCTGTAACCCCGAAGCCACGGCTCCCCCGCCTTGCCCGCATTCGCCCGCACCCACCACGCATTTGAGACCGGGTCGCAAAAAGACGCCATCAGAGAAGAGCCTTTCATACGTCGCCACGGGGAAAGTGTGCCAAGTTCCCAAACGCAGTCACACGTCCGGCCACTTTACAGAGTGGGAGTGCGCCATTTCGTCCCTTCCCGGGGTGTCCCAGCCGTCAGGGTGCCGGCGAGGTACGTCAGGGCACCGGCCAGGTACGTCAGGATGCTGCCGAGGTACGTCAGGGTGGTCCCGAGGTACGCGAGGCCATCGGCGAGGTACGAAAGGATGCCGCCGACGTACGCGAGGCACCCGGCCAGGTACGAAAGGGTGCCGCCGACGTACGAAAGGCAGCCGGGCCGGTACGAAAGGACGCCGCCGACACTCGAAAGGGGCTTGCCGATGGTCAAAAGGGGCGCACCGGGCGAAGCGCAGCCCGCTCGACTATGCGCGGAGGCCTTTGATTTTCCGATCGAGGTCGCGGCGGTTGATGAGGGCGATGAGTTGCACGCGGTCGGGGTGGAGGCGGAAGAGCAGTCGGTGGTCGATGCCGATGCGTTGGCGATAAACGCCGGGGATGGCTTTGAGGGCGACGACGCCCGAAAATGCAGCGGGCTCTCCGCCGGCGAGGCGGCCCGCCATGGCGAGGGCGGCGCGGGAGATTTGTTGCGGGAAGTCGTCGAGCGTTTCGCGGAATTTGGGCGGAAATTCGATGATGCGCAGGGGCTGGTTTCCGGCGGACTGCTCGGGGAGGTAGTGGCCCGCTTCATCGTCTTCGTCGCCGTTGGCTGGCTCGGTTTTCGGGGCGGCGGCAGCGCGGGTTTTTTCGAGCGCGTCGCGGACGGCTTCGAGGTCGCGGCGGAGCGCGGTGCGTTCTTCGGCGCGTTCGTGGAGGGTGCTTTTGAGGGTGGCGAGCTTTTGGCGCAGGTCGCGGAGTTCGGCTTCGTCGGCAGGGTTGTGGGCGACGGTTTCGGCGGGGCGTTGTTTTTCGTGGCGGCGGACTTCGCGGCGCTGGCGTTCGATGTCTTCTTTGAGCTGGCGGACTTCGGCGGCTTTGGCGTCGAGCTTCTTGCGGGCGGCGCGAAGTCCGGCGGCGTCCTTGCCTTCGTCGCCGGTTTCTTCGGCGATGCGCTTTTCGAGCACGTCGCTGAAGGGGTCGTCGGGCGGCAGGTCGAGCTTGTCGTGGGCGAGGAGGATTTCATTGAGGACGACGCTCCCTTTCTTTGATCGCATGAGTGGAATGACGCTGCGGCAGACGAGGATGCCGAGTGCTTTATGGCGGGAATAGAGAACAGCGAGGGCAAACTCCGTAAGCCTATCCGGATTGGTTTCCTTCATCGCTTTGAACGCGATTTTCTCGATGAGGTGTAGTTCTTCGTCTGCCCTCCCATCCGCAGCGAGAAGGAGCAAGTCCAAGCGTACGTCTGCCCCCGGTCGCGCTTTTTCAAACGCTGCAACCATCCGGGCGGCGTATTCTTTTCGCCCCGCACGCATGATGAGCATCGCTGCAAAGTAATAGAGTTTCTCCGTCACCTCGTTCCACTCGACGCGCTCGAAAAATTCGACGACGCGCTCAAAAACACCGAAGGGAGTTGCGCGCAGGATGTAAGCTTGGTGAAGGATTTCAGGGATTTTCAGCGGGTCGAGCCTTTCCAGTTCGTGACGGTGCATTTTTTCGATCCTATGGATCGTGAGGTCCGTCTCGGGCGCATCGCGAAGTTCCGCATAGGTCTTCCCCGCCACATTTGTGGAGTGGTGGAGGCGCTCTTCGTCTTTTGCAAAGCAACAACGTTTATACTTCTTCCCGCTGCCACAGTGGCACTGGTCGTTGCGCCCAAATTTTTCGACTGACCGGCGCATCGTAATTCCGGCGGCGAGCATCTTTGGCGGCTCATCGCTGAATAGAGTCAGCACAGGGGCATGGATTCTTTCGAGGACGGCATCGAGAAACTTTTGCGTGTTCGCCTCCCAGTCGGGCTTGTGGACTCCTGCAAAGTTCGCCTCGAAAATTGCCTTCAGCGAGGGATCCCGAACTACGAAGAGCGTGCTGATCAGGAACGCCTGCACTTCGTCTCGCAGGTTCTGTTTTCTGGCCATCGCCTTCACTTCAGCGAGGAAGCCCTCGGGCAATACTCCACCCGTATGGTCCCGGCACCACACCGCCGTGAGCAACATCGCTGCGGTGATGGTTTCGTGCCCGATCCCGCCGCGGAGGATCGCTGTCATGCAGGCAGCCGGGAGGTCGCCGCGCATCTTTATCGCAAGATTGCAAAAACGAAAATGGTCGCTCGTCATGGACGCCGCCTGCCCCATGTGACGAACGTCCACGCGTCTCCCGGCGTCGAGTGCCGCAGCGACCACCAAGACAAAGCTACGCATATCACAACCCGCGACAGCCTCGCCGACGAGCGCGTCAAGTTCCCCTTCGTCCGCCGGAAGCAGCGCGGCGACTTCTCGGACGGAGCCTTTGTGAAAGGTGGAACGGTCGATGAGTTCTCGGAGCGTAGGGTCCATTCCTGCGTAAGAAGCGAACGCGGAAGCGAATTGCAAACGGGAATTGTTTGATTTGCCGTGCGGTGAAAACTCGCGTTGACGAATCGCGATACGATGACTAGTTCCCGATTGCCGCGCCGGTTTTCATCGGCGGGGCACTTCCAAAACAAACAAACTAAAACAACGAAAGGAATCATCGTATGACAATCCAACCAACCGCCAGCATTCAGGACGTAAAGGACCGGGTACTCGAAACCCGTGCAGTGCAGACAGACCTCGCCGATATGTGGGTTTGGGACAGCGCCACTCTTCTCGATTGGGATGAGTGGATCCGGCAGTTTGACACGACTTCGCTGCTGCCCACGCCAAGCCTCGCGAAGATAATCGCGCTGGCCACAGTCGCGGCCAATAATGCGAAGCAGGCGTATGACGGTTCGCTTTCCAATATCAAACTCACGGTGACGGTGGCCGTCTCCGGCCTGCGCGCAAAAGCCAAACTCGACCCGACGCTGGATGAAGTCGTGGAGGAGCTGAGTGCGCAGGGAAATACGCGCCCCACGATTTTGGAGGAGGCCGAAAGTCTCGTGGACGCTTGGGAGGACTATAACGCGGCGTGGTCGCCGGGCTCGCCCTTCACGCTGGCCGGGCTGCTTACGGAACTCGCTGCGCTGCCCGCGAAGGAGAAGGCATTCCGCCAGACGCGCTCGACTCTGCGCAGGGCGGAGAAGGCGCTGACGCGCCATGTGGCGGTCGTGGAGGACCGGTGCATGGCGTGGTATGAGGCGGCGACGGGCCGCTTCCTCGCCGGCACGGTGGAGGGCGACCTGATCCGCGCTCGCATCCCGACGACTTCCGCGCCATCCGGTGCCGTGGCCCCGGCGACGCCGACGGGCCTGGTGCTGCAAGCACTGGGAAGCGGGCGCGCATTTGGCGACATCCCGGACACGGCGGGGGCGACGGGCTATCGCTGGTATGTGAAGGCACCGGGCTCGCCGGATTTTGTCTTCAAAGTGGAGACGCCTACGAGCGAGGCGCTGCTGCTCTCGCTGACGCTGGGTGCCAATGAAGTGCGTGTGACGGCGGTAGGTTCGGGCGGCGAGAGTCTGCCGAGCTCGCCAGCGAGCTTGAACGTGACGTAGGCCTTCGTTCTTCCAAAAACAAAAGGCCCCGCTCTCTCGAGCGCCAGACTTTGAACGAAATCTGCTCCGCCAGCACGCTAGACAATCGCCGATTGCTCCGGCATGAATCGCTCAATGCGACATGATCCACTTCCGCCGTCCCTATTTACTGAAAACCGCGCACGCCTCGCCAAACTGCTTCCTCCGCGCAGCATGGCGATTGTGAATGCCAACGACATTCTTCCTACAAATGCCGATGGCTCGATTCTTATGCGGCCGAACAGTGATCTTTTTTACCTCTCGGGCGTGGAGCAGGAAGAAAGCATCCTCGTTCTCTTCCCCGACGCGGATGACGAGAAGCTGCGCGAGGTCCTTTTTCTCCGCGAAGGGAACGAACACAACGAGCTGTGGGAAGGTCACAAGCTCCGCAAGGATGAGGCGCAAAAACTAACGGGAATCACACAGATAAAGTGGTCGCAGGATTTCTGGGGCATGCTTCGCCGCATGATTTGCGAGGCCGATCAGGTCTTCATCAACAGCAACGAGCACAAGCGCTCCTCGTGCGAAGTCGAGACCCGCGACGAGCGCTTCATCAAAGAAATCCAAGGCCGCTACCCGCTGCACACTTACCGACGCCTCGCGCCATTGCTGCACGATTGCCGCGTCGTGAAAAGTGCCGCCGAGATAGCCGTCATCCAGCGCGCCTGCGACCTCACGGGCAAGGCGTTTAAGCGAGTGCTGAAATTCACCAAGCCCGGAAAGACGGAGACCGATGTCGAGGCTGAGTTTGCGCACGAGTTCATCCGCAACCGCGCACGCTTCGCCTACGAGCCCATCGTGGCGGCGGGAAAAAACGCCTGCTGCCTGCACTATCAGGAAAACGTCTCACCGCTCAAAGACGGGCAACTTCTCCTGCTCGACGTTGGTTCCGGCTATGCGAATTACGCGAGCGATATGACGCGCACCATCCCGGTGAACGGAAAGTTCACCAAGCGCCAGCGCGCCATTTACGACGCCGTCCTCCGCGTCCTCCGCGCCAGCACCCAGCGCCTCGCGCCGGGTGTGCTGCACAAGGACTGGCAAAAGGCCGCAGAAGTGCAGATGACGGAGGAACTCTTGAAACTCGGCCTGCTCAAATCGAGCGACGTGAAGAAACAAGACCCCGACCAGCCTGCGGTGAAAAAGTATTTCATGCACGGACTCGGCCACCCCATCGGTCTGGATGTGCACGACGTCGGCGACACGACAAAGCCGATGCAATCCGGCTGGGTGATGACCGTGGAGCCGGGCATTTACATCCCAAAAGAGGAGCTGGCTGTGCGCCTCGAAGACACCGTCCTCGTCACGGAAAACGGTCCGGTCAACCTCATGGGAAAAATCCCTCTTGAGGCCGACGAGATCGAAGCGGCGATGGGCCGTTAAGGCGTCGCCGTCTCCACTTTCACGCGGAAGAATCTTCCCGCCGGGGTGCCTGCGGTGCCGACGGTGATCGCTGCCGCGACTGGGCCTGCGCCGGTTTCCACTACGCTGGCTTCAGCCACGAGCGACGTAAGTGCGCCGCCATTCGTGCTGCGCGCAATCGGTGTCCATGTGCCGCCGAGTGTAATGGCTGCTTCGATGGTGATGGTGGCGTCGGTGTGTGCGGGGTCGCGGTTGATATTGATCACGAAGTTTCCCGGTGTCGCCGCGACCGTAAATGGCGCGCCTCCGGCCGCTATGGGCGATGTCAGGAGCGCGTATTCGATGATGTTTTCCAGACCGTCGCCGTCCATATCAGCGTCGTTCGCGGAGTTGCCGGTGCCGCTGGTTTCGCCGAAATGCGTCTGCCGCCACGAGAGCATCGGTCCGCCGACGGTGACGTTTGCGGTCGTGTCGTCGAAGGTCGTGATCGCTCCATCGCTCGCGGTGAGGCGCAGGCTGTAGTTGCCGCTGGCGGCAAATGTCACGCCGGTATCCACGGATGTCGCACTGGCAAACGTCACGTCGCTTTCCGGCAGCCAGAGCGGAGTGAGGCTCGCGGGCACTGGGCGCGCGTCGTCCGTCACGGTGGCGTCGATGTTCCATGGCCCCGTGCCGCTGAGCGCGACTCCGGCGTTCACGTTTGGCCCGATGTTGGTCGGGAGATAGAAGTTTGCGCTGTCGAAGACGGCCGTCGAAGGGGTGGCGACGACTGCGCTTGTGATTGCGAGTCCTACGAGCGGTGATGCACCCATCGCTGGGATCGATTGGGTCGCACCCCGCAGCGACCACGCGATGCCGTCCGCGCTGTGGTAGGCGGAGAAGTCGTCGCCCACGCGGACGAGGCGGAGAAAGCGCGGCATCGTGTAAACGGTGCTGCCCGCTGAATTGTAGGGTGCGGCGCCGGCAGTGAGACGGGCTTGGTAAGAGTGTGTGCCTGCGCCTTTATACATCGTCATCGCATAAGGTGCGTTTGTGGCGCTCGATGCGCGGGCCATGATGCCTACTCGGAACGAGTTATCTCCGCCTGGATTTGTGAGGCTGGCGACTCGAATCGAAAGATCGAAATCTCCCGTGCGCGGAGCGGCGAGGAAATAGAATCCGTCCGTGGTTCCGCTCGCGCTCAATCCGCTACCGGCACCGCTCAGCGTGATCGTCCCGCCGACCAACGCCCCAGCCACCGTATCCGCTTCACTCCACGAGCCTGCGGCTGTGGTTGTGCCGATCGTTTGCGCGGTGAGTGTCTGGCCCACGTTCACTTTCACCGAGTCCGTCACGGTGTTTGTTCCGTAGGTCGCGCTGGCTTGCAGGACGTATTCGCCCGATGCCGAGAATAGAGCCGCGACGCTCGTCGTCGTGGCGGTTTCAAAAGTCACAGTTCCGGGGCCGCTGAGCATTGTCCACGTGAACGGGACATTCACCGTGCCGCTCGGAGTCGAACGCGTGGCATCCACGACGAGCATGATTCCATTCGATGCAGGAATGGCGACTTCCGGGCGAAGCGGCGAAACAATCGCGACGACCGGTGGCGCGTCGTCGTCTTCGATGGTCGTGGTGACCGCCGACACGGGGCCGAGGTCGTAGCCGGCGTCTGGCGAAATCGTGATGCTCAGCGTTTCGTCGGCTTCTTCCACGACATCGTCGATGAGCGCGACTGCAAGCGGCGCGCTCGATTGCCCGATCGGAATCGTGACGCTCACTGGCGGCGCTGTGTAATCGTCCGGCGCAGTGGCGGTGCCGCCCGCCGAGAAATTCACCGTAAGCGGAAAGCTCGTCGCGCCGCTGCGGGTGATGACGTAATTCGCCGCTCCGCCGCTCTCCACGATGTCCAAAGGACCGGACACGGAAACCGCCGGACGGTTGCTGTCCGTAAGCGTAACGGTGTGCGTCACGGGCGTCCCGAGCACACTGTTTGTCGGGCTTGTGAGCGTGACGATTACCGTTTCCGCAGGTTCCGCGACGCCGTCGGTGAGGATCGCAAACGGCAGCAGCTTCACGGTTTCGCCTGCGGCAAATGTGAGCGTGCCCGGCGCGAGCGTGTAGTCGCTGCCGGAAGTCGCGGTGCCGCCTACGGTGTATTGCGCAGTCGCGCTCGCCGTGAGCGGACGGTCGAGCACCGCCATGAGCAAAGGCTCGGTTCCTTCGCCTTCGCCTTTTGTCGAAGACGACACGATGAACCGGACGCGAGCCGCAAGATCGTCGGCATCGTTGATCGTGAGTGTGTGTGAAGTGCGAGACGAAGAGATGCGTGCAAAGCGCGCATTTCTGAGCGTCAGGATCGCGGTTTCATTTCCCTCGCTCACGGAGTCATTTCGCACGCGGACGCGCACGTTTTTCGAAAGCTCGCCGGGCGCAAACGTCAGCACGCCGCCGGAGATTTGAGCGTTGCCGTTTGCGGCGTCGAGGATCGCCCAATCGATATCGTCGCCCGCAGCCGTGCCGCCGCCGCTGGTGAATTCCACAGTCACGGCTTCCGGGCTCACAGCATCGAGCGTCACTGCGATGTCTCGCCAATCGTTGCCCGATACAAGCGCCTCGGTCGTCGCTCCCGTCGCGCTGGCAAATCCCACGACCGTCGCCAGTGTTTCATTGTCAGCGAGATAAAGCGTCGCGCTGGCGGGAAGGTCAGCGTCGTAGCCGGGGCCCGCGACGACCGTCACCGTGACGCTTTCCGTTCCTTCGAGAAACGCGTCGTTAATCGGCGAAACGATCAGGTCGGCGCCGGCCGCTGTGTCTGGAATGGTGATGGTTCCGCTCAGCAGATCGTAGTCGGTGCCGTTGATGGCGGTACCGCTGACGACGTAGCTCACATCGAGGGCTCCCGCAGTTCCGCCGCGCGAAAAGTAAAACTTCCCGGTGTCGGGCGTCGTGGCCTCGGCCATGCCGTCGTTCCAAGACGAGACCATCACGCGGTCGCCGGAATCCTCGTCTTTGAGCCGCAGCGTCGCGCTTCCGTCGTTCAGGACTTTGTAAGTCGCGCCGGGTGTGATGCTCAAAATGATCGTCTCGGTCGGCTCCAAAACAATGTCGTTGAGAATCGGGATATTTACCGTCGTTTCCACGGAGCCGTTCGCCGAGAGCGTCACGCTGCCGCTCGGCGCAGTATAGTCGCTGCCTGCCGTGGCGGTGCCGCTGAGCGTGTAGTTTACCGTGATGTTGCCGGTCGCGGAGCCGATGGCGCGGATGATGAATGTGCCCGCCGTTCCGGGCTCGGCAGGCGAAGTGCCGGCGCGCACGGCGACGATCGGTTTGTCGTCGTTGTCCGCGATATTCACCGTCGCGCTGAACGCCGCGCCGAGTTGGTAGGCGTTATTGTAAGTCGTGAGATTAAACGTCACCGACTCCGGGTCGGTCTCGCCGAGTTCATCGTCGTAAGGCGTGATCATCACCGCAGCGCTCGTCGCGCCAACAGGAATCGTGATTTGCCCCGGCAGCGCGTAGTAGTCCGTGCCGTGGAGCGCGCGGCCCGAGAGCCCGTAGTAAACCGTCAGCGGTGCCGCCGTAGAACCAGTGCGCGTGATGAGCACCAAGCCGGGATCGCGCCCTGCTTCGTTTGCGTCGGCATCGAGCGCGGTGACGCTCACGACTGGCACATCGTCGTCCGTGATGGTCACCGTCGCCGTGCGCTCCGCAGCGTCGCGAATGTAGGCCGCGTTGCTGGAGATTGTGATGGTCGCATCCTCGGGCACTTCGATGGCCGCGTCGTTGGTCGGAACGAACGTGACGGTCGTGGATGCAACACCGTTCGGAATCGTAACAGTCGTAGGCTGCGAGACGTAGTCGGTGCCGTTCACAGCCGTGCCGCTCCACGCGACGATGACATTGAGCGCGCCAGTCGTCGTCGTACGGGAAACAACAAACGTCCCGGTGTCGCCCGCCTCGGTCGCGTAGAAATCCGGCGATGCCACTTTTACCACCGGCAGTGTCGTGTCGTTGTCGGCAATCGTGAGTTCCGAGACGCCGCCCGCGCGGACCTGATAGCCGCCCACGGAGAACTGCAACTTCACCGTCTCGGGTCCTTCCGCCGCAGTGTCGTTCACCGCAGCAACCACAACCGTGAGCGACGCCTCGTTTGCAGGAATCGTGAATTTATAAAGCGAACCGCTCGCGACATAGTCGGGCGTAAATGTGTAGTCCGTCGTCTTCGTCGCGGTCCCGCCGACCGGCGCGACCAACACGTCGAGCGCGGCAGACACATCGCCAGTTCGCGTGATAACAAACGATCCGCTCGCACCGCCCTCCGTCGCATTCGTAGCGACGATGCTCAGCTCCGGCACGCTTTCCGCCGTCCAGTCCTTGCCGCTCACCGTGGTGTTCGCGACGACCGCGACCGGGCTCACGTAGCTCGCGGTAAATGTGTAGCCTGTCAGCAGCGCCGTAAACGTGCGGGCGCCAGCCGTGAGGTCGCTCACCGCGTAGTCGCCATTGCTGTCGGTAAAAGCATATTTCGCATTGTCACTTGTCACGCGCACACCGACCACCGGTTGCCCGCCATTCGTGATGCGTCCCGAGACCGCGCCACGTCCGTGCGCACCTACATTCACGACGACGTGCTTACGCGCGATGCCGCCTTTCATGTCCGACACCGTGCAGTGGACCGTCATTTGATCCACGCTCGGAAACGTGCGCGTTAAAGTCGGCGTGTTCGTCCCATAAACGCCGTCGTTGAACTCCCAATGATACGCCAGCGTGTCGCTCTGCGCGTCCGTCGCGTTTGCCGTGAAAGTGATGCTCCCGCCCGCCGCAATCGTCGTCGCGCTTGCCGTCAGCGACGTAAAAGTCGGCGCTGTATTTCCGGGGAAAGGCCCGCGCTGATACGAGAAATCCAGCGATGCCGGCGTCGTTGCATTTTTCGACAACACTGTGAAATGAATATCCGACTCGTAGTCGCTAAACGTCCGCCCGACTTTAATGCCGCCGTCGCCTTTGCCTCCCGGGCTGCCCGGCGTCGTGTCGATGAGGTGACCGCAATTCGAGCCGAGCCCGTCGATGATCATCAGCAGCGAGTTTGCCCACTCCGTGTTGTAAGCCGGATGGTATTCCAAATAGAACCGCCGCTGCACATCCTTGCCCACGCGGAATCCGTAATACTTTCCTTCTTCGAGTTGCGGCTGGTCGTACGCAAAGATGCGATACACACCGCTCGCGCTCGGCGCATCCGACGGCCTGTGAATATACGGGTCGCTCAGCCATCCGAGGTCGCGCTTGCTCTTCGAATTATAGTGCGCGGCGAATCCACCACCGCCGCCCATCACGTCGTAGCTGTTTCCGTATTCCGAGTTTGTGCCCACACCGATTGCCGAGCCATCGCTTGTCGTCCAGAAGTTCGCGTGATTGCGCCCGAGCGAGTGCCCGGCTTCGTGATTCAGCACGTCCATTCCATCCCACGACACCCACACCCGATCGCCGCCGCCCCACGAAATGCCGCTCAGCCGCGGACCGCCATTCACGCGGACAATCGTGCAGTTAAATTGATTCGAATCGTAGCCCAGCTTCCGCGCCTCGGCTCGCGCATCGGTATGCACCAGCCCGAGTCCATCCACCTCGCTGTCCTTCGCAATATACCAAGCTTGCGAGTAGGGCAGCGTGATGACCGGAGTCACCGTCGATGTCGTCGTCATTCGACCAAAACTGTTCTCCAGAAAAAACCGCGACACATTCCGCATGTCCGTGTGCGCGCTGTCCTCCGTGTTCGGAGCCTTGAGCTGATCGGGATACGTGATGCGGATATAAAGACAGCGGAAATTCCCAATCGCCCTCGACGACGTTCCAGGATGCGTGTCGTAAAAAAATCCCGGACCTGCGTTCCCCGCGCCCATGATCATCGCCTGATATTCTTCCTCCAGCACGCGGACATGCGTCCCGTCGCAAAGCCGGATGAAGCGTTCGCCGATTTGCACCGTCGGCGTCTCATCCGTCACCGGTTCCTCCGGCGCGGGCTCCGGCGACGAGATTCCCGACACCGGGCAGAGCGACTCTACTTTCGCCATTTTCGAAATGCGCTCGCCCTTCTCCAATTGCCGCACGCCGTTCGACGCCACTGCAAACTCACGGTCAATCGCCACCCCGCGCAACGCCACAGACTTTGTAGAATTCAGCGTCTGCAGCTCATCGGAGACGCGCGCCTTGTAGCTCTTGCCTTCCGTCGTTTCGAAGTAACGCAGCGTCAACTCCGTCCCGTCAGCCACCGGCCCTTGCGGACGCCCTCGATATACATTCAAATCTCCCGTCGCTGAAACCGGCCGCTCCAATTGCGCGACAATCTCGTCCGGAAGATCCTGCAAAATCACCCGCGGCACCGCATGGTCGAGAGCCATCCGCGGGCTCTTCACGATGAGCGCCTTCATCTCCGGACGCCGCTCCGCAGCGAGCTTCACGCCCTCCGCCCGCATCGCATCGCGCCCCGCCACATCCGCAGCCTGCCAGGCTTTCGCCCAGTCATTGAAAGCCGTGATTTTCGAAAAATCCGCATCCCTCGGCACCGCAGCAGCGGCGGCTGCCGAGATCGTCAAAGGCCCCGCATCCTCTGCCACAGCCGCCGTGGCGGCAAGTGTGGGCACGTCCCCGATGGAGTCCGCTTCGCGGGACGGGTAGGCTGGCGTCGCCGCAGCGTCAGAAACTCGTGCGTCAGGCCAAAAGTAAGCCGTGGCGCAAATGGTTGCAACGAGGGTGGCAGAAAGGATTGTTTTGTAGTTCATGCAGGTTGGGTGGAAACGTGAGTTCCGATATAATGGAGCATTTGGCGCTCCGGTCGCGAGTTATATTGTGACAATCTCGCAAGGAAGACCCAGCCCGCTGACTTAGATCAACAGCGTCCAGTTTACGACGCCCTTATCCGATATCTCGATACTTCCCCGCTTTACCAATGCGGCGACGGTCGCCGAGATATCATCCTCCGAAAGCCGCTTCCCAAAAAACGCGTTGAGGCTCGAGCGCAGCGTCTTTTCCCGTTTGGGCCGCGAGCGGGGTGTTCGTGCAAACTGATCGACGAGCACTTTCACACGCTCTTCGACCGACGGCACTGTATCGGCATTTGGAGGCTTTGGCTTCGACGCCGGAGGAAGTTTCCCGGTCCTCACGGATGCAGGTGCCGAGGCTGGTGCGGCCGGCTTTTGCGGTGGCCGATGCACCGTGGCGCGCGCAGGGAAGCACGAGATTTCTGCAAATGTCCCGTAGCGGTGCGCCTTGATGTGATGCGCCCGGAGATGGATCATCAGCGGGTCGAAATCCGTATCCTTCGAGAACACGAAAAAATGGCCCGACGGATCCAGCGCCGACGCTTTTCCGATGTGATACGCGAGCACAAAATCCAGCGCGTTCCTTCCCTCGACCGAAAGTTTCTCGATGCGAAACTGTCCGGCAAATCTCAACATCGCCTGCACCAGCTCAACCGGCACATCGTTCTGCCGTTTCCCAAAAATGAAGACCACCTCGACCTTCAGTCCCTCCATGAGGCTGAGGTCCATGTCGTGCCCGCGGACATTCTCGTAGTCCACAAAGATATAGTTCGTGTGTGTCATGTTATGGGAGTTCCTGCTTCAAAGATTCTCGTTGCAGCAAAGGCGGAACAGAAACGAAGCGCGAGAGGAAACTCTACCACTCGATGCCAAGCCGCTCAGCCATTCGGCGAGGACGGACGAGCGCTTCCGCCATCCGGGCTGCTTCATCGGGGCCCCGGCGGTCGCGACAATCCGGGTGGGTCTCGGTGCTTTCGAGAATGCCGAGGTTCGCGAGCGCGTGCGCGGTGCTGTGTTTGTAGGAAGCCGCGCTGCCCTTTGCATCCAGACGGAAGACCTGATCTTCAAAGGACTGGAGCGCTTCGAACAACTTATAGACGCGCGTATCGAAGCCTCCCGTGCCCGTCCGGAACTTCTTGCCCGGCGCATCGTCGCTCAGCCACATGTCCTTCGCAGCACAAATCAGCGGAGCCGCGCTGGATGCCGCACCGATGAGCAGCGGGAGCCCCATTTTGATCGCCGTCGCGATGCCAAAATCATCGCCGCTATGCGGGGCAAAATCGAGCTTCAGGTCGCGGCACATCGCCGCCCAGTAAAGATAGTGCGGCTCGTCGAGCGTGCTCACTTTTCCGCCGGTGAACTTCGGATGCTGCGCGAGCTGCCACAGCAACCACGGGCCATACGGCGTCGCCCAAGGGACAAATGCGGGCTCCAGCGCGTGAACAAGCGCGGGATGCGTGATGTGCTCGGCAATCGCGAAGTAGGCATCGCGCCTCGGCTCGGAATCCAGGATGTTGAGCAGCCGCGAAGTCATGATCATCACTTCGCAATTTCCGTGCGCTTGAGCGATGTCGAGCAGCGGGTGATAGCGCTCGGCCTTGAACGCGGTGTCGTGCTCCGCACCGCGCGCTGTGATGCCGGCGATGAAACGCGCTTGCGGCATCTCCTCGCGGAACCGCCGCAGCACCTCTGCGTAGAGGTCGTTACTCAGGTCGAAAATATAGCCGGTATCCGCATTCAGAACGTAAACCATCTCGACGCCATAATGCGCCGCCGTCTTTTCCATCCAGCGGAGTTGCCGCGCAAATCCGGCCCAGTCGGGCTTCCCGTTTTGAAATGGCAGAAGCACCGCCGGACAAAGCCGCGCTTTCGTCGTGTGCTCGGCAAGTTCCTCCTCCGCCGTCCAGGCCCAGCGAGTCTCCTCCCAGGCGGTCTGCGGCGTTAGTTGATGAGGGTCGGTGATGAGCGGTTTCATTTCCCTGCGGCTGTGCGTTTGATGGCCTTGAGTTGCTCAAACTCCGGGCGGTTCTTGTAGTAGTCGTCGAGTGGATAGCAGCCGCTGATGATTCCGTTCCGCGGTGCCGTGGTGCACTCGCTGAATGTGCGGCACACGAACTTCTTTTCGAGGGGTTTCCCCGCGATCGCGTCGGCGAGCATCGTCGGGTAGGAGAGCACCATGCGTCCGATACCCACCGCGTCGGCCCAGCCTTCGCGCACGACTGCTTGCGCCACGAGCGGGACGAAGTCTTGCAAATAAGTGTACCCGCTCCCGATGACGAGCATCCCGGCGGGGGCGTTCGCTTTGACCTCGCGGACCACGCGCATCTGCCGCGCGACATCGATGAGCGGGTCGGCGGCGGGCTGGTATCCGTCGCTCGGCGGGAATGCGGCGGGCCGCTGGAGATGCGGGTTGTAATAGGGCGAGCCCGCGGTGGTATTGAGGATCTTCACCCCAAGTTCGCCGCAGAGTTTTACAAACTGAAAAGTCTCCGTGAGATCGATCTCCGTGGGCGCGTCGGGATTCATTCCAAAGCCGTAGCGATACGGAAGCGCGGCGCTGTAGTCCTCGGGAATGCCGGGCCCCAGCTTGCCGGGTTGCGAGAGTTCCGGGTCGGGACGAAAAGGGACCATGTCGAAGCAACTAAGGCGCACACCAAGCTCGATGGGATTTCCGTCGGCGCGGATTCCGGCGATGATCTCCCGAAGCATCCGCGTGCGATTTTCAAAGCTCCCGCCAAAACGTCCCGGACGTGTGTGGGCACCGAGGAACTCGTGCAGCAAGTAGCCGTGGCAATGTTTGATATCCACAAAGTCCGCGCCCGCCTCGTGCGCGATGCGGGCCGCTTTGACATAGTCGCCGATGAGCACATCAAGCTCGTCATCGGTGAAGACTTGCGAATCGCTCGTCACGTTGAACTTCCTGTCCAAAATAGGATGCCGGAATGCGACTCGCGACTCCCAGTTCTTATCATGCGGACGGCAGAAACGGCCCGAGTGCGTGAGCTGAAATCCAATAACCAAATCGTCCACACTGCCGTAGCGTTCGAGATGCGCGGCCTTGAGGATACCGACGAGCTCGGTGATGCCCGCTTTGTTTGCCTCGGTAATGATGAGCTGCCTCGGATTCGCGCGTCCATCGGGCCGCACCGCCATGGCCTCGGCTCCGCAGATGAGCTTTGCGCCACTGAGCCCGAAGCGATGCCAGCGCCGGCGCATCTCTTCTGTCACTCCGCCCTCCGTCGTGCCGTCCCATCCTTCCATCGGATGAATGACGATGCGGTTGCCGATCTGCTTGCCGTTAATCCTCGCCGGCCACGGCACAGAAAGCGGCGAGGGCAACTGCTGTGCATCGTCGCACGGGATCTCTATACCAAGCGACGCGCAAAGATCGCGAAAGGCTTCGGGTGTCTTCACCGTGGCAATCTTCGCGGGCTGAAATGGAATGGTCATATCGCATATATCCCAACAGAAACACCGCGAGCGGTAAAACACGCGTTTCCAATATCTACGCCCCCGCAGCTTCCAACTCGGCGTGATCGATGGTCACAAGGCGTCTCTTTTTTGCGCCGAGGCGCGGAATGCACTGGATGAGCGCCTTCGTGTATGCGTGCTGCGGGTTGCCCAGGATTTCCTTCGTCGCGCCATACTCGACGATCTTTCCGCGGAACATGACGGCCACTTTGTCGGCGAAGTTGCCGATGATCCCAAAGTTGTGGGTGATGAGGATGATGGCCATGTCCAGCTTGCTGCGAAGCTCCCGGAATTGATCCATGATCTGCGCCTGAATGGTCACGTCGAGCGCGGTGGTGGGCTCGTCGGCGACGAGCAAATCCGGGCGGCAACTGAGCGCCATCGCGATCATGACGCGCTGCTGCATCCCGCCGCTGAGTTGATGCGGGTAATCGTGGAGTCGTTGGGCGGGGTTTGTGATACCGACGAGGTCGAGATGCTTGATGATCTCGGCGTCGATGTCCTTCACATCGGGGCGATGAAGCTGAATGGCTTCGGCGATCTGGTTGCGAATGGTGAAAACGGGGTTGAGGGAAGTGCTCGGCTCTTGAAATACGTAAGCGATTCGACCGCCACGCAAGTCCCGCAGTTCCTCGGCCTTCATTGTGAGCACACTTTTCCCGTCGAAGATGATTTCGCCGCTGGCGTAACGCGTTGGCGGCTCGGGGAGGAGGCGCGTGAGCGCGAGGCCGGTGACGCTTTTGCCGCTGCCGCTCTCGCCGACGATGGCAAGGGTCTCGCCTTTTTCGAGCGTGAGATTGATTCCTTTTACAGCTTCGACGACGCCGCTTTCGGTGTGAAAGTGAATGGCGAGATTGCGGATTTCGAGGAGTGGCATGTTTTTCAGGAGCGTTTTGGGTCGAAAGCCTTGCGTAGCGAATCGCCGAGGAGATTGAGTGCGAGAACGAGGCCGAAGAGCGCGGTGCTCGCGGCGACGAGGTTCCACCAGACGAGCGGGTCGCGGCTCAATTCGGCGCGGGCTCCGTCGATCATTGTTCCCCAACTCGCCGTGCCGACAGGACTGCCGACTCCGAGGTAGCTCAGGACGGCTTCCATGAGGATGACGCTGCTGAAGCCGAGGATGAAATTGATGATGACGAGGTGCAGCACGTTGGGCAGCAGGTGGCGCGTGATGATTTGCCAATGCGTCTGTCCGAGAGCGCGCCCGGCCATGACGTATGTGCGTTCGCTTTGCCGCATCGCTTCGCCGCGAATGAGGCGGCAGAGGCCGACCCAACTTGTGATGCCGAGGGCGATGGACATTTGCCAAAGCCCTTTGCCGAGAACCATCATCATCGCGACAAGCAACAACACGAGCGGGATGCTCGCGAGCGTGCTGTAAATGTATTGGATGATGTCATCGACCCGCTTCCGGTAGTAGCCCGCGAGTAGTCCGAGCAGCGTGCCGACCGGGATGTAAATGGCGCTTGTGAGGCCGCCGATGATCAGTGCGGTGCGGCAGGCTTTCAGGGTCTGTGCGAGGGTGTCTTTTCCAAGCGCGTCGGTGCCGAGCAAGTGGCGGCCGCGGAGTTGTTCAGGCTCTTTTTTATGGAGTTCGTCGAGTCGCACGGTGGCGAGCGGTGCGCTGTAGGATTTTTCCTTCGCGATGTGACTTGTGAGAATCAGGTCGAGCACGCTCTTCGATCCGCCTTCTTTCGAGGGAAATTGAATCGCCTCCAGCGCTCCGATGCCGAGATAAAGGCCCACGATTACGAGGGAGATCATGCCCGTGCGGTCCGCGCGGAACCGCTTCCATGCTCGCTGCCAGCGTTCGTGATGGGAGCCGCTCCACAGGATCCAGCCGAGCAGGGCAAAGCCTCCGATGACGACGATATTCGTGGTGAGCCAGTGATTGAGAAATTCGCTCATACGTTAGCTCAGTCGGATGCGTGGGTCGGCGAACGCATAGAGTATGTCGGTGAGGATGAGTGCAAAAAGATACAGCACCGCGCCGAGGAAGACGCTCGCCATTACGACCGGTTCGTCGCCTTGCTGAATGCTCTGCACGAGCATCGCGCCCATGCCGGGGATGCCGAAGAAACTCTCGATGAGCAGCGAGCCTGTGATGAGTTTTGGGAGTTGCCCGACGGTGAGCGTGATGATGGCGATGAGTCCGTTCTTTAGCACATGGCGGCTCAAGATTCGCCCGCTGCTCACGCCTTTTGCCTGTGCGGTGCGGACGTAGTCTTGTGCGATCTCTTCGAGGAAAACTGCGCGAAACATCCGTCCGTCGTGGCCAAAATTGGCTATCGCGAGAATCGCCGCTGGCAGGACGATAAACCGCGCCGTTCCGACAAACCCTTCCCACTCAAAACCCGTTGCGGGAAAGTAATTAAGCGTGAGTGCGAAGAGCGATTGGCTCGCGATGATGTAAACGATGGTCGGTATGCTCATCAGCGCGACGCAGATGATCGTGAGCGTGTGATCCATCCCCGAGTTGCGGACGAAGACTTGGTAAAGTGCCAGCCCCAAAGCCGCGAGAAGCCCAATGGCAAAGCCGGGAATGGTGACGAGAAGCGAAGGGCCGACGCCGTCGTAGAATACGTCGCGCACGCTGCGGCTGAGTCGCCACGATTCGCCGAACTCCAGCTTGGCGGTGTTTTTCAGGTGAT
>JAYUSJ010000104.1:0-21823 GCA_043755735.1 Verrucomicrobiaceae bacterium | reverse complement strand
CGGCACTCCGCGTTGGCGCGGCTGCCTGCCTGTGCCGCGGCAGCGCATCTATTTTGCAAACCATACGAGCAACCTCGATTTTGTGCTGCTGTGGTCGGCGCTGTGGAAATCGTCGCACCGGCAGCGGCTTCGCGATTTTTCCGCGCACGGGCGACAGCACTCCCATAGAGCGGGGGCATTGCCACGCTCCCCGGGAGGTCGAAGATTCGTAACAGAATGCACACATGATGACCGTTCAAGCGTGCGAAAATTCGGGGGCCTCATTTCATTATTTCGGATATCCGAAGGTTCGGCGAGCCCTATGGGCACTCACTTCCGGCTGATGCTGCAAAAGCAAGGGGAGTAGCTGCGTCGCGAAAATTAGCACCCGGCTTTCGCCGTGACTGGCGGTTGCCTCAACGGCGCGTAATCTTTGGCGCACAGAAATTGTAATGCATTCGTTGCATCTTTGGCACAACTGGAGGAACTCCTCGAACGCACACCCGCGTGTTCGCGACGTCTTCTCCAGCACAATCTTACACCTTCTCTATGAAACTCACCCGCACATTATTTGCCGCGCTTTTGCTCGGTGTCGCTCAATCCCAAGCTCAGGTCATCATCAACGAGGTGATGGCTTCGAACACCCGCGCTTTCCCGGATATCACGGACTTTGAAGACTACCCCGATTGGTTCGAGCTGAGGAACACCACAGGCGCTCCGGTTAGTCTTGATGGGTACTTCATTAGCGATGATTCGGGAAATCCGTTCAAATGGCAGGTGCCGACGGGGGCTTTGATCCCGGCGAATGGCTTCCTGCTTTTTATGGCGGATGGCCACGACGCGGGGCCGGGCGAGACGCATCCGCGCGGCTACTGGCCGTGGAAGGATTTCGTGACGGAGCGGTATCACACAAACTTCAGCCTCGATTCGCTCGGCGAGTCACTGACGCTCACCCATGCAACAGGCTTGAGCACCGTGACTCTGATCAATGCGTCGATTCCTGCGCCCGTCGCGCCGGCGACGGTCGCGGTGTGGAAGTATCTCGATAACGGAACGGACCAAAGCACGCAGTGGCGCGCGCGGAGCTTTGACGATTCATCGTGGGCCTCGGGGCCGGCGGAACTCGGCTATGGCGATACTCAGAACACGCTGCTGAGCTACGGACCGGACTCCACCAACAAATACATCACGACGTATTTCCGGCATCACTTCAACGTGGCGGACCCCGCACTTTACCACGGCCTGACGATTCGCGCGGTGCTCGACGACGGCGCTGTGATTTTTCTTAATGGCACGGAGGTCGCGCGGCGCAATCTGCCGACCACCGACGTGGACTATAAGACACTGGCGCTGATAAACCTCACGGCTTCCACGGAGCAGACGTTCTGGGTTTTCCAAGTCCCCGCATCGGCTCTCGTGGCAGGCGATAATGTCATCGCGGTGGAACTGCATCAGTTCGAAGCAGTGAATGCGGACATCAGTTTCGACCTCGGCCTCACCGCCTCACTGCACACCTCGTCGACGCTTGTCGATACGGTGAGCTATCCCCAGCAGGTCACGGACGTTTCTTTCGGGCGCGATGCCACGACTCCGGCGACGCTGCGGCAGTTCGCGGTGCCGACACCGGGCGCGGCAAACTCCACGGCGTTTGTGAATGATCTGCGCGTGGATGGGGCGGCTGCCACAGTGTCTCCGGCGAGCGGAATTTATGCAACGAACCAGACGGTGACGATGTCTGCGCCGAGCGGGCCGATTCATTATACGCTGGATGGCAGCAACCCGAAACTCACGTCGCCGACTTACTCCGCACCGATCAGCATCACGGCGACGACGGTCGTGCGGGCGCAGGTTTTCGAGGCGGGAAAAGCGCCGGGGCCCATTGTCACGCGCACGTATTTCCGTGGCGAGACGCAGGCAAATTTGCCTTATATTTCCGTGGTCGCCGACCCGGAGACGCTGTTTGGAAACACGATCGGAATTTACAAGAACGAGCACGAGACGGTGAGCGGCAGCTACGGCCTGAAGGACGTTTATAAAGGCAAGGACGCCCCCGGAAATATCGAGTATTTCGCACCGGGTGGTTCACTGGCATTTGCAGCGGGCTGCGGCATTCGCATTGGCGGTGAGAACAACTGGGTGCATCCGCAGAAGGCTCTGAATATCGCGGTTCGCGGGAAGTATGGAAACGATGATGTGGCTTACGATGTGTTCCCAGGCAGCGGCATCGCGCTGCACACGGGCTTCGCGCTGCGCGACGGCGGCGACAACTGGAACAAGGACATGCTGCGCGACTGTCTCTACCCACGATTGGTGACCGGATTTATGAATGTGGACACTGCGCTTTACATGCCGAGCGTCGTGTTCATCAATGGCGCGTACTACGGCATCCACGACATCCGCCAGCGGTGGGACGACATGTGGTTTGCGCAGACGTATCACCTGCCTGCGGACAAAATCGACCACCTCCTCTACGGTCACATCACCAGCTCATCCGTGACGCTCGGCGTGGACAAAGGAACGAACACAGACTGGCTTGCGCTGATGTCTTTCATCAACACGTCGGACCTCACCGTGCAGGCAAATTGGGACTACGTGGAATCGAAGATCGACGTGGATAGTTTCATGGATTTCGTCATTGCGGAATCGTATGGCAACAACACGAGTTGGTTTCACAACCGCGAGTTCTGGAAACCGAAAACGCCCGGTGGCAAGTTCCGCTGGTTCCTCACGGATATGGACCGCACGTTCTCCACCAGCACGCTCACGGGCATCCTGTCCGCCATGCTCGCCAGCGAAGATGTACTCGTCCGGCTGAAGGCAAATGTCCCGTTCAAACAACGCCTCGCCCAACGCTACGCCGCGCATGTCGCGGGCACTTTCAAGGCATCGCGAGTGGATGCCGTAGTCTCGGCGATGGATGCGGAAGTTGCGGCATCCATCCCGCGCCACGTCACGCGCTGGGCACCGGATGGAACGACCGTCGCGACGCGAAATTCAAACATCCAAAACATCAAGGATTACGCCGTGCAACGGACCGCAAATTTCGCCGCCGAAGTCGCCACGCAACTCGGCGTCGGCACCGCCGTAAACCTCACGCTCACTGCCAACGCAGCGCACGGAAAAGTGCTCGTGCAGGGCGTGCCGGTGGAGCCGGGGACATTCAAAATGTTCCCCAATATCGCATTCACGCTCACCGCGAAACCCGCGCCCGGATACGCCTTCAGCAGTTGGACCGGCGCGACTGGCGGCGCGAGCACCACGGCGACAATCACCGGCGCAGCGAGCATCACCGCGACCTTCGTGCCCGTGGCAGAAACGCCCATCGGCGGCACACTCGCAAGCAACACGACGCTCACGCTCGCTGGCTCGCCTTACGTCGTGAACGACGACCTCATCGTGCCTGCGGGCATCACGCTCAACGTGGATGCGGGCGTCACCATTCAGATGACCACGCGCCGCCACTTCCGCGTGCTCGGCGTGCTGAATGTGAACGGCACCGCCGCGCAAAAAGTGAACCTCGTCGGACGCAACGGCGAGCGCTGGGGCGGCTTGAGTTTTGAGTTCCCGAGCGGCGCATCGACCCTCACGCACATGAACGTCCGCCACGGCACGAATGGCGCAAACCCCGCGCTCTACATCAACACCGTGATGGGCCGAAACGCCACCATCACCGCCGACTTCCTCGACATCGCCGAGTGCGACTCCACGTTCTACAACTACAACGGAACCGCCATCCTGCGCGACTGCCGCTTCCACATTCCATACACGGGCGACGGTCTCCACATCAAACGCGGCACGGCGCTCGTGCAGCGCTGTGTCTTCCCCGGCAACAACGCGCCGGATACCGACGCGATTGATTTCGACGGGGTGATCAACGGCACCATCGAGGACTGCACAATCCACCGCTTCCAAGGCAGCAACAGCGACGGCATCGACCTCGGCGAAGCGTGTGTGAACACGCTCATCCAGCGGAACCTGATCTATTTCAACTCCGATAAAGGCTTCTCCATCGGCCAGGGTTCCAGCGTCACGCTGCGCAAAAACATGGTCGTCGGATGCGTGCTCGGCGTCGGTGTAAAAGACGCGGGCTCCACCGTGCTCGTGGACCAAAACACGTTCGTGAACTGCGGCACCAGCGTCGCTGTGTACGAGAAAAATTTCGGCGACGGCGGCGGCAACGCGACCATCACGAATACCATCCTTTCCAAGTCCGCCATTACTCCCGTGAGCTACGACGCCTTCTCCACGCTCACGACAAATTACTGCATCAGCGATACCACCGCGCTGTCCGGCACCGGCAACCTTTTGCTCGATCCACAATTCGTCGATCCCGTCGTATTGAACTACCAACTCCGCTCCACCTCGCCCGCCATCAACACCGGCGACCCCGTCCACGCGCTCGACCCAGACAGCACGCGCGTCGATATCGGTGCGCAGTATATTTACAGCTCCGCCGACTACCCGTTCACCATCGGCGAGACCGTCGTCATCAACGAAGTCCTCGCCAACTCCGGTGCCGCGACCGACTGGATCGAGCTGCACAATCGCACCACCGCATCCATCAATGTCAGCGGATGGTTCCTCAGCGACAGCGGTGCGGACCTTCAGAAATACCGCATCCCCGTCGGCACGATCATCCCCGCAGGCGGCTACGTGACTTTCTACGAAAACACGAACTTTGGCGCGGCGAGCGTCGACGTGAATAAGGTCGCGGCATTCGCCCTCAGCGACGTGGGCGAAACGATCTTCGTCAGCTCCGCAGTGAACGACCAACTCACCGACTACCAAAGTAAAGAGGACATCGGCCCAAGCACCGAAGGCGAAACGCTCGGCGCATACTACAAACCGAGCACCGACTCCTACAATTTCGTCGCCATGAAAACCGCCACGCCCAACGCCCGAAACAGCGGCCCGCGCGTCGGCCCCATCGTCATCTCGGAAATCATGTATAACCCCGCCGGGGCCGGTGACGCCGAGTACCTGGAGCTACTCAATGTCAGCACTGCGCCCGTCACGCTCTACGACGCAGCGAAAGGAAAAGCCTGGCGCATCAGCGACGGCATCGACTTCGAATTCCCCGCCGCCTCGCCGCTCACCATGGCCCCCGGCGAGCGCGTCGTCATCACCAAGAACCTCACACTTTTCAACAGCAGCTTCGGCGCGCTCGTGCCCGGCGGCACCAAAGTCTTCGAGTGGGGCGCGGGTGGCCTTTCGAATGGCGGCGAAAGCCTCCAACTCGACCGCCCCGGCGCAGTCGATGCGTTCAACGTCATCCAATACGTCCGGCAGGACCGCGTGAACTTTGAAGACACCGCGCCATGGCCGCTCACGCCCGACGGAGATGGCCCGTCGCTTACGAAAATTTCGGAGAAAGACTACGGCAACGACTACATCAACTGGATGGCCGCCACGGCATCACCCGGCGGATTCGCCCCCGGCAACCGTTTCGCGACATGGGCCACGACCAACGGAGTATCCGGCGCGAACGGCGATCAGGACGGCGACGGAATCAGCAACCTCCTCGAATACGCGCTCGGCCTAAATCCGAACGCACCTTCGCTCGTTGCATCGCCCGAACTTTCGCTGGCCACCGGCCAAGGCTCAGTCAGCTACAGCGTGAACACTCTCATCCCAGATATCGACTACGTCCTCGAATGCTCCGCGAACTTGCAAACATGGACGCAAGTGGACGCCTACCCGATGACGATGGTCGGGAGCCAGCAGACTCGCACCTATCCGATCCCCGCCTCCGCTCCGTGCATGTTCTACCGCCTCCGAGTGACGCAGAAATAGACACTCAGGGCCGCCCGCTACCGGTTACATTTATGGCCCCTTAGGAAACAGCCCAGTCACTTTCCTTTTTTCAGGTTCATCTACGTGCCGCTGGTTGTCTTTTCGGGGTTTCGGATGTAGAAATGTCACGTCGATCGGCGACACTTTTCGAAACGATCAGACAAATCGGGTTCTTCTCTTCACACGCCCGGCCAATTAAACAGGAAGCCATCATGAAAGCCACCGAATCACGAAAGACGTTGTCACCAAAGCAACGCGAAGAACTTCTCAAGACATTGGAAGCCCGATTTGAGAAAAACATGGTCCGCCACAAAAGTCTCGAGTGGGCCAGGGTGAAGGCAAGGCTGGATGCCCATCCGGATAAACTATGGTCGCTCCATGAAATGGAAAAAACGGGCGGCGAACCGGATGCGGTCGGGCATGACAAAAAGACGGGCGAGGTCACCTTTTTCGATTGTTCACCGGAAACGCCGAAAGGCCGTGTCAGTGTTTGTTACGACCGCGAAGGGTTGGAATCGAGGAAAGAACATAAACCAAAAACCACGGCGATGGACATGGCAGCAGAGATGGGCATCGAGCTTTTAACGGAAGAACAATACCTTGAACTCCAGCGCCTCGGGAGCTTCGATATGAAGACATCGAGCTGGGTGAAATCGCCGGACGAGATCAGAAAACTCGGCGGCGCGCTGTATTGCGAGCGCCGATACAGTCGGATTTTTGTAGGTCACAATGGCGCGCAGTCTTACTATGGCGTCAGAGGATTCCGTGGCGCGCTCAGAGTCTGATTCTGGATTCCTTTTGGAGCGGCGTTACAGCCCGGTCTTTCATGAATTCAATCGCGAAATTGTTTTGGGTCCTCACGGCAGCCGATTTCATCCATTACGCTGCGGTAGCCGGGGCAGTGTGGATGTTCTTTTATGTCGTGCGCCGCAAACGCTGGCTGCACCGGAAGGTGGTGGCGGATTTTGCTCCGTGGAGCGATGTGCGCCGCGAGATCGCGCTGTCGGCTCTCACTTGCGTCATTTACAGCGTAGTGGTGCTCATCACTATCTTCGCGGTCCGACGCGAATGGACCCGCCTTTACCTGGACATCCATGTTTTCGGCTGGTGGTGGTTTGCTGCGAGTATCGTGCTCACGATTTTCCTGCATGATGCCTACTTTTATTGGACGCACCGGCTGATGCATCTGCGATCGCTCTTTCCGATCATGCACCGCTCCCATCATCGCTCGACAAACCCGACGCCTTGGGCTGCGTATGCGTTCGATCCTTTGGAGGCGTTGGTGCAGGCAGGGATTCTTCCTCTGGTGGTATTCCTGTATCCGATCCATCCGCTTGCGTTTCTGGTGTTCATGGGCGTGCAACTCGGTTTCAACGTCATGGGTCATGCGGGGTTTGAGATTTTCCCGCACTGGTTTCTGGATTCCCGGCTTGGGAAGTTCCTCAACACACCCACGAACCATGCGATGCACCACCAGTATTTCCGAGGTAATTACGGCCTGTATTTCAACTTCTGGGATCGGTTGATGGGGACCAATCACAAAGACTACGAGGCCCGCTTTCAAGAGATCACTTTGAAATCAGCAGACTCCACCCAAATCCCCGGCAAGCCCGGAGAGCCCTGACATTTTCCGACGGGCGCTAGCTGGCGATGGGGTGAGCGGCGGCATCGTTCCACCTCCAGCGGGGATCGTGGACGAATTGCAGGGACTGCTCGATCGTGAGGCCGGCGTTGGCGATGGCGGCATTTCTGGATAAGTGCTGCTGCCAAGCGTGTCGCTCGGATGGCGAGGACTCCTGCCGCCGTCTCCATGGGGCTTTTATGCCGAGAAGCATCACGAGGTAGCCTTCGATGCCGAAGTCGTTCTCGGAGCCGTTGGGAAGTTTGTAGCGCAG
Organism: Verrucomicrobiaceae bacterium; assembly: GCA_043755735.1. GTDB lineage: Bacteria > Verrucomicrobiota > Verrucomicrobiia > Chthoniobacterales > Chthoniobacteraceae > SXWH01. Next base: position 14,156 of record JAYUSJ010000104.1, on the reverse strand, counting down.
CAGACCGGCGGGGCCGTTTTCGCGATAGAGCTCCATCATTTCATCGAGAGCCATGACGTCTGTGTCTTCCGGCGCGTGTTTCCAAAACGGAGTGCTGAGGAGGGTGTTGGATTCGTAGTGAAAGGCGAGGGTGGCAGAGGAGAGCTTTACGCACTCGTGACCAACACTCCATCCAGCGGCACCGGCGGCATCGTGTATGAGATTGTCCCCGAGCCCGCATCCGTGGTAAACATCGGCGCCGCAGCGATCGCGCTCCTCGGCCTTCGGCGCCGCAGGGCATCGGAATCCAAATGATCAACCACCTCAAAAACACTCACCTTATGAAAAGCACATCACTCTTCGGAAAACTCGCAGCCATGGCCTGCCTGCTCGGCGGCACCATCGGCGCAAACGCCGCAGTCGTCTCGCTCATCCCGACACTCGATAACTCGATCTACAGCGAGAACAACAATAGTAACGCCCTAGGCGGACTCTTCGCCGGACGAACCAATCAAGGTGGTATCCGTCGTGCGCTGCTTGAGCTCGATATCGCGGGAAGCATCCCGTCCGGCGCGACCATTGATTCGGTGGTTCTCACATTGAGCCAGCTAAGAGTCGGTGGTTTAGGCAGCACAATCTTTGAGCTTCACCCCGTCCTCGCCGAGTGGGGCGAAGGCACCTCCTCCGGAATAGGACAGGGCGGTGCACCAACCCCGGGCGATGCCACTTGGAATTCCCGGCTCTTTGGAACAGCGGCGTGGGTGACTGCAGGCGGAGATTTCAGCGCCACTGTGGCTACAGCGAGCATCGGCAGCCCTATCGCGACCTACTCGTTCAACAGCAACTCGGGAATGGTTTCCAACGTGCAGTCATGGCTAAACAGCCCTGCTACGAACTTCGGCTGGCTCATCAAAACGGACAATGAATCCGTGGTGTCCGCGAGAGAGTTCGGCTCGGCCGAAAGTGCTCCCGCCGACCGACCGACGCTTACCGTGACTTACACCGTGCCGGAACCCGGAACCGCGGGACTCCTCGGATTGGCAGCTCTCGTCGCGTCCACCCGCAGGATTCGGCACCGAGAAAGCAAACGCTAAAACCTACTGGCGGGGTCGATACGAGCTTCCCGCACCGCACGCTCCTAGCGATCCGGCGCATTTACACTTGCTTGATTAGCGAATTAGGAGGTTGATTGCTTGAAGTATGAAATCGTTCCTTTCTCTCATCTTCCTCGCACTGGGCGGCCTTCACAGCGCACTCGCGAGCTTCCATCTTTGGGATATCGACGAGGTGTATTCCAATGCGGACGGCTCGGTGCAATTTGTGCGCCTCTCATCGAAGAGCGACGGGCAGGGATTACTCAGCGGACACGCGCTGACTTTTACCGGGCCGGGCGGGCCGCGCACGTTTACATTTCCCACGAATCTCGCGAGCAACGCCACCGTGAACCGTTCGCTGCTGATCGGCACGGGCACGCTCCAGTCGCTCTACGGCATCGTGCCGGACTACGTGATACCCGCTTCATTTGTCGCAAAGGGCGCAGGCGCAAACCTCGACTTCGCGGGTGCGGATTCGGTCAGTCTCGGTGCGCTCCCGATCGATGGAATCAAGTCGCTCAACGCGCGCTCCGGCGATGACAATCCTGCACGCATCGAGGTAAAGGGAAACGCCGAGGCGGTGAACTTCGCTGGCGACCGATTTGTGATTGGAGCGTTTGGCGAATTCGGCGGCGCATACAGCGGCGTGATTTCTCAAGAGCCGTTTGTGCCCGCTGATTCCGGCTTACTCTCGCTGAAGCTCACGCCAAGCGGGACCTTCTCGGGCAAGCTCAATTTCGGCGTGAAGAAATACACGGCTGCGGGCAAATTTGACGCTCTCGGAAGATCCACCGTAAGCCTTGCAAAAGGAGACATCGTATTGGGACTCACGCTCGACCTTGTGAACGGTAGCGATCGAATCACCGTCACTCTTACGCGCCCGACTTTGCCTGTGTTGAATTGCACGCTCGATCGTGGTGTCGTGGTTCCGAAAGGCGGCACCGCGGCGTTGGCGGGCAGCTACACATTGCTCCTGCCTCCATCGGCGCCGAGCCCTGCACCGAAGGGCTATGGGTTCGCTTTGGCGACTGTGTCAAAAAGCGGCGCAATCAAGGCAACTATAAGCCTCGCGGACGGCGCTCGCTGCTCGCAGAGCGTTCCCATTTCCAAAAACGGCGTGTGGCCGCTCTACGCCTCGCTTTACGGCGCGAAGGGAATTGTCATGGGAACGATTACATTTCGCCCGGTGGCGTATTTGAGCGATTTAGATGGTGATGTGAATTGGTTCCGCCCTGCAAATGCGAAGGCGAAGATTTTCGCTCAGGGATTCACCAACCAACTCGCGCTGATCGGCTCGAAATACGTGGCTCCGCCGAAGGGCACGGCTGCACTGCAATTTGGCCCGACTGTTAGTGACCTGAAAGTGAGCATCGCTCCTGTTCCTTCGCTGGCCAAAGCCGTGTCTTATTCCACAAACAACAAAGTCACCGTCACCGAGCCGGGCGCGGATAAACTCACGATGAGTGTGTCCGCGGCGAAGGGACTCTTCGCGGGCGGCTTCGTGGAAGTGACCGCGAACAAAAAACGCAAATTCTCCGGCGTGCTTTTCCAGAAGCAGCAGTTGGCGGCGGGGTTCTTCCTGAATTCCACCGAGGGCGGGACGGTGGAACTCGCCGCGCCGCCTTTACCTACCACAATCACGGTAGTCAAAAACGGCACAATGCCTCCGGGGACCCGGCTGACTTTGACAAACGTGCTCGTGACCGGTGTCTTCACGGATGGGTTCTTCGCACAAATCAAACGGGGCGACGTGGAGTTCAACGGCGCGGCCAATAGCGGGATTTTCGTCAGCACCGATACGGATGCTCACGAGCTTGTGGCGCCGGGCAATCGCGTGGATCTGTCCGGTTTTGCATCGGTTCTCGACGGCATTCCGATGATCGCCGCAGCCTACGATGTGACGTTCCTCTCCGGCGGTGAAGCTCCTCCTTCTCCCGTCTCGGTCACCGCGGCAGAAATCGCATTCGGCGGCACGTCGGCAGCGGCGCTCGAGTCCGTGCTTGTGCGAATCACCGGTGCGATTGTCTCCTCGGTGAACGGCGCAGAGAATCAGTTCACAGTGAACGACCTTTCGGGTGCGGAGATTGTTGGGAACTACTTCTTTGCACCGAATCCTCTTCCGCCCCAAGGAACCGCCTTCACCAGCATTACCGGGATTCTCTCGCTTCGCGGAGGTGTTTCAAAAATTCATCCACGCGACGCAAGCGACTTCGTGTTGTCCATCCCCGTATTGTCAGGTTTCGGTCCGCAACCCGCATTTGTGTCGGTCGGCGGAATCGGGCAACCCACCATCCCAAACCCTCTCACCGTGAGCCTCGCGGCTCCTGCCGTGAGCGATGTATTCATCTCGATTACCCCATCCAATTCCAATTTACTGACGGTGCTCGGCGGCGGCGTGACGATCCCAGCCGGGCAGACTTCGGCTCCGGTCCTCGTGAACGGTCTGTTGGAGGGCACCGCATCTCTAAGCGCGACACTCGGCGGGACGACGCTCAACGCAACCGTCCAGGTTTACAGCGAAATCACGCCTCCCGTTCTTCAGTCCCTCACTCCGGCAAGCGTCACGATCAGTCCCAATGAAACCAAAGGTTTTGCCATTACCTTGAATGAACCCGCCCCCGCGGGCGGAACCACCATAGCGCTTGCGGCGAACCCGGCAAATTTGGGCTCGCTGCCCGCGACAGTGACGGTGCCGCAGGGACAAACCACGTTGACTTTCGGCTTCACCGCCGGTGCCAGCGACGGCAGTGCGACGATCACCGCAACGCTCGGCATCAGCTCCCTCCAAAGCACGGTCAACATTGATGCGGGGCTCGGTCATCTCGTGATCAATGAGATCGATTACGACCAATCCGGAACCGACAGTGGAGAGTTTGTGGAGATATACAACGCCAGTGCCAGCGCCGTGGACCTCACCAATATTTCCCTCATATTTGTCAACGGCTCCAACAACACCGAGTACCGGCGTGTGGAGCTCGGCGCTGCCGGTTCACTCCCGAGCCACGGATACCTCGTGGTGTGTGCAGCCGCAGTTGTCACCGATCCCGGAGCGCTGCGCTTCACCCCGCCTCTCGCAACCTGGCCGGCTCAGGATGCGATTCAAAATGGTTCACCCGATGGGGTTTTGCTCTTCGACAACCTCAGCGGCATGCCAATCGACAGCCTGTCCTACGAGGGCTCCATCACGGCGGCAACCCTCACCGGCATCGCCGGGACTGTAAGCCTGGTCGAGGGCACGGCTCTCAACGTATCCATAGCGGATTCGAACACAGCGAGCGGCAGCCTGTGCCGACTGCCAAACGGCGGAGACACGGACGACGCCAGCGTCGATTGGAACTTCTCCAGCACGCCCACTCCCGGCGCACCGAACGTTCCGTAGGCTTCCGCCCTCGCTACTACCGGGTTCGGACTCCTGCGCCGTGAGTCAGCAGCGTCATCGGCGAGACACCGTGCACGCGCTTAAAGGCCCGGGAGAACTGAAACGCATCCGGAAACCCAAGCGCCGCCGCAGTTTCCTTCACCAACAGTCCCTCTTCCAAAAGCAACTCCGCCGCACGATTCATCTTCAAACGGAGCAGAAATTGATAGGCCCCGGTCTGCCCGAACCGCCGGAACAATCGCGAGACATACATCGGCGTCACATGACACTCCCTCGCCAAATCATCCACCGTCCTCAGCCGCAAAAAGTGCTGCTCTGTATATCTCCGCAGTCGCTCATACGTGCCAAATGCGCGCGGCAGACTTTTCCCGCCAGCCATCGCCCGTTGCCGCAATTTGATTAGCAAAACCCGCAGTAACGCATCGCACAACTCACGCGCCATCGGACTATCATCCCGCGCCTCCCGCGCCAGCGCCTCGAAGATCTCCACCAACTCCTGCGGCGCCGCGAGCGAAGCCGCCTTCCAACCGCCGATGGACGTCTCCCGCAAAAGCGCGAGAGCTTCCCGCCCTACGAAATCCACGTAGTACTTCCGCATCGGGTGCTGTGGATTTGTGCGAATCGTATGAGCCACACCCGGCCCGTATGCAAAGACCACGCCGGGAATCAATCGATGCCGTTTGCCATTCAGAACCAGCATCCCCTGCCCTTCCACGACCAACTCGACCGCGAAATAGGGAAAGCTCTTCCGCTCCACCACATACTCCGGACGCATCCGCTCCACTCCCCCGCACACCACCATGAGTGCCGCACCACGCGGAGGACTGAGGTTCAAATAATAGCGCCGCGCCTCCGTCACCTGTCGTGAAACAAAAGCCGGCTCGACAGTCTTTTTGTCAGCAGGACAAGCCATTAAAAGCAGGATAAAAATGGTCATCCCAAGGTCAAGCTTGCGTCACCGACAGTTGGTCCGACAAACGGCTTGCCAAGTCCCCAACGAGTCACGATATTCGCCGCCCTTCGCAAAGAAGCGCCGGTGTAGCTCAGAGGTAGAGCAGACGATTCGTAATCGTCAGGTCAAGGGTTCAATTCCCTTCACCGGCTCCATTCCCAATATCACCCGAGGCAAATGGGAATCGCGGTCCTCTACAAAAACCACTCAGCTTCCAGAAGCAGCCGCGACCATTCCCGATGTTCGTGACTCAAAAGATTCTTCACGCGCTTCGCCATCAGATCTGAGCCACTCGCAAGTTCACCCGTCGTTTCCAAAGTCAGTTTGATCATCTGCTAAAAACGGCCGATTTTCCGTGGTCGCTCAACTCACTGGGAGTGGCGGGCTTTGGCCGCCATTGGATGATGCTTCGCCGTAGGCGCGCTTCTTTGGCGCGTGCGGGGATGAATGGCCTTCGGCGTTTTTTTTTCGAACGGCGGCCTCAGCCCGCCGCTCCCAGTGCCGATTCCTCGACCGACTGGAAGTAGCCACATCTATTTCACACGCGGGCTGCGGCTTTGAGTGCGTCGATGATTGCGCGGTCGTTGTCGCCCTGATCGCGGACGAGTTGGAGGAATCCGGGGAGGGTCATGTGGTGTTTGCGGAGGAATGGGCGGTCGCCGGCGCAGCCGTACATGAGGTCTGGGTTCATCTCGCCGCGGAGTTTTGTGCGCGCTTTGACGATGAGGCGCGGGAGCCAGGCGATGCCATCGACCTCGGCGCTTTTGGCGGGGAGTTCGCTCATTTCGACGACGCGTCCGGTCGGCTTTCCGTGCATCACTTCGAGAAAATACTCGCGGCGAATCGCGGTGACGGCGAGGACGGTCTCGAAATCCACATCGTCGTAGCCGAGGGAGTCGTCCACGAAGTCGAACAGCTCTTGCGTCGAGCAACCGATGGTGGAGAGGAAGGCGGCATCGGCGGGCTCGAACATGGTGCGCGCGGACTTGCGCCCGGCTTTCCATGCGGCGATTGCGCGGTCCCATACGTTTCGGAATTCGGTTTTCCAGTCTTGTTGATTCATGATGAGCGGACGTTATCGAGGGCGCGTGCGGGTGCAATATTCTCCGCAGATTTCTCACACGGTTCCTGCTCGCGTTTTGGAACTCACTGCGAAACCCTCTGCATTGATGTCAAAACACACGACCGGCTCGATGTCGCTCTACACGGCGACTTGTCTCGTGGTGGCCAATATGGTCGGCACCGGAGTCTTCACGAGCGTGGGATTTCAGCTCAAGGCCGGACTGTCGCCTTTCCCCATCCTTGTGCTGTGGCTGGTCGGCGGGGTGTGCGCTTTTTGCGGTAGCGTCGCTTACGCGGAACTCGCAGCGGCTGTGCCGAGGTCTGGCGGCGAATACCATTTTCTCGCGCGCATCTTTCATCCGGCGTTCGGTTTTCTAGCGGGCTGGGCGTCGATCACTGCGGGGTTCGCCGCGCCGGTGGCGCTTGCGGCGATGGCGGCCGGGCGATATGTCCACGGCGTTTGGCCCGCAGTTCCGGCGGGCGTGGTTGCGGGGGCGGCGGTCGTGGGAATCACGGCGGCGATGATTGCGAGTCCGCGGCTTCGTGTGGGGTTCCAAAACTCAGCGACTTCGCTGAAGCTGCTGCTTATTGTTGTGTTCATTTTGTTTGGTGCGCTCGCTCCGGCGACGGGAAGTTCACTCGCACCACAGGCGGGTGACGGCGGGCAGATTTTCAGCCCGGCGTTCGCGTTCAATCTCATCTTCGTGATGTATGCGTATGCGGGCTGGAATGCGTCGGCCTACGTGACGGGCGAGGTGCATCATCCGGCGCGCAACGTCCCGCTTTCCATGGCGCTCGGGACGGTCATCGTCACGATTCTCTACATCGCAATCAACGCCGTCTTTCTTCGTGTCGCACCCGCTGCGGAGTTGAGCGGGCAGATCGAAGCGGGGCTCATTGCAGGCCGTCACGCGTTCGGCGAAATGGGCGGGCGCTGCATGGCGCTGCTGATCACGCTCGGGCTGCTTTCGAGCATCGGGGCGATGCAATGGGTGGGGCCGCGTGTGCTCGCGACGATGGGCGAAGACCACCGGTTGCTGCGTCCTTTTTCGCGCGGGAACTCGCACGGAATGCCGGTCATCGCGACCTTTACCCAGACGGCGCTTGTGGCGTTTTTGCTGGCGACGGGGACGTTTGAGAATCTGCTCACGTACGTGCAGTTCACGATCACGCTCTGCTCGTTTCTCGCCGTGCTGGGGGTGTTCGTCCTGCGCTGGCGGGAGCCCGCACTTCCACGCCCGGTGAAAGCGTGGGGCTATCCGGTGACACCGCTGGTGTTTCTCGCGGTCAACGGCTGGATGCTCTGGCACGTCTTCCGCAGCACGCCGGTGGAGTCACTCGCCGGGCTGGGAACCATGCTGGCCGGGCTTGTGGTTTTCCACCTTTCGGGACGGCGATGAGACTCAGCGTCCGCGATTGGCCCGGACCAGTTGCGTAAAAGCGCTGCGCTTTCTCCAGGTCCACGCGACCAGTGTGGCGCTGCCGACGAGAGCGGCGGTGTAAGCGGCGATGTGTGACCACAGCAACGCCACGTAAGGCGCGTGCTTTTCGCGCTCCAGACCACCCGCCCAAGGAGCCACGAGTGGCGAGCGTCCGGACGTTTCGGCGTAGTGTCCGAGGGTTCCGCCGATGGAGGCGATCACGGAGATTAAAACCACCAGCGCAATGAGCGGCTTGATGAAAAATCCCGCCTTGATCTGAATCTCGCCACCAATGCGCGCCGCGATTGCGAGTGGCGCGCCCAGTGCCGCACCGACCCAGCACCAACCAAGAAACGCAAACTGGAGCCCGAGGCCGAGGGGTGAGTTTGTCTGCATCATCGGACGGTGACCGTACGTAAAATACTCTACACACACGAACGCCGAGAACGACTCGTAGGCAAAGCCGAAGCCCATCATGATGAGGAGCGAGTAGAGAATGATCTTTCCGAAATCCATTTGCGCAGCGTTCAGCTTTTCGGCGCTTCGTGTCGAGCGAGGAAAGGACGGAAGATCAACCATAGCAAGACCGGCAGCGCGATGCTGAGGCCCATCGCCCACTGCGGCTCCTGAGTGAAGAGCGAGCCGACCGCTGCATACGCAAAGCCCATCGGCACGGTGCCGCAAAGCAGCGCGATGACAAATGTGCGCAGCGGCATTCGCGCAAGCCCGGCAAGACACGCGATGACTTCGGGGAAGACCGGCAGCCACCGCGACAGTGCGACCAGCCACGGACCGCCTCGCTGAAAAAGCGTTTCATTTTGCGCCAGCCCTTCCGCGCCGGCGAGCCGCTCCGCCACGCTCCGGCCGTATGCGCGGCACAAGCCGTAGGCGAGCATCCCGGAGAGAAACGAACCGACGACGCTTAGCAGTCCGCCGACCAGCGTCCCGTAAATGTAGCCCGCCGCCGACATCACGCCGGTCGCCGGAATCGGCAGGAACAAATCGACGATGAGCAGAACCATCACGGCGACACCGCCAAGATTTCCCCACGACAGAATCCACTGCCGGGCAGACTCGCCATCGAACAAAGCCATCAGCTTTCCTCCCCAAATAAAGAAAGGGACGAGGACGAGCGTCATCAGGATTAAAAAGATGCGGAGCAGGCGCATGGTGCTCTCTTAACCCACTACGCCCGCAAAGGATCATCAAGAACTGATACCGATTTTTCGCAGAGCGTTAGTTTTTCATTCACCAAAGCGCCCAACTGCGGCATCTCATGGAAACATGACGCCTACCGAAGCACACCAAGCCGCCGCCGAAACGATCCGCCGCGCAAAATTCCCCATGCTCGCAACAGTCGATCCCTCGGGCCAGCCGCGAGTGCGCCCCGTTTCGCCCGTGCGCGTGGACGGCTTCCACATTTACATCGCGAACCTCCGCCGATACGGAAAGACCGCCGAGCTTGCGGCAAATCCGAAATGCGAAATTTGCTACCTCGACGACCAGCACGACCAGGTGCGCATCTCCGGAACCGCAGTAGTGCTGACCGATGCGGAGATGCTGCGCTCCATTTGGGAAAGTAATCCCCTGCTTCGCAAATACCTCGGCACTCCGGAAAATCCGGAACTCGTTATTTACCATGTCGAACCGGAGCGCGTTCGGTTCATGCGGGAATGGGCCCTGGAGTATATCGAAGTTACGCTCGATTGAGCGGAGTGAAAAATGGTGGAGAGTAGGGGGATCGAACCCCTGACCTCGTCATTGCGAACGACGCGCTCTACCAACTGAGCTAACTCCCCATTCCTGAAAGACAGGACGGGAAATAAAGATACGGAGCGCGAAATCGTCAAGCCCTCATCCAAGACTTTTCAAAGTCCCATCATTTTCGCCGCGGACAACAGAAAGACCGGAAGGGTTTGGGTGAAAAACTTGCGGCAATCGAAAAGTCGCGCTAGTTGATGTCCAGACATGCCCGAACCTGCAAACGAGCAAACTTTTGAATCCACGATGGAGCGTCTCAGCGCGCTCGTTCACGATATGGAGTCCGACCAATTACCATTGGATCGTCTTTTGACTGCGTATGAGGAAGGGATTCAACTCGTGAAGATTTGCCAGGGACAGCTCGCAAATGCGCAGCAGCGGCTGGAAATCATCCAGATCAATGCGGCGCGTGAACTCGAGTTAAAACCGTTCGATCCCGCTTCCACAAAGGCTGAGACGCCTGCCGTTCGTGCTTCCGCCAAAGGCGCGAGCTTATTTTGACTTCACACAGCGCCAGCGCGCTAAGATGCTTTGCCCACTCGATGACACCGATTCTTCCATCCATTAATTCACCCGACGACGTTAAAGCGCTGCCCGAAAAGGATCTGCCGCTTCTGGCGGAAGAAGTGCGTGCGGAACTCATCCGCGTGCTCTCCGAGGATAATCCCACTTCAGTCGGCGGACACCTCGGGCCGAACCTTGGCGTGGTAGAACTGACGATCGCTTTGCACCGCGTTTTCTCAACGCCGAAGGACAAGTTTGTTTTCGATGTATCGCATCAGGGCTACGTCCACAAAATGTTCACGGGACGCCGCGAGCGCTTTGACACGATCCGGCAGTTCGAGGGATTGAACGGTTTCTTGCTGCGGACGGAAAGCGAGCACGACTGCTACGGTGCCGGCCACGCGGGAACGGCGCTTTCGGCCGCTCTAGGGATGGCGGTCGCCCGGGACATGCGCGGCTCGAATGAAAACGTGGTGTGCGTCGCAGGCGATGCAGCGTTCACGTGCGGCGTGACTTATGAGGCGCTGAACAACATTGCCGAACACACGAAGAAGCTCATCGTCATTCTAAACGACAACGAGTGGAGCATCGACCGCAACGTAGGCGCCATCGCGCGGTATTTTAATAGAATCTCGACGAGCCCGACCTACACGGGACTCCATGACCGCGCGGCAAAACTCGTGGAGAAACTCCTCGGACCGAAGGTGAAAAACCTCGCGCACCGAGTGGAGACCGGCGTGAAGGGGCTCATCGCGCCGAGCGTTTTGTTCGACGACATGGGCGTGCGTTATTACGGGCCTATCGACGGGCACGATGTGCAACTCCTCGTGCGGACTCTTGAGTTCCTGAAAACTCAGGATGAGCCGGTGATTTTGCACATCCTCACGACCAAGGGAAAAGGCTACGCGCCTGCACTGGAGCAGCCGCTCAAGTTCCACGGACTTGGCCGATTTGAGCCGAAGACTGGCGCGACCAAGACCGCTCCATCCCCGACTTATAGCGAACTCCTCGGGACGACGCTCTCGAAGTTTGCGGAGTCGAACAACAAGGTTGTAGGCATCACCGGCGCGATGCCAAGCGGCACCGGGCTGATCAGTTTTGCGAAGGCGCACCCGACAAGATACTTCGATGTGGGTATCGCGGAAGAGCACGCAGCGCTGTTTGCGGCGGGGCTCGCCTGCGAAGGGTTTGCGCCGTTTCTGGCGATTTACTCAACGTTCATGCAGCGCGCTTACGACATGATTCTCCACGATATCGCGCTGCAAAATCTGCCGGTCCGGCTGTGCATGGATCGCGGAGGCTTGAGCGGCGATGACGGTCCGACGCATCACGGACTCTTCGACATCGGATACCTGCGCCACGTCCCGAATCTCATCCACATGCAGCCCAAGGACGAAGACGAATTCGTGGACATGCTGTGGACGATGGCGAACTACAACGCCGGTCCGACCGCCATTCGCTACCCGCGCGGAAGCGGCACGGGAGTGCAGCCGAAAGCGCAGCCGAAGCTCCTGGAAATAGGCAAAGCCGAAGTGGTGAAACACGGCAGCTCACAACCGGTCCGCGCAGTCATCTTCGGGCTTGGCGGAATGTGTCAACTGGCGGAGGAAGCGGCGGCAACACTCGAAGCGAAGGGCATCTCCACCGCCGTGGTAAATCCGCGCTGGATCAAGCCGCTGGACGCCGCGACGATCGAGTTTTTCGCCCGCAGTGTGGACGTGGTCTGTACGATGGAGGACCACGTTTTGTTCAACGGCTTTGGCTGTGCGGTGATGGAGCATTTGTCCGAACAGCGCATCACCACACCGGTGATTCGGATCGGCTGGCCCGACCAGTTTGTCGAGCATGGCGCGCCGGACATTCTGCGTAAAAAGCACGGACTCACAGCCGCGAATCTCGTGGATAAAGTGCTCGCGGAGCTCAACTCCAAGACTGTCGCCGGAAAAATCGTCGCCTGACATGAACGAAGACAGCATCCAATACGCTATCGAGAATACGCAGGTCATTCTGGCACCGCAGAATCTCATTCAGACGTTTGGAACGACTGTATTCCGTTTTTTCCTGGTCACCGAATTGATGGACTCGGTGAACCAAATCCGGATTCGCGATGGCCGGCTTCATGCCGAGCGGCCCAGTATCATAGCGCCTTCCCATTACCACCAGATGCTCGATGAAGGCTTCGGCGACAAAGCGGGCGAGTTTGTCGGCTGGCTCCGCGAACACGCGGCGGAACTGGCGGTTCTCAAGTACGGATTTCAGTTTAAAAAGGTGGATGTCAAAGAACGCGTGGTCCGCAAGCCGATGGAAGAAGTCCTGCGTGAACTGCGGGAAAACGTGGACCGCGCCGAAGACCCGCTTTGCACGGTGATTCATGGGGTCGATGAAGGCTGGGAAGTCTGCCTGCTGAAGTTTGCCACGGATATGATCCAGCGTTCTGCGGCAGGGAATGTTGGTGATTGGCGCCGAAGGGGGCTTCTTTAGGCGATTGCCGGACGTCTGTCGGTCCGGTCTCCCATCCAAAACCTACGGAAACAAGAAAATGCAACTGCTGCAAATTTAGCACTTGTATATTTTTTCAAAATCATTTACGAAGATAACGCACTTATGAAGAACCTCATTTTCACCGGCACAATCCTTGCAGCTTCGATGCTGCTCTCCGCTTGCGATCCAAAGCCTCGCACGAACAAGCCAGCACGTGGCACAGCGACACGGGAACCCGCCGAACCCACGGAAGCCACGGACACCAAACCCAAGACCGAGCGGATCAAAACCCCGAAAGTGGATGTCGAGGATCCGACACCTTCGACGGATGCCAACAAGCCCGATGCAAAGCCAGTCCCGCCGCCGTCCGTCGCAAATCCGGAATACGGTAAGAAATCCGAAGGCAAACCCGGCTTCATCGAAAGCCCGTATGCCACAGGAAAATTGATCGACGTTCGCGGTCTGCCTCCAGGCACGGAAATCGAGTGCCCTTACACGCGCCGTCCTCTGCTCGTCCCGTAACCTCAGGCATTTAGTAATGAATTTACACCCGGCTTGTGGCTGCGATGCCGCAAGCCGGGTTTCTTTTTAACCCATGCAACGCATCGCCATATTCGGCCCCGGTCTGCTCGGCGGCTCGATCGCGCTCAAGCTGCGCGCCCTCGGCGGATGGCACATCGGCCTTTGGGCGCGGCGGGCCGCTGCTTTGGAGGATCTTCGCGCTCGCGGACTCGCCGACGTCGTATCCAGCGACATCGGCGAAATTGCACGCGACGCGGACCTCGTAGTTTTGTGCGTGCCCGTGGACGCCATGGGCGGCATCGCGGTTGAAATCGCGACCTTTGTGAAGTCAGGGTGCATCGTGACGGATGTGGGCAGCGTAAAAGATTGTGTGATTGCAGAACTCGAACCAATTTTTGCCGGCAAATGTCGCTTCGTTGGCAGCCACCCGATGGCCGGAAAAGCCGAGTCGGGAATCGACGCCGCCGAGCCTGGGCTTTTCTCGGGGACGAATTGTATCATGACAGCCCCCTGCCCCACGACACAGGCTTTCTGGGAATCACTCGGCTGCCGCGTGGTTTTGATGAATCCGCGCGAGCACGATGAATGCGTTGCTTTAATCAGCCATCTTCCCCACATCGTCGCCGGGAATTTGGTCCGCGCCGTCGCGGAGAAAAACGAGCGCGCCTTTCAAGTCGTAGGGCCGGGTTTTCGCGACACAACTCGCGTGGCGAGCGGTCCGCCGGAGCTCTGGACCGGCATTTTGCAGGCAAATCGCGCATCAATTCTCGATGCAATCGACGTGATGATTGCAAAGCTCAACGATTTCCGCCAAACCCTTGAACGGGTCGAGCAAGCCGGAGGACAGGAGAAATTGCAGAATTTTCTCGCCGTTGCGAAGCAGACCCGAGACCAAATTAAATTTCCGAAATGACCGACTGGAAGATTCGCCGCGCACCTGCCATCCACGCTGAAATCAGCGTGCCCGGCGACAAAAGTATCTCGCACCGCTCCATCATGCT
>JAYUSJ010000103.1:0-6528 GCA_043755735.1 Verrucomicrobiaceae bacterium | reverse complement strand
ATACACGTCTCTTTTTACGCGTTCCTTGGCACGAGTCTCTCGCCGCTCTCGCCGCTTCCTATGCTTCGCTTTGACTTAGGAACTTGGCCACCGTTACTGTTCGCTCGCCTTATTTTTCGGCGAAAAGCTTCCACACCACCACGGCTGCCGAGTGGGAAATCGAACGCACCAATCCTGCGCCGTGGGTCGATTTCCAGTCGGAAAAGTTCATGTTCCAAGTGCCCCGCAAGTGGGTTTACAACATGACCGGCGCGCAGGCGGAGCAGCTCATGGTGGATTGGGACAAGGCCATGGACGCCATCAACGATCTCATGGGATTCCCGCGCAATCGCGGCAAGGAGACCATGTATTGCCAGAGCGACGTCATCCTCCGCTCCGCCGTCCACGCGCCCGGCTATCCGGCGGTGAACGTCACCTCCAACGTCAACTCCGAAGTCAGCCCCGTCGGCTACGCCGGCAACTACCTCGTCCGCGGGCCCAACACCACGCTCACTGCGTCCAATATCGAGTTTCACGAACAAGGCCACGCGTACGGCTTCCCGAAGTTTGGCGGAGAGAGCGAGTCCAACGTCAATTTGCTCCAGCCCGCGATGCTCCACCGCGGATTCGGACGCACGCTCGATCAGGCTCAGAACGGCTCGTTTGGCGGCGGCAATTCATTTGTCACCATCGACACCACCGCCATCGCGTGGATGTGCGTCTTCAGTTTTTCCCCGAACGAAATCCCGATGCAGCAGTTGGAGAAGCAATACCAGCACAAGGGCCACGCGAAGTTCATGGACATCGCGCTGCTCTACGGCTGGACGCCCTTGGACAATTTTTGGAAATCGTTCATGCAGGACGATGCCAACAATGTCTCCTACAGCACAGGCAATGACGCCCTGCTGCTGCGCCTCTCGCGCCACGTCGGCAAGGACATCCGCCCGCTCTTTCACTTCTGGGGCATTCACCCGCAAAACCCCGCTGCCCTCGCCGCCTCTCTCGCCGCTGAAAATCTCACCCCCGACATCGCGATCCGCGATCGACTCCTCCATTACAAATCCATCGTCCCGGCAGACAACGCCGCTTTCCGATCCTTCGCGATGAGCTGGTGGAGCAAAAAGCCAAGTGTTGCGGGTGCTTGGGAGGAAACAGACCACGCAATGCAGTGGGACGAAACCCTCGACGCCGACGGCACCAACAACCCCAGTGTTCGTCCCACGATCACCGTCGGCTCCAAGTATGTCGAAGGCTGCGCCGCCGAAATTCGCGCGCGTGTGGATGAGCTTGTCGCGATGTATTTCCCCACCGGATTTACACCGAACCCGCTGAGTTTTGTCATCGCTCCGTCGGCAGCCACGGCGTCCTCCATCGGCATGACCGCGACATCGGCAATCGCACCCGTGGGCCCCGTTCAATACTATTTTGAAAACACCACCACCGCCACGAACAGCAACTGGCTCAGCGCCCCGGCATGGACGCAAACCGGCCTCACCGCAGGCCAGTCCTACACCTACCGCGTCAAGGCCCGCGATGGATTGCTGAACGAAACGGACTGGTCCGCCACCGCCACTGCAAACCTCACCAGCGGCGGCGATGTCACACCGCCCAGCCCCGCGCCCGGCTTCCTCACTCCGCTCGAAGCCGAAGGCTGGGATTCCGTCACCATGACGGCGATTCCCGTGAGCGACATCAGCGGCGTGGAGTATTATTTCCAAAACCTCACCGTGACCGGCCACGACAGCGGCTGGCAGGACGGCAACACTTACACAGACACAGGGCTCACGCACCTCACGCAATACACCTACCAAGTCCGCACCCGCGACAAGAGCACGGCACAAAACACGACCGCATATTCGGCTTCTGCGTCCGCTACGACCGAGGATTTGCCAGACGTCGTCGATCCGACTGTCGTCACGCTCAGCCCTGCCAATAACGCGCTCGTCGGCGACCTCAGCACCAATTTCGTCGTCACCTTCGATGAACCCATCAAGGTCGGCGCAGGCACCATCACTCTCAAAAATCTGACCGATGCCACCGAGACGATATTCACACTGCCGGATGCCGCCGTCACCGTCGCCGGAAACGCGTTCATCCTCAACCCGACCGCCAATCTCGTCGTCGGGAAAAACTACGCCATCCACATCGCGGCGGGGGCCGTCACCGACCTTTCCGACAATCCGTTTGACGGCATCAATTCGGACACGGTCTGGGCCTTCATGGCGATTCAGGGCAACCCCGTCGCAATCCCCGGCGGGCCTTACTCCGTGCCGCTTGAAAACTCGCTTTCGCTCGACGGCTCTGCGTCCATCCCATCGCATCTCCAGACGATCACCGCCTACGACTGGGACCTCAATAACGATGGCACCTACGGCGATGTCTCCGGCGTCACACCGGCCGCCATCCCCGAGACGGCGCTGCGCTCCACGTGGGGCATGGTCATTGGACAAAACACCATCGGCCTGCGCGTCACCGACTCCGCCAGCAAAACCGCCGTCGCGACGACCACGGTGAAAATCGGCATCACCCTCGTTTGGGATTCCAACGGAGCGGGCTCCAGTCACACCGACGGCGGCGGCGCATGGCTCAATGCCGGCCAGTGGCGCGACGATGGCATCAACACAGCCTGGGTATCCGGAGCAGTCGCAACTTTCGGCAACAGCGGCTCCGGCGGCGCAGTGACACTCGCCTCCGCCACCGCGGTCAACGCGCTCAACTTCAACGCATTCTCCGGCACCTACACGCTCGGCACCGCTGGCAACACCATCACTTTGACCAACGGCATCGTGAAAAATAGCGGCTCCGGCGGCGCGACGATCATCAGCCCGCTCGCCCTCGCCGCGCCACAAACATGGACGAATAATTCCAGCTCCACATTGAACATCAGCGCTGGCATTAGCCTCGGCGCAAATGCGCTCAACGTCAGCGGCACGGGCGGCGTCACATTGAACAATGCAGCCAGCGTCATCTCCGGCAGCGGAGGCCTCGTGAAGAGCGGCTCCGGCACGCTCATTCTCGGCTCAGGCGCTATACCCGTCCACACTTACACCGGCACTACGACGATTAACGGCGGTGTCGTCATGATTTCGAGCAACGTCAAAACCGCAGGCAACGTGACCCTCAACGGCGGCATGATGACCGACTATTACCGCTCCACCACCACGTTCACCGGCCTCGGCACGAACGATAATCAGATCCAGATTTTCGGCGACAGCGGCTTTGGCGGCGGAAACGCCAACTCGACTTGGAGAATCGGTTCGTCGCTCTCCGTCCTGACTTGGGGCAGCGCAAATTTCAACCCGACCTCGCTCAAATTCCTCACTCCCGCCGACAACATGGGACCGACCATCTACGGTCAGGTAACCCTCGACAACGGCATCAATCTCAACGGTGCAGCCCGCACCATCAATGTGCTCGCGGCCAGCGGCAGCGGCGCACTCGCGAACTCGTGGGCGAAAATCAACGGCGTCATTTCCAGCAGCACCGGCAGCCTCATCAAGACCGGCGGCGGCAATCTCATCCTCGCCGGAAACAACACCTACGCTGGCGGCACCACGATTCAAAACGGAATGCTCCAGCTCGGCCACGCGTCCGCTCTCGGCAACACCGCCGTGCCGCTTACCCTCAACGGCGGATTGCTCAACCTCGCCAATTTTAACCCCACCATCGGCAACCTCACCGGCTCCGACAACGCGACGATTGGCAACAACAGCAGCGGTGCCGCCACACTCACCATCGGCTCCGGAAACGCCACCGGCGGCGTCTTCTCCGGCATCATCGCAAACAACACCAACGCCGGCCCCGGCACCGTCGCGTTGACCAAAACCGGCACTGGCTCCATCACACTCTCCGGGGCGAACACGTACACTGGCGCGACCAATATCAACGCCGGCACGCTTTTGGTGAACAGCCCGGGAACGCTGCATGCGTCGAGCAACGTCACCGTCAACGTCACCGTCAACGTCACCGTCAACGGCGGCACACTCGGCGGCACCGGAACCGTCGGCGGAAATGTGAACGTCTCCGCCACCGGCAGCATCGCCCCCGGCGTTTCCGCAGGAACATTATCGATCGGCGGCAATCTCGACATCTCCGCGATGGCAGCCGCCACGTCCGGCAAACTCCGCTTCGATCTCGCCGCCCCCGAAGCGAGCGACAAACTCGCCGTCGCCGGTAATTTCACCATCGGCTCGGGCGTCCTCGGCTTCTCCGATTTCGCCTTTACTAATATCGGCGGACTCACCGCAGGCACGTATCCGCTCATCAACAGCGGCAGCATCACCGGCCTGCTCGACACCGCAAATCTCACAGGCAACATCGGCACACTCAACGCAGCGCTGCAAATCACCGGCACGACGCTTGAGCTTGTCATCACCGGTGCGGGCTACTCCTCGTGGCAAACCGCCAACGCCGCCGCCGGACAAAGCATGAATCTCGATCACGACGGCGACGGCGTGAGCAACGGAATCGAATTCTTCCTCGGCGGCACCGGCATCACCACCGGCTACACCCCGCTGCCCGTCGTGGTCCCCGCCGGAGCGTCCTTCAGCATCACATGGACAAAATCCGCCGACTACCCCGGCACCTACGGCACCGATTACTGGATCGAGACCTGCACCTCCTTCACCGAAGCATGGACGCCGGAATCCACCGGCGGCACCGTCACCATCACCGGCAACCAAGTCACCTACACATTCCCCACGCCACTCGGCACCGCCCGGTATGTCCGGCTCGTAGTCACCGCGCCGTGATGACAACGCTGTGTCCGCATCGCCATGTCCGCCACCCCTCAGCCCTAAGAAACGCCTACGATGTTTGCTCTGAATCGTGAATGAGAGCCGTGGGGCAATTTATCCAATGAGAAGAGCGCTTTTGATTGCAGGAGTATCCGCCGCGCTGCTGAGCGCATGTCCTGTCAGCTTCGCCGCACCCCGCAGCGAGAAGACAGTTTCCTCACAGCCGTTTCTTATCCCGCCTCAAACTGGCGCTTTGTTGGAAAACTATTGTTATTCGTGCCACGACGCAGACACGCAGAAAGGCGATGTGCGGCTGGATAACTTGAGCGAGCTGGAAACGGCGAAGCGGTTGGATTTGCTCAATAGGATGCAGGAGCAGCTCTATTTTCAGCACATGCCGCCCAAGGCGAAGAAGCAGCCCGGCGATGTCGAGCGCAATACTATCCTCGCGCTGTTCGCAAAGGAACTCGGCGCACACAATGCCTCCACGTTGGAGGACAAATTGCAGAAGCCGGAATACGGCAATTACGTGAATCACGAGAAGCTGTTCTCCGGCGCAAACAAGAATTTGCCTGGATTCACTTATGACCGCCGGTGGCTCATCAGCGAATACATCTTCAACGCAAAGTTCCAGCAGATGCTGGAACAGAAAACGACGGGCAAGCGTGCCGGCAAACCTGCAGCCGTCTTCGGCAGCAATAAGATTCAGGGTCTTGGCCTGACCAATCCCTTTCTCCTGCCCAACACATCGGGAGTCCGATACTACGCGAACGAGGATCTGACGGGCGGGCATCTCTCGAGCATGTTGACGAATGCGCAGAAGACTTCCGAGTTCATCACCGACAATCTGGTGAAGCGCAAGGGCAGCAAATTCCTTCCCGCCATCAATGAAATCATGGCGCTCGAAGACCGGCAAAACACGACGCTGACCGAGCGCCGCGCGTTTTTGGAAAGCAACATCGCCAAGCTTTGCGATGAATATTTCGGCGGCAAAAACGCGGCACTGCTTCCGGCTTTCAAGCGGGTGGAACTGAAGGCGCCGGAGCCGCTGGCCAAGGGCGAAGTTTACAAAAAAGCCCCCATCCATGTTGCGCAGAACATGCTGAAAGATTTGGAGGCTGAGACGACCGTGTATCAGTTTCTTCTGGAGCCCGAACACGCGAAGCTGTCTGACGACGCGTTCCGGGATTTGTGCGAGCGAACATGGTTCAACTTCGGCGATCACGAGCGGACCATTCAGGGACGCATGGCTCTGCTCAGGGACTATCTTCCAGAGTTTCGCGAGCTGGTAAAAACGGGGAAACAAAAGATCAAACCCGCAATCCACAAGCCGCTGTCCGCTCCAGAAAAAGAAGCTATCCGCGAATCGGTGATGAAGCATCGGAAGCAAGGAGATCGTTACTCCGACATCATCAAGAAATGCGTGGCTGGCTGGGAGCAGGACTTCGAGCGTGAACGCACTGCGGCGGGAATGCCATCGGACAAACTCCTCTCTGAACTCGTGAGCCAGTTGTCCGTGCAGATCCTGCAACGCCCGCCCACCGCCGATGAAGCGCAGGAGTATCTGGCGCTATCGAAGTCCTACGTGACCAAGCTCGGCAAGCTCAAGGCCGTCCAGAAATTGATACAGACTTTGATCCTCTCGACGGAGTTTGCCTATCGACAGGAATTTGGATCCGGGCAAGCCGATCCACACGGACGCAGGATGCTTTCGCCGCGCGATGCCAGTTACGCCATCGCCTACGCACTGACCGATCAAGCACCAGACAAAGAGCTGGCCAGTGCCGCAGCCAGCGGGAGACTCAATACGAGG
>JAYUSJ010000102.1:0-6555 GCA_043755735.1 Verrucomicrobiaceae bacterium | reverse complement strand
TTCACGAGCGAGACTTGGTAGTTCGCGGCGGAGCGGATGAATTCCTCCTCGGCGGTGGCGCGGCGATCCTGGGCGTCGAGCATGCGGTCGATGTAGTCCGTGGTCTGCGTGGCTTGTGCGGTTTTAGTCGCTTCGGGGCCCATGATGGCGGCGACCGCGGGGTCTGAGAATGGCTGAATGGTGCGGCGGGCTTCGAGCGTAGCGATGTCTTCGCCATACGCTCTTACCGTAGAGTATTTTGCGAGGGCTTCGCGGTAGCTGGTGCCGACTTCGCGGGCGCTGATTTGCACTTCGAGGACGACGCTATCGACGGTGGTTTTCACCTGGTTGATTTGCTGGCGGAGCTCGATAAGGCGGCGTTCGTGGCGCGCTTTGGCGATGTTGTTTTCGATGGGGTAGTTAAAGACGAGGCCGACTCCGTAGCCGGGTCCGCCGGTGTTGTATTCATTGGTCCACGCGGTGCCGTAGTTGCCGTCGTCGAGGCCGCCGAGTGCGCCTTTAAGGACGAGGTTGAGCTCGGGGAGGAGTTCCTTTTTGCTCATGTCGGCGCGGACCGTTGCGGCGCGGAGTTGCATGAAGGCCTGGTTGATTTCGGGCCGTGTTTCCAGTGCGATGCGGGCGGCTCCCTGGGCGTCCACCATGTCGCCGTTGAGCACGAGATGATCGCGCGGGATGAGCTCGACGTCGGGATTGCGCATGAGGTCGGGATCGTTCGTGAGGCTGCGAAGGCGGTCCTGCGCGTTGCGAATGGCGGCCTCGGAGCGGATGAGGTCGGCTTTCCGTCCGGCGAGGGCGCTCTGGGCGCGGAAGAGCTGGTTGCTCTGCGTGTCGAGGTTGACGCGGGCTTTGATCTCGTCGGCGAGTTTGCCGGTTTCTTCGAGGAGTTTCAGCTTTTGGAGATACGTGACGCGCGCGGCGTAGAGGCTCCAGTAGGCGCGGGCGATTTCCTGGAGGTGGCTTTCGCTTTGCCGGATGAATTCGGACATCGCGACTTCGGAGTCGATTTTCGCGATCTCTATAATAGAGCGGTTGTAGCCGATGCCTGCGCCTTTGAGGAGCGGCTGGACGATGCTGAGCTCCAGTGTCGCGCGCGACTGCGGATTCGGGACGAAGTAAATGGAGTTGTTGTCCGTGCGGGCGAGCTTTTGGGAGACGGTGACTTCGGTGCCGGTCACAAATTTTTTGCGGACGCCCGCTTCGAACGACCATTCGTCCTGTTTAAACCGATTTGCGCCGCCGGTGGTGAGGGTGTTGCCGACCGGCTCGTTCTTGCGGTCGAACATCGCGGAGACGAAGGTATTCGTATCAAACGCGCCTTTGGCCTCCTGGATGCCCGTCTCGCGGATGAGCGGGAGGTCGGAGAAAACGCGGATCTGGTTGGAATTCCGGATCGCCCGGACGTAGAGATCTTCCAGAGTGATGCCCTGGCCGCGCGTCTTGCTGCCGATCGTCTGGCCCTGTCCGCGAATCCACCATGGCGAAAAATCACCGGGCATTCTCTCAGATGCGGGTGTGGATGCGAAGCGGCGCGGCTTGGATGGAATGCGCGAAATGTCCTGCTGGAAATCTCCCATCAGCGATTGTTCGCGGTCGTTGCGTTCCCAGCGTTCGGGCAGTTGTTTTTCGACTTCGGCGGCGAAAACGGACGGCGTCAGCGACGCGATTGCGATGGTCAGGATATAGGGCTGGAATGAGCGCATGGAAAGCATGGTTTTGCGGTTGGTTGGTTTGGAGCTCCGTTCCGCTGGTTTTGTGTAAGCGCCTGAATGCGTGGATTGCAACCTCATTTTTTCCGAATGATAATTTGCAAAACTGCGAGTCTTCCGCTTTTCTCGGCAGAGCAAAAGGCGTCCTGCACGAGTGTCGCAACGAGCGACATTCCTTCTTTTTGCTGAAATAATTTTCATAAGAACCGCAACTTTAATATGCCGCGAAAAAAAACACCCAGCCCTCAACGTCGCCGTAAATCTCTTCTTCTTGAGTCGTTCGAAGACCGCATTTTATGCGATGCCGCGCCAGTCGTTGACCCGAATGCCCTGCCTGAGCAGGAGGTCTCAGTCGTCCAGTACAGTGCCCAGGCGAGCGCGCCGAATGGAGCTGACGCCCCCGCCGCGAGCGATGGCGGTGCCACTGGAGAAACGCCCGCGCCCGCCGCGCCGGAAAACACTGCGGATGAGCGTCGCGAAATCGTGTTCGTTGATCCTTCCGTGGCCAATCACCAGACGCTGCTTCAGGGTTTGAATGCGGGCATCGAGGTGGTGATTTTGCAGTCGAATCAAGATGGTGTTTTGCAAATCGCCCAGGCGCTCGAAGGCCGGTCGGGGATTGATGCGATTCATTTGATCTCTCATGGCAGCGAAGCCTCGCTGTCGTTTGGAAGTTCGACGCTGACGACGACGAGCATGCAGGGGCAGTACGCTTCTGCACTGGAGTCGATCGGACGGGCGTTGAGTGCCGACGGTGATTTGCTGATTTACGGTTGCAACTTCGGAGCCGGTGAGGGCGGGCTTGCTGCGGCAGGGCTGCTTGCGCGGATTACGGGCGCGGATGTGGCGGCTTCGAATGATCTCACGGGCAGTTCCGATTTGGGAGGCGACTGGATTCTCGAGGAGCAAACGGGGCCCATTTCCGCTGGCATCGCATTGAGCAGCGCCGGGCGGCAGGAGTGGAGGGGGCTGCTGGCTGATCCTACGGTGCAGACATTCTTTATCCCGCTTCCGGAGCAGGCGGTGCTCACCGCGATGCAGGCGATCCGTAACACGGTGGACGGGTCGGGAGGAATGGACTCGATCATCTCGATCGCGGCGACCGAGAGCAACACGATCATTTATTATGACCATTGGGAGAACGGGTATGAGACCAATCTCGACTTCCCGCTGCAGACGACTGGCACGGCGAGAACTCAAATCTGGGGCGACGGCGATGCCTCCAACGGTGCGCCTCCCGGAGCCGCTCCGGGTACGGACCCTGCGATCCGCGCCGGGCAGGTCATCACGCTTCGCAACACAGTCGCCCTCCCGCGTGTCTCGACGACCACCTTCTTCGATGGTGCGGACAAGATTGGCTCTAGCAAGACGCTTATAATTACGAGGGCGGAAATCCCGCTGCCGACTGGGTCGGTGATTTCGACCGCGGTCGAGGTGCGCGATACTCGCTACTATGGCACGGCATTCACCGCGCCTGTGGGTGCGAACACGACTCTGCCCGGCGGAGTGACGACCATGTATTCGGACGATTTCTTTTTCGTCCAAGCTTCGCAGGATAATACCGTCATTCAAATTGATGCGGACAGGAACGGGTCGTTTGAACAGACGGTAACGCTCAATCAGGGGCAGAGTGTTGTATCCACTACGAACGTTCTCCAGGGCGGTCGCGTAGTGGCCAATAAGCCCGTGCAGGCCGTGCTGTTCACCGGCAACGACGGAGCTAGCTTCGCAACCAGGACTTACTCGCTTTTTTCGGATTCCCAGTTGTCTAATGACTATTTTACGCCGGTCGGCGATACGGGCGATGATATCGCGCTGTTTGTTTACAATCCGAATGCCGCAGCGATCACCGTTAATTTTGAAACGCGGACTACGTCGGGCAGTCTTCCGTCGGTTGCACCTGGAACCGGGCAGTTTTTCGTCGTGCCCGCAGATACGGGCACGCGCCTCTTTACTCCCGGCGGGCAGGTGTTCGTGGCGGCGGGTGCGCACGATACGCTGGGCGTCGGATCGGCGCACGATTGGGGCTTCAGCTTGCAGCCGACGGGTGCCCTGTCGCAATTTGCAGTCGTCGCGCTGGGTGTGGCAAACAGTGCGATCCCGCCCTCGTCCTCAACGGTGAATGGCAGCCCTGTGTGGGTGACGCCGCTCGCTGCAACAACTGTATTCGTGGACAACGACGGCGACCCCACAACCGGTGCGCTTCTCGATCCCGTGACTGGAAGTCGCTACGACCAGTCGTTTGCCCTCGCCCGACTCCAGACGCAGCGGGTTTTTGACACTTCGGGCGATCGCGACGCTTCGGGCATGCGGTTGTTTACAAATAACGGAACGCTCATCAGCGTCGCATGGGGAGAGGACACCGTAGCACCCGCAGGGGCGCCTGGATTTGATGCTGGAACCGTGGTCCCGGGCCTGCCGGCACCGGAGTTTTATAAGTTCGTGACTTTTGCGCCGGGCGGCGACGCGAATGGAGATGGATTCTACAACTCGGGAGACACTCTCCGCTACACCCTGCGCGTTCGCAATCTAGGCACGGAACCGATCAACAATGCGGTGGTCACCGACAATCTGCCGCTGACGCAGGTCAGCTACGTGGCAGGCACTTCGTTTATTAATCAGGGCGGCGGGCCTGTTTCCATTCCTGATTCCGGCGTCACGGCATTCCCGCTGGACGAGGGCGGCTTCTCGATTACCGCGATGGCACCCGGCTCGACGACGACCATCGTTTACGATGTAACGATCAGAACCGGATTGGCCAGCGGCACGCTGGAAATCTTCAATGCGGCACAACTTGCCTACCAGAATTTCAGGCTCCCCGCCACGAGCGGCGTGGCCCTCCGCGGCATGGTGAGCGGCACGGCCTACGTCGATTCGAACAACAACGGCAATCAGGACATCGGCGAGCCCGGAATTGCCGGGGTGACGATGACTTTGACAGGCACCGACATTCTTGGAGCCGCAGTTTCGAAGGTGGTGACGACGAATGCGCTGGGGAATTACTTGTTCACGGATTTGAAGGAGAGCAACGGCGCAGGTTATACCGTCACGCAGACCCAGCCGGCGGCATACGGCGATGGTTTGGAATCGCGCGAGGGGGTCGTCATCCCCGGCAGCGGTGGCGGGCCCAACGTCATCTCGGGTATCGTCCTTGCACCGGGCGACATGGAGCCAGCCAACAACTTCGGCGAGCGCGGCGGCTCGATTTCTGGAACCATCTACGGAGACGCAAACAACAACGGTAGCCAGCAGGCGTGGGAATCCGGCATTGCCGGTGTAACCGTGACCCTGACTGGCGTGGACGCCGGCGGCAACGCGGTGAATCGGACTGCAATCACGGATGCAAACGGGAACTACTCGTTCGCAAACCTGGCAGCCAGCAACGCCTCGGGATACACAATCACCGAGACGCAGCCGCTTGATTACACGGATGGTCTCGATGCCCGCGAGGGCGTCGTGATTGGGGGAAGCAACACGACGGATGTCATCTCTCCACCGATCGTCCTTGCCGCGGTGGCAAACAGCACGGCGAATAATTTCGGTGAGATACCGACCTTTAATCTCACGAAGTCGCTGCAGTCCACAAACGTCGCGGGCACGGCCGGCCAGAACCTTGTCGTCGGTGAAACTGCGACGTTCCGCCTCGTGGCCACCATCCCGGTGGGGACGTTCACCGATTTCCAGATCCAGGATGCGTTGCCTGCGGGCTTCCAGTTTATCAATGGAACGGCCGTCGTCGCGCTCGTGTCTTCTGCCGGGCAGCTGACATCCAGCACGCTCAGCGGCGCAGGCCTCGCGCAGACGAGCGTCGGCACGCCGACCTTCGCGATGCCGGATGCCGCAGTGTCGAACAACTCGACCACCAACGTCGATACCTACACCAGCGGGTCCGACGTGTTCTTTAAACTCGGAAACCTCACGAATACCGACACCACCGCCGCAGTAGAGTCTGTCGTGATTGAGTTTCAGGCGGTCGTCGTCAACGAAGTCGCCAACCAGGCCGCGAGTTCGCTGCCAAATACGTTCAGCGTGCTGCTCGACAAGGACGGCGTCGGCGGGCCCGATGCCCACGGTGGCAACTCGAACACGATCACTTCCACCCTCGTGGAGCCCGTGCTTGGCGTCACAAAAACGCTCACCGTCACCGGCACCGATGCGGGCGATGCGGTGCAATACACCATCACAATCACGAACGCCGCGGCCAACAACGCGACAGCCTACGACATCAACGTCGCCGACGTGCTCGCAAGCACACTGGCCTTTGGTTCGCTGAGCGTGAGCGGCGCGACGATCACGACAAACACGACTTCCGGAAACAACGTGAACATCGTGCTCGACGCGATCGCCGCTGGTGCCAGCGCGACCGTGACGATCAATGCAACGGTCGCATCGACCGCGCCTGCGGGATCGACCGTTGGCAACAGCACGACGGTGACGTGGACAAGCACGCCTGGAGTCAATGCGAACGAGCGCACAGGCGGCGGCGGGATCAATGATTACAGCGGAAGCGGAACGGCGGCGAACTTTGTGTTGGCGCGTCCGGTGGTGGATAAACTGACACCGTCGGACACAACGTATTCGATCGGCGAAACGGTGACGTATGACATCCTCGTGACGCTGCCCGAGGGCGTGACGAACGGACTTGCGGTGACGGACAACCTGCCCGCGGGCCTTAATTTTGTGAGCGTGGCGGTGCAGACGGCGGCGGGTGGATCGCTGACGAATGCGTTTAACGGAACGGTGCCTGCGGTGACGACGACGAACACGGGCAACAGCTACACGTTTGCATTCGGAGCGACGACGACAACGGGCGACAACGATGCGACGAACAACAGCTTCCTCGTGAGGG